>NZ_CP129966.1:1652441-1982929 GCF_030503595.1 Corynebacterium sp. P4-C1 | reverse complement strand
GCCGAGGAGGGGTCCTGGCGTTCCTGGGTCCTCATCATCGGTGCCGTGGTGACGTCGCTGCTCACCCTGTACGCCATGATGATCGTCTGGTCCAAGGCGTTCCTCCGTGACCGTTCCGATGCCCCCGAAGGCAATGTAGTCTCCGTCCGCGTTAGCCCTCTCGGCGATATTTCCGACACCGTCGCCCTCGAGGACAGCCAGGACGCGGGCCGCGTTCCTGCCGGCATGGTCGCATCGACCGCCACGCTCGTCGCCGCGTCCGTCGCTATCACGTTCCTCGCCGGCCCCATCTCCGCCATCACCGGCCGCGCCGCCGACTCCGTGCTGGACACCGCGCTCTACCGCACAGCCGTGCTGGGAAGCGACTGGTCCAACCCCTCCCGCACCCTCGACAAGAGCACACGTGACGACGGCACACGTGTCAACGACTCCGACTCCCTGACCAACCGCATCCACGACATTGAGGAACCAAGCGCTGGCGTGACGACGGTGCCCGTGCCCGAGCCCGCTGACGAAACCCCCGGGGAGGCCGCACGATGAGCCCGACGACCTCCACACCCGCCCAGCGCAAGCACCCGAAGCGCTCCTTCCTCCGGGACTTCTCGGCCCGCTTCCGCCCCTGGTTCATTTTCTGGATGACGCTCATGTGGGCGCTCCTCATGGGGGAGCTCACCTGGGGCAACGTTTTTGCCGGCATCGCTTTGGGCATGGTCATCACCATGCTGCTGCCGCTGCCGAAACTGCCCTCCGGCGGCGTGAGCGTGAACATCCCCAAACTGATCGTGTTCCTGGTCAGGTGGGTCGTCGAACTGCTGGTCGCCGCCGTCCAGGTCTCTTGGCTGGCGGTGCGCCCGGCGGACCCGCCCAAAAGCGCGATCTTCAAAGTCCCGATGCGGCTCAACTCCGAGCTGGCGCTGTACTTCGCCACCTGCGCCTACAACCTCCAGCCCGGCGGCTGTGTCACCGACATCGATCTAGCGAACCGCACCTGGACCATCCACGTTCTGTCCGCGGGGACGCAGAAGGATGTGGAGAAGGCGCTGGCGGACGTCGATAAGCTTGAGCGCTCGATGATCGCTATTTTTGAGAAGAGAAAGGCCCAGAAACATGGATGACGCGATTTACAATTCTGTGCTCGCGGTGGCGGCGGTGCTGCTGGCCGCCGGGTTTTTCATCACCACATGGCGGCTGATCACCGGGCCGAATTCGCTGGACCGTGTCGTGGCCATGGACGGTGTCGTCGCCTCCATCCAGTGCGCCCTGGCTACCTATATCTGCTGGACGCTGGACACCACCGTGGTCAACGCGATGGTGGTAGTGGCCATGCTCGGCTTCATCGGCTCGCTGTCCGTCGCCCGTTTCCGCAAGAGGGATGGTGCACTGTAGGGATGCTGACCTGGGAATTCATCTCCGACGTGCTGTCGCTGATCTTCATCGTCATCGGCGCGCTGCAGGTCTTCTTCGCGTCCGTGGGCATCACGCGCTTCCGCACGACGCTCGCCCGCATCCACGCCGTGACCAAGCCGCAAACCGTCGGCCTGATCATGGTCATTCTCGGCGTGATCTTCCGACTCACCGGCTCCGAGCATTTCGACGTCGGCCAGCGCGGCGACGTGGGCATGCTCTTCCTGCTCGTCCTCTTCGCCCTGATGACAAACCCGGTCACCGCACAGCGACTCGGCCGCGTCTCCCGCCGTGAAGGCCTCTACGGCGACGAGGACGACATTGCGATCAACGAGCACCCCGGGGACCTGCAGCGCAGGATCTAACACCGGGTTTCTGAGCTGGGTTGCGGGGCCAGGGCTTTAGGGGTGCCCGGCGCGAAGCTCCGCAACCGCCTGGTCCACGGCCCCGCGCCACGTGCCCGTCCGCTCGTACACCTCGCGTTGACGCTGGTAGGCCGCGCCATTTTCCACAATCTTGAGCACGAGGTTCAGCTCGTCGACACAGCCGAGACGCTTTGCGACGGGCCCCAGCTCCTCCACCATGTCCACCAGTTCATCCGTGACGAGACGCTCATCTGTGTCCCTGCTGGTGATCACCTCGGCCTCAAGACCGTACCGGGCACCGCGCCACTTGTTCTCCGCCACATGCCACGGCTGCAAGGTGGGCAGTTCCTCTCCCCGGTCGATCATCTCGTCGTAGTGCACGACCAGGCAGTGCGTGAGCGCCACGACCGCGGCGAGCTCCTCCAGGTTCGTCGCCGCATCCGAAATACGCACCTCGACGGTGCCCCACTTGGCGGCGGGGCGGACGTCGAAATGCATGCTGCCGGTGTGCGACGTAACACCGGACTTCGTCTGGTCGCGCATGAACTCCACCCACTCCTGCCAGCTACCGAACTGGTACGGCATGCCCGCGGTGGGGAGCTGCTGGTAAAGCATCGTGCGGTTCGACGCGTAGCCCGTGTCCAGGCCCTCCCACGCCGGGCTTGAGGCGGAAATAGCCAGCAGGTGCGGGTATTTCGTCATCACCGCGTTGATGATCGGCCACACGCGGTCCTCGTGCCGGATACCCACGTGTACGTGCGTGCCCCACAGCAGCATCTGCTTGCCCCAGTACTGCGTGCGGTTAATGATCTCCGTGTAGGTCGGCTTGTCCCCCACCGGCTGCGTGCGGAAATCCGCGAAGGGGTGGCCGCCACCCGCCCACAACTGCAGGTTCTTCTCGTCGGCCACTTGCTGGATTTTGTCCTTCGTGGCCCGCAGGTACTCCATCGCTTCCGCTGTCGTGCCGCACACCGGCGTGACCAGCTCGATGGTGTTCTTCAGGAATTCCTTTTCCAGGTGCGTCTCCGGCCACCGCTGCTCAACCGCCTCGATGACCTCCGCGGCGCGCGGCACCAAATCCCCCGTCTCTGGATCGACGAGCGCGATTTCCCACTCAACGCCCAAGCTCGGACCCGACGAACGGGCGAAGTCCCGGAACGGGTCCATCACGGCCTGGTTTGCTGGCTCAGTCATTCCTTCTGAATACGGCATGGACCGCCCCCGCGCAAGTTTCTGCGGGGGCGGTCCGGGGTTTAATTTCAGGCTCGGCCTCTCCTTCCGGCTGGCCTGGCCAGCCTAGGCTGCCGTCTAGAGAGCTACCTCTCGGTTCTCCGCCAGCACCAGCGTCAGGGAACCGGGCTTTTTGGCCTCGGCGGGGATGCGGTCGTCGTTGGCGAGTGCGATGCCGCCAACCTTGTCTGCCAGCTCGCGTGCACGGTCCTCCGCACCCGGGGTTGCCGGGTCGTAGAGAACGGTGTTCTGCTCGAAGATCGCACTCTCGCCAGGAATATTGCCGACCTCGCCGACCTTCATGCCCTTCTCGTTGGCCTGGGCGGCCACGCGGTTAGCGAAGTCCTGCATCGCCGAGTTGTTGTAGATGTTCACCGTCTCGTTCTCAGCCGTCATCGGGTTGTTCGCACCCACCGGGGCGGCGCCGTTGCCCTGCGTGCCACCCTGGCCCGGCTGGCGGTTCTGCGCGTTCGGGTCGTTCGGGTTCTGGCCCGCGCCGTTTTGGCCTTGCGCGTTCTGGCCCTGCGCGTTCGGGTCGTTCGGGTTCTGGCCCGCGCCGTTCTGACCCTGCACGTTCGGGTCATTCTGATTCTGCACCGACTGGCCCGCCGGGTCATTAGCAGCCTGGTGATCAGCACCGCCCTTGGTCAGCGCGTACACAGCCCACAACGCCAGCAGCAGCCCCACCGCAATGAGGATCATCGCCAGTCCGCGCTTAGGCACGCCACCTGCGGCTGCCGCGGTGCTCGAGCCGGTGCCGGCTGTCGCGGTGCGGGTGACCGGCGCGGCGACTGTGCGGTCGTCGCGGTCATCGCGGTCTGCGCGGTCTGCACGGCCGGCACGGTCGGCCTCGACGGAGTCCGCGAGCTCGTCGTCATAGTTGTCGTAATCGGCGCGGTCGTCGTAGACGGCTTCCTTAGAGGTGTACCCGTAGTTATTGTCGCCATCGACGTAGTCACCGATTTCGGCCCCCATCGTCGCGGCAGTGCTGCCCGCTGCTTCTTTGTGGCCGTGGGTGTAGCCGTAGCTGTCAGAGTCAACCTCTTCGCGACGGTGGTGCTTGCCGCGGGCCACAGGCTCGCGCGCGACGGTTTCACGTTCGACGGTTTTGTGCTCGGCGGCCTCGCGAGCGGCGCGCTCCTCACGTGGGTCGTACTGGTCACGGGCGTCGTAGTACTCGTCGAGCGCCTCGTCGAAAGAGCCGTCGCCGGCGGTCTCGTAGCGGTCGGCCGCGTGGTCCTGTGCCGGGGACCGCTTCACGCGGTTGTCCTCCACGAGGTCATCTTGAGCCAGGTCATCTCGTTCAAGGTCGTCCGCGAGGTCCTCGCGGTCCTGCAGCAGGTCCTCGCTCTTGTCTCGGCCGAAGAGCTTGCGGATGCCGCCGAAGCGGCCGTTACGCGGGTCACGATTACCAGGATTCACATTAGTCACAGCCGTCACCCTAATGAACGGCAATGGCCATTCATCGCGCGACGCGCCGAAACGTCCGACACCTCAGGCAAATGCGTATCGGATGTACCTGCTTCAGGATGGGGGCGCGCCCGGCCGGCACCAGCGGATTACCGCCGACCTCGCGGAGCCCAATCTATGAACGGTAACAATCGAACGGTAACAACGGTCCATAATGCTCACCTTTAGAGACATAAACCGCTGAAAAAGAGCATTGTTACCGTTCGATCGTTACCTTCTGCGATTTTCGAGCTGGAAACAGGCCCGCAACGAGCCGCCCTAGGTCACCCAAGCCCGCCAGACCACCTAAGCCCGCCAGACCACCCAAGCCGACTAGGTCGACTAGGCCGCCCAGATCGCAAAGCCCGCAGGCCTACCCCCCGCCGAGAACCCGCTGCTCCCGAATCCGCTGCAGCCGGCGCACAAGCTGGGGGCGTTCGGCGAGGGCGGCGGGGTCGTCGATAAGCACGTTGAGGCGCTGGTAGTAGCGGAACGGCGATATGCCCAGCTCAGCCCTGATGGCGTCTTCGCGGGCGCCGAGGCTGCGGGGAGCGCGGCCGGCGAAGTCGAGTACGGCTAAGTCAAAGGAGTCCACGGATCGATCCTATACTGAGGTAATGATCCGACCGATTGTCATTTACGGCGACCCTGTCCTGCACACGCCCACGGAACCGGTGACGGAGCCGGTGGAGGAATTGCAGGAGCTCATCGCTGACATGCACGAGACGATGGATGCGGCGTACGGCGTGGGGCTGGCGGCGAACCAGATCGGCGTGAATAAGCGCCTGTTCGTTTACCACTGCCCGGACGGGGACACGATGCGCCGCGGCACGGTGATCAACCCGGTGCTGGAGACCAGCGAGATCCCGAAAACGATGCCGGCCGATGATGACGACGAAGGATGCCTTTCCGTCCCCGGCGAGACGTTCCCCACCGGCCGCGCAGAGTGGGCAAAGGTCACGGGCCTGGATGAGAACGGCAAGCCGATCGAGGTGGAAGGCACCGGCTTCTTCGCCCGCTGCCTGCAGCACGAGGTCGGCCACCTTGACGGCTATGTCTACCTGGATGTTCTCACGGGCCGCCACAAGCGCGCGGCGAAGCGCGCGGTGAAGCGCAACGGTTGGGACCACGCGGGCAGCACGTGGATGCCGGGCGTGGACGAGGACCCGTTCGGCCACTAGTGTTCCGCTCCGAACCGCTTGCGCCGGGCGACCGAGTGGTGGTGCGCCGCCGCCACGGCAACCACGCCACAGATGTGATCGGCCACATTGTCACCCTCGACCCGCTGGTCGTGTGCCCGCAGAAGGTCGGCGGCCTGCCGTCCGACGCCGAGGCGATCCGCATCGACGAGCCGCTCATCGTCCGCCGTCTCAGCCCGCGCCGCATCCGCAACAGCGACATCCGCGCCGTCGAGACAGCCACGGCTCGCGCGTTCCCTGGCCAAGAACATTCGCTTATCGACGCCTGGCTCGCCCGCTCCGGCGCCTCCATCACCGAGCGCTCCAACAGCGCCACCCCGATCGGCCACTCTGCCGGCCTGCAGCCCGTCCCGATCGACGCGATCACGGACTTCTACCGCTCCCGCGGGATGCCGGTGCAGTTGTTGATTCCGGAGCGCATCGGCAAACCGGCGCTCAACCTCATCCAGCGCGACCCGGACAGGTGGGAGCTGGGGCCGGAGATCATCACCATGACACGGTCACTCGCGGATCTCCCCGACCAGGATGACCTTGCTGACCTGTCTGAGGCGGCGGAATTCACGGAGCCAGCTCCCTTGCCCACCTTCCGCGTCGACTCTCACCCCGATGCCGCCTGGCTGGGCATGTACCACTTCCGCGGCCAGCCGCTGCCTCCGGAAGCTCTCAAGGAGCTCGCCGAGGAGATCGACGGGGAACTCGGCTTCGGCCGCTTACTGGCTGACGGCGACGGGGAAACAGTCGCAATCACCCGTGGCACCATCACGTCCTCGGACGACGGGCGTGTGTGGCTGGGCTATTCGGCGGTCGAGGTCGCCCCCGGCCACCGGCGCCGCGGTCTGGGCACTCAGCTGGGCTGGCACATGCTCCGCTGGGGTGCCTCGCGCGGCGCGACGGACGCGTACCTGCAGGTCCTCGCCAGCAACGATGCCGGCATCGGGCTGTACGACAAACTCGGATTCGTCGAGCACCACCGCCACCGCTACGCCACCCTGAAAGACTGAATGCCGTGCGTGATCTAGTCTAGATCGCATGCGGATTGCCACGTGGAACATCAACTCGGTGCGCACGCGCGCCGACCGCGCCGTCGCTTTCTTGGAGCGCAACGACGTGGACGTTCTGGCCATGCAGGAAACGAAGTGCTCGGACGATAAATTCCCGTACTCGGCCTTCGAGGCCGCGGGCTACGAGGTCGCCCACGTCGGTTATCACCAGTGGAACGGTGTAGCGCTGATCTCCCGGGTGGGGCTGGACAATGTGCGGGACCACTTCCCCAACCAGCCCGGCTTCAACAAGGACCCCGACAAACCGCAGGACCGGGAAGCCCGCGCGGTGGGCGCCACCTGCGGCGGCGTCGAGATCTGGAGCCTCTACATCCCGAACGGGCGCGAAATCGGCGACCGCCACTACGACTACAAGCTCGAGTACCTCTGGCGTCTCGCCGAGGCGGTCGAACCAGGCACCCCGCAGGTCTTCTGCGGCGACTACAACATCGCCCCCACCGACTCCGACGTCTGGGACCGCGCCTTCTTCGAGGGCAAGACGCACGTCACGGAACCGGAGCGCGCCGCCTTCGGCAACCTCCTCGAGTCCGGTCTCGCCCCCGTGGAGCATGATGAACCGTACTCGTACTGGGACTACAAGGCGATGCGCTTCCAAAAGAATGAAGGCATGCTCATCGATTTCCAGTTGACGGGGCTTAAGGGAAGGGGGTTCGTCGATAAGCATGAGCGCGAAGGCAAGGGCGCATCCGACCACGCACCCGTCGTCGCGGATTACGACGTGACGCGCTTGCTTATCGACGACGTCCGATGATCCCCGACCTCTCCACTTGGCAGCTCATCTTCATGATCGTGGACTACACGATCAAATTCGTGGTGATCGGCGTCATCCCCGAAAACCGCAAGCCGTCCAGCGCGAACGCCTGGCTGCTCATCATCCTGCTCATCCCGTTCCTCGGGCTACCCCTGTACTTCTTCTTCGGTTCGACCTACCTGTCGCGGCGCCGCCACCGCATCCAGAAGGAGGCGCACGCCGAGATCAACGATGTCCACGCCGACTTCCCCGACGTCCCCTCCAGCGTGAGACTCAGCGGCGACGTGGCGTCCATGGCGCGCCTCAACCGCACGCTCACCGGGTACCCCGCGGTCGAAGGCCACGTGGAAGCGCTCTGGTCCGACTACCAGAAGACAATGCTGCGCATCGCGGAGCTTATCAACGCCTCCACCTCCCACGTCCACATCGAGATCTACGCCCAGGCCTGGGACGACACCACCGCCCCCGTCTTCGAGGCGATGGAACGGGCCGTCGCACGCGGCGTGAAAGTCCGCGTACTTTTCGACCACATCGGCTCCCAGAAATACCCCGGCTTCCGCGCCTTCAAACGCCGCCTGACCGCCGCCGGGATCCAGTGGCACCTCATGCTGCCCCTCCTGCCGCTCCAGTGGCGCTTCCGACGGCCCGACCTGCGCAACCACCGCAAACTCATCGTCATCGACGACCGCGTCGCTATGATGGGATCCTTCAACCTCATCGACCGCTCCTACCTCGTGCGCAACCACGTCAAGAAGGGCCGCCAATGGGTCGACTCCTTCGTCGAGCTCACCGGGCCCGTCGTCGCTTCCCTCGGCTCCATGTTCGCCGTCGACTGGTACACCGAATCCGGCGAGGTCATCGACATCACCCCGCCGTACGACAACACCCCCGGACCACTCGAAGGCCAGAACGTCCTCCAACTCATCCCCTCCGGTCCCGGCTACAGCACCGAGCCCAACCTGCGGATGTTCAACACCCTCATCCACCACGCCCGTGAGCGGCTGATCCTCTGCTCGCCGTATTTCGTGCCCGACGACTCCATGCTCGAGGCCATCACCACCGCCTGCTACCGGGGAGTGCGCGTCGACCTGCTCGTCGGCGAGAAAGCCGACCAGTTCATGGTCCAGCACGCCCAGTCCGCCTATTACCAGCAGCTTCTCGAGGCCGGCGTCCACATCTGGCAGTTCCCCGCCCCCTATGTCCTCCACTCCAAGTTCGCGATCGCCGACCCGGTGGTGTGGGCTTCTTCTCCTTCCCCTGCCCCGGCTTCCGCCGCTCCCCCTCTTCTTCCCCTGCCCCGGCTTCCACTTCCGCCGCCTCCCCTTCCTCGGCTTCCACTGCTTCCCCCGCCACGGCCGCCGACCTGCAGGAAATCGCGATCATGGGCAGCTCCAACATGGACATGCGCTCGTTCTCCCTGAACTACGAGAACAGCCTGTTTGTCCTGGGCGGCCCCCTCATCACCGAGTTGTGCAACCTCGCCGCCGCCTACCTCTCGGTTTCCCGCGAGCTCACGCTTGAGGAGTGGAGCCAGCGGCCGTGGTCCCGCCGCTACGTCGACAACGTGCTCAAGCTGACGTCCGCGCTCCAGTAACACACCCGCACCACCCCGCACTTAGCCTTCCTCCCATTTTCTGCCACTCCCATTTTCTTCCACTCCCATTTCTGCCCCTTCACCCAAACCAACCCCTAAACCCATAAACCCGCACTAAACCCGCGCTAAACCGGTGCCAAACCGACTCCAAAAATGATTGGTCCGCACCAACCGGTGAATCTGTTTGATTTCCATCCATGCGCTCAGATCTATAAGCCCAGCTAGACGGTTTTTGGTCTTTGCACGCGTGAGTGGAAAAAGCAAACAGATTCACCAGCCTCTCGCCACGGTTGGTTCCGCAGCGGTTGGTCCCGTCACGGCTGGTCCCGCAGCGGTTGAGGGGAAGCCCGACTCAAGATAGCCGGGCATGAGAAAACCTGCGGAGGGAAACTCCCATCCGCAGGCGAAAGGTGAAGGGTGAAAGGTGAAGGGCTTAAAGCTCAGCGCGGGCAGCACCCGACCGGTCTAGGCGTCGCGGCGCTCCAGGAGGAGGAGCCCGATGGCGTAGATGACCAGCACCCACACAGCAAAGACTCCGAACGAGCCCCACAGAGTCAGCGGGTCGCCGCCGAAGGGGTTCGGCTTATCGGACTGGGAGTTCAACACGAACGGGATAGCGTTCTGGAATGGGGCGATGAACTGGACTTTCTGGCCGATCTTGGGGATGAATCCGATAACGAACTCGAAGATCGGCAGCGTGATCATGATCATCACCACTGCGGCTGTGGAGCGCAGAATCCACCCCAATCCCTGCGTCATCATCACCAACAGGAAGACCACCAGCGGCACGGCCCAGAAGGAGCGGCGGGCGAAGACATTGGTCGTCCACTCCACCGGGTAGGGGGCGAACTGGTCGCCGGCGGTATAGGAGGCCACAAGGATGATGATGCTGAGAACCACCGCGATCAGACCGTAGACGGCGAGCTTGGACAAGGCCAGTTGCCAGCGCTGCGGAGTGATGGCGAAGTTGATGGAATTCACGTTGAAGCGGTACTCGGTGGTGACCACCATGGCCGCCTGGATCAGCATCGGGATGAGCCCGTAGATCAGGACCTGCTGGACTACGAGGGCTCCGGCGTACAGCGGAAAATCCGGGTTGTCGAACGCCGCCGCGAGGGCCACAAATACAACTGCGAGCACGAACGCGAGGCCGGTTGTCCAGTAGAAAGACTTGGTGGTGCGGAGCTTCGTCCATTCGGAAAGCATTGTTTTAAGCACGGTATT
This sequence comes from Corynebacterium sp. P4-C1, assembly GCF_030503595.1. Classification (NCBI taxonomy): domain Bacteria; kingdom Bacillati; phylum Actinomycetota; class Actinomycetes; order Mycobacteriales; family Corynebacteriaceae; genus Corynebacterium; species Corynebacterium sp. P4-C1. Next base: position 1,972,652 of record NZ_CP129966.1, on the reverse strand, counting down.
CTCCCGTCGTGGAATCGCTGGAAGCGGCCGGAGCAGGAGCACCGGGTAGCCCGGTGTGGTACTCGACGGCGCTCTCGGTGCGGCGGATGTAGGCGTCCTCGAGGGTGGCGCGGCGCTCGGTGAGCTCGGTGACCATGACACCGGTGGAGAAAGCGAGGGCGCCGATGTCCTCGGAGGAGCGCTCAGGGATCTCGAGTGTCGGGCGGCCGTCGAGGTCCGCGGCTTGGGAGAACTCGATGCCCTCGGCGTGCAGTGCGGAAGCGAACTGATCGAGGTGCGGCGAGCGCACAACGGTGGTCAGGGTGGAGTTCTCCTTGATGAATTCGTGGACGGACCCGGCGGCCACGAGGCGGCCCTTGCCGATAACGACGAGCCGGTCGGCGGTCTGCGACATCTCGGAGAGCAGGTGGGAAGACACGAGCACCGTGCGCCCTTCGGCGGCGAAGCGGCGCAGCAGCTCGCGGACCCAGCGGATGCCTTCGGGGTCGAGGCCGTTGACGGGCTCGTCGAGAATGAGGTACTCGGGGTTGCCGAGCATGGCGGCGGCGATGCCGAGGCGCTGTCCCATGCCGAGGGAGAAGCTGCCCGCCTTCTTACCGGCCACGGAGGTCAGGCCGACAAGGTCGAGGACTTCGTCGACGCGCGAGGTGGGGATCCCGGAGGCTTGTGCCTGCCACAGCAGCGCGTTGCGGGCGGAGCGGTTGGGGTGGATCGCTTTGGCGTCCAGGAGTGCCCCGACCTTGTGGAGGGGGTGTTTGAGGGAGCGGTAGGGGACACCGTCGATAAGCGCGCTGCCTGATGTCGGCGTGTCCAGGCCAAGGATCATGCGCATCGTCGTTGATTTGCCGGCGCCGTTCGGCCCGAGGAAGCCGGTGACCACGCCGGGTTCGACCCGGAACGTGAGGTCGTCGACCGCGCGGACCTGGCCATATTCTTTGGTCAGGTGCTGTACGTCAATCATGCGATTCAGCGTGCCACAAAAGCACACTCAACGACGACTCGAACCCCCGGTGCAGCTCGTACTCCTTGATTTTGTCCAGCGGAACCCACAGAAGCTCCATGGATTCTGCGTTGGGCTCAAGGTCGATGGGGGCGCCGGTCGTGGTGTGGGCCATGACCGTGGTGTAGGTCCACCCGGGCTCCTCGCCGGCGGTGACCAGTGCCTTCTCCACCACTACGAGGGAGGTGTCGATCCCGCACTCCTCCACTGTTTCCCGCAGGGCGGCTTCTTCGGCGGTCTCGTGGGAGTCGCGCGCGCCGCCGGGCAGCGCCCAGGTCCCCCCGTCAGCGACCCAGTGCGCACGGTGCTGCAGAAGTACCGTGTCCCCGGCGCGGAGGAACAATCCCGCCGCACCGTACTTGCCCCACACGCGCTTGCCGCCGGGGCCGTCGACCCACCCGTTGCCGTCACCTTCCATACGCACCAGTCTAACGGCCCGGTGAACCAGCGGGCGACCGCCCGAATCCGCGTGGTGGTGCGCTATTCTGGGGCAATGACGCGGGCAGAGCCGGGGGCGAAGACACGGGAGAGGTCGGGCGCGGGGACGCTCGATCGCACCCGCGCGAAACTCCCCCGCTTCACACCGCGTAAGTCGAAGGCCCGTCCGGAGCTGCCGGAGAGCGAGGATGCGTGGCTCGACCTGCTGGAGGAGACACCTCCGCAGAAGGGGTTGCGGGGCATCCGGACGAAGCTCCAGGATTCTCTCGGCGGGACGGGCCGCTGGGTGGGGGATGCGTGGGGGTTCGCGTGGTCGAGCGTCGGCAAGCTTCTGCTGCTGATGCTGGTGCTGACGCTGCTGATGTTCGCGGGCGCGTCGGCGGCCTCGCAGGCGGGCGCGAACCGGCAGTCGGGGCTGCAGACGTTGTTGAATGCGACGGAGCCGATGAGCAATTCGGCGCACACGCTGTACACGAGCATGAGCCAGGCAGATACGTTGGCGACAACATCGTTCGTGCAGCCGGGGCTGCAGACCGCGGAGTCGCACCGCGATTACCTGGAGGCCATCGACGCGGCGGTGGTCGCGGCGGACGAGGTGCTGCGCGGCAGCGTGGAGACGCGGGCGGACGACACGGAGAAGGTGCAGGACCTGGTTCGCGAGATCCAGCGCCTGATTCCGCAGTACACGGGCTTGATGGAGCGCGCGCAGGCGAATCAGCGCGTGGGCAATCCACTGGGCGTGGCGTACATGCAGCAGGCGAGCTCGTTGATGCACGAGAAAATGCTGCTCAAGGCGCAGGTGATTCTGGATATTACGCGCGACCAGGTGGAGCACGAGATGAAGCGCCTCACCCGCGCCCAGGTGGTGCCGTTGTCGGGGTTGCTGGCGGCGTTGATCGCGTTGGGGGCGGCGCAGTGGGCGCTGTGGCGGATGTTCCGCCGCCGCCTGAACAAGGGGTTCCTCGCGGCGACGGCGTTGACGCTGGTGGCGATGATCTGGCTGGGCGCGTCGAATATCGCGGCGTGGGATGCGGGCCGGAACGATTTCGCGAGCAAGTCGGGCAGCTACGAGCAGCTCACGGGTGCGCGCACCGCGGCACAGGAGATGCGCACGGCCGAGACGATCACCCTGCTCACGCGTAACACGCAGCGGACGAAGAGCTCGATCAACGACACGTCGGCGGAGGTATCCACCGCGCTCGACGCGATCGAGAACGACGCCAACCGCCAGCAGGTCGACACCGCCCGCAAGGCGCTCGCGGACTGGCGCGACGCGCATTCAGACATGATGAGCGCGCTCCAGTCCGGCGACTACGACCGCGCTGTCACGCTCGCTGCGGACACCGGGGAGATCACCAACGAGACGACGACAGCGACGGCATTCGCACTTCTCGACGATTCCATGGCCGAGCTCATCTCCTCCTCCCGCTTCGAACAACGCGCCTACATCAACGAGGCGCTTGGCACCACGCGCGGAGTGTCCACGGGCATCATGGCTCTCATGCTGCTCGCGATCGTGGCGACATTCATCGGCATCCGCCCCCGAGTCCAGGAGTACATGTGATGGCACGCACCGCTTATCGACGTCACCGCCGCCCCTTCCTCCTGGCCGCCCTCCTCACGGCCGCCGCCCCTTTATCCGCCTGCGCCCCGGCCCCTCCCCCGCCGCAGTTGCCGGAGAGCGACCGAGTCATCCACGACGATCTCCTCCCGCCCGGCGCACAGCTCGACGAGCCTGGCGCGGAGCCCGCGGAGCCAGCCGCGGACTTCGACTGGCCCGGTTCCGTGCGCCCGGACGATATGAAACCGGAGGAGCGCATCCCGGAGATCTACCACCGCGGACGCATCATCATCGGCGTGGACCAGTCCCAGTACCTCCTTAGTTTCCGCGACAACGCCACCGGCGAGCTCAAGGGCTTCGAGATCGACCTCGCCCGCGAGATCTCCAAGGATATTTTCGGGGACCCGGACCGGGTGGATTTCCGCTTCATCGATTCCACCATGCGCACCGAGGCCATCGTGTCGGGCCAGGTGGACATTGTGGTGCGCACCATGTCGATCACCAAGAAACGCTACGACGCGATCGATTTCTCTGTCCCCTACCTCGATTCCAGTGTGCGGATGCTGGTCCCCACCGCGTCGGGGATCGAGTCCACATCCGATATCACCGACGAGCGCATCTGCGTCACCGACGGCTCCAATGTGCTGGACATGGCCCGCCGCACCTTCCCCGACCAGGAAATCCTGCGCACCCGCAGCTGGGCAGACTGCCTGATGGCCCTGCAGCAGTTCCAGACCGGCGCCTTGCTCGGCGACGAGGCCATTCTCGCCGGCGCCGCCGCCCAGGACCCGTTGACTACTGTCACCGGGGAGGCAGTGGCGAATCAGCAGTACTCAGTGGGCATCCCGAAGGGGAATGACGGCCTGACACGCCAGATCAATTCCACCCTGGAGCGCATCCGCCGCGACGGCACGTGGGATTCCATGTTCAACCGCTGGCTGAGCCCGCACATCGCCCCACGCTCCGCCCCCGCACCCAAGTACCGTCCCGACGCCCCCGCCGCGGAGGCGCCCGCCGCGGAAGGAGAATAAGCCGTGACTGAAAAGGACACAGCCAGAGACGCAGACGCAAACACGGCCGCCGGCGCGAACGCCAACACGAGCCCCGACACCGGCCCCGCGCCCACCCAGGCGGTCGCTTTCGACCCCTTCGCGGACCTTGCCGGCACCGAAGACGGCACTGAGTCCAGCACCGAAGACGGCGCCAGGAACAGCGGCAGTAGCGAGGAGGATGACTGGCTGTCCTGGTACGACCACGGCGACATCGACCAAGTGACCCACCACGCGCGGCCGCCCCAGCCTGAGGCACCGGGGACCGCAGAAGGCACCGTGGAGTCCGCCCCGGAAGAAGCGCCGCAGGCGACGCAGGCGGTGGCATTCGACCCGTTCGCCGATGAGGACGACGAGAACGATGAGCACGAGGAAGACCCCCGGAACGGAGAGGCCGCCGGGAACGGAGAGCACGCCGCCCCAGAGGCACCGATGGCCACGGAGGCGGTGGCATTCGACCCGTTCGCGGACGAGGACGACGAGACCACGGACAGCACGCACGTCCCGCACCCGGACGAGGCGGACCTGTACGGCAGCGCGGGCGAATACGCCGGACTGCTGAAAGACTTGGGCGAGCTGCGCGCGGGACAGGTGCAGCGGGCCCAGGCTGCCCACGCGGAAGAGGAAGCGTACAAGCGGGCGCAGCAGGAGGCTCTGGCCCGGGCGCAGGCGAGCACGAGCGATCGAGCACGCAGGCAGGCGCTGGACACGTTCCGTGAACTGCGCGGCGCCAAGCGCGCGACACGCTTCGTCGCCGACGGCATGGTGGAGCTTCCATGGGTCGACCCGGTGGAGCCGAAGGAGGCCATCAAGGATCCGACGAATGCGGTCGTACACAAGAAGATCCCGGAGCCCCAACTGCAAAAGGGCGATATCGTCGCTGGCCAGTACCAGATTCAGGGCGTGATCGCCCACGGCGGAATGGGCTGGATCTACCTGGCGCAGGACCACCACGTGGCGGGGCGCGTGGTGGTGCTCAAAGGCATGCAGTCGGAGAGGAGCAAGGACGAGGCGGCGGCCGCGGCGGCGGAGCGGGAATTCCTGGCGGATATCACTCACCCCGGCATCGTGAAGATCTTCAACTTCATCGACGACCCCAGGGTTGACGGGGGATTCATTGTGATGGAGTTCGTGGGCGGGCCGTCGTTACGCGAGCGCAAGAATGCGCAGGAAACGCACCTTCTCCCCATCGACCAGGCGATCGCCTACATCCTGGAGGTGCTGCCGGCGCTGGGCTACCTGCACAGCCGCGGCGTGGTGTACAACGACCTCAAACCGGACAACATCATTGTCGCGGAAGACCAGGTCAAGCTCATCGATCTGGGCGCGGTCAGCGGCATCGGGGCGTACGGGTTCATCTACGGAACCAAGGGCTACCAGGCACCGGAGGTGGCGCGGGAAGGCCCCAGCATCGCCAGCGACATCTACACGGTTGGCCGTACTCTCGCCGCGCTCATCCTCGAGCTGCCGAAGGAGGGCGGAGCTTACACGCACGGGCTGCCCACGCCCACCGAATCGCCGACGCTGCGCCGCTACATCTCCCTGTACCGCCTGCTCGCGCGCTGCTGCCACCCGGACCCACGGAAGCGTTTCCAAAGTGTGGAGGAGCTCGAGGTGCAGCTGCTCGGGGTGCTGCGCGAAATCATCGCGTTGCGCGACGGCATCAACCACCCGGCGCAGCATTCACTGTTCTCGCCGCAGCGCACTACATTCGGCACGAAGCACCTAGTCTTCCGCACGGATCAGCTTATCGACGGCGTCGACCGCACCGTCGAAATCACCCCCTCCGAGGTGCTCTCCGCCCTGCCCACTCCCTTGATCGACCGCTCCGACGTCGGCGCGGGCCTGCTGTCCGGCACCTCATACGCGGAGCCCCAGGAAACGCTGGAGACGCTGCGCCAGGCCTTCCAATCCACCGAGTACGCCCACTCCGCGGAAATCCCGTTCGCAGTGGCGCGCGCGATGCTCGACTTGGGCCTGACCTCTCAGGCGCAGCACTGGCTGAGCAAACTCGACGGGCCACTGAAACAGGATTGGCGCTACCACTGGTACTGGGGCCTCACCGAGCTCATCCACGGTGACTTTGCCGCCGCGCAGCGCGACTTCTCCGAGGTGCTGGACATCGTGCCGGGCGAAGCCGCACCGAAGCTCGCGCTCGCCGCGGTGGATGAGCTGCTCCTCCAGCAGTCGGGCCTGCAGCAGCAGAAGCTTATCGACGACACCCTCGCCCGCCACCTCGCCTCCATCCGCACCGACCTGGGCGAACTTCCCAACTCGTACTTCACCGCCCAGCAAAAAGCAGGCGTAATTTCGCCGACGTGGTCGCACGTGACGGACCGCCCGTCGACGCTGCGACTGAACGCGATGCGCCTCTACGGCATGGTGTGGGCGGCGAATCCGACCACGGTGTCCTCGGCGTTCGGCCTGGCCCGCCAACTCATGTACGAAGGCGAAGTGGAAATGGCGGTGGCGGCGCTGGACAAGGTTCCGCAGCAGTCCCGCTACCACCGCATGGCCAAGTTGACCACGATCCTCTACCTGGTCAGCGACGAGCTCACGGAATCCCGCATCCGCCGCGCCGCCCGGCGGCTGGAGGAGATCCCCACCAACGAGCCGCGCCTGCTGCAGATCAAGGTGGCCGTGCTACGCGCCGCCCTAACGTTCCTCCGGGACTCTGGTGCCAGCGCCGCGACGGCGAAGACCCAGTTGTTTGACTACCCCTTCACCATCAAGGATCTGCGCCGCGGCCTGGCAATCACCCTGCGGGAACTGGCACGCCGGGCGCCCTTCGCCCGCCACCGCTACGCGCTGGTGGACACGGCAAATAAGGTGCGCCCGGCGACCTGGTTCTAGTAGCTGCGAGTGCGGCTCAACGGCGGAGACGCGAAACCCGGCCCCAGCAGTGCTGGAACCGGGCTATCGAGCGCAGCTGAGCCGCAGAGACCCTGGAACCCGCAGCGCGCGGTATCCGCGTCCGCGGGGTGCCGGGTACCGGAGGAAGGGGGGAGGAGGCGTTTAGAGCGACTCAGCGATCGCGGCGGACTTCTGCGCGATGGCGAGCTCCTCGTTCGTCGGCACGACGAGAACCTTGACGGTGGAGTCGTCGGTGGAGATGATGCGCGGGCCGGAGCCGTTCTGGTTCTTCTCCTCGTCGATCTTGATGCCGTAGTTCTCCAGACCAGCCAGGGAGTTGGTGCGCACGGTGTGGTCGTTTTCGCCCACACCGGCGGTGAACGTGATGGTGTCCACGCGGCCCAGGGTGATCATGTAGGCACCGATGTAGCGGCGGAGACGGTGAATGTAGACGTCGTAGGCCAGCTTGGCGTTCTCGTCGCCCTCGTCCATCTTGTCGTGCAGCACGCGGAAATCGTTCACGCCGGACAGGCCTTTCACACCGGAGCGACGGTTGAGCAGGTCGTCGATCTCATCGATGTTCATGTCCGCGTTGCGGGCCAGGTGGAAGATCACACCCGGGTCAATGTCACCGGAGCGGGTACCCATGACCAGGCCCTCGAGCGGGGTGAGCCCCATCGAGGTGTCGATCGGGTGGCCGCCGCGGATCGCGGAGGCAGAGGCACCGTTGCCGATGTGCATGACGATCTGGTTGAGGTCCTCGATCGGCTGACCCAAAAAGTCCGCCACCTCAAGGGCAATGAACTCGTGGGAGGTGCCGTGCGCGCCGTAGCGACGGATATTGTGCTCCTTGGCCACGGCGGCGTTGAGCGCATAGTTCGCGGAGTACGCCGGCAGGTCAGTGAAGAAAGCGGTATCGAACACGGCGACGTGCGGCACGTCCGGCAGCAGGTCGCGGGCGACCTCGATGCCGTCGATATTCGCCGGGTTGTGCAGCGGCGCCAAGGGGATGAGCTCGCGGATGAGCTCGATCACATTATCGTTGACGAGCACGGGCGCGCTGAACGTCTGACCGCCGTGGACGACGCGGTGGCCGCAGGCGATGATGTCCACCTGGGTCGGGCCGGCGCCGTTGGCGTCGAGCATGGCGATGGCAAGCATCAGGCCGCCGCGGTGGTCGCGGATCGGCATGTTGGACTCAACGTGGCGGCCCTCAATCTGGATGGAAATGCGGCCGTTCGGCTCACCGATGCGCTCCACCAGGCCCGTGACGAACGGCTGGTCGGATGCGGACGCGGTGGGGTCCACGATCTGGAATTTGATCGAGGAGGAACCGGAGTTGAGGACGAGTGCGTAGGCCATTACTTAGCTCCTTGCGCCTGGATAGCAGTGATTGCGACGGTGTTGACGATGTCGGGGACGGTCGCGCCGCGGGACAGGTCGTTGACCGGCTTGTTCAGGCCCTGGAGGACAGGGCCGATGGCGAGCGCGCCGCCGGTCCGCTGCGCGATCTTGTAGCCGGCGTTGCCGGCCTCGAGGTCCGGGAAGATGAACACGTTCGCCTGGCCAGCGACCGGGGAATCCGGGGCCTTCTTCTTGCCCACGCCCGGGTCAGCCGCCGCATCGAACTGCAGCGGACCGTCGATGGCGGTGTCCGGCGCGAGCTCCTTGGCCTTGGCGGTCGCCTCGACGGCGCGGTCGATGTCCGGACCGGACCCGGAGGTGCCGGTGGAGTAGGACAGGATGGCCACCTTCGGGTCGATGCCGAACTGGGCAGCAGTCTTGGCGGAAACGGCGGCGATCTCACCGATCTGCTCGGCGGTCGGGTTCGGGTTCACCGCGCAGTCGCCGAACGCCCACAGGCGGTCGCGCATGACCATGAGGAAGACCGAGGAAACGACAGATGCGCCCGGGGCGGTCTTGATGATCTGGAAGGACGGCTTGATGGTGTGCGCAGTGGTGTGCGCGGCACCGGAGACCATGCCGTCAGCCAGGCCCTTGTGCACCATCATGGTGGCGAAGTAGGAGATGTCCTTCATCGTCTCTCGGGCTTCCTCGACGGTCACGCCCTTCTTCTTGCGCAGCTCAGCAAAGTCCTCCGCGAACTCGTCCAGCAGGTCGGAGTTCAGGTGATCGACGATGTTCGCGCCGGAGAGGTTCCAGCCCTTGTCGTCGGCGCGGCGCGAAATATCGTCGCTGACGCCGAGGATGGTCAGGTCCGCCACGTCCTGCTTGAGCAGGTGGTGCGCCGCCTCGAGAATGCGGTCGTCCTCACCCTCGGGCAGAACGATGTGCGCGCGTTCCTCCTTGGCGCGGGTGATCAGCCAGTTCTCGAACACGGCCGGGGACATGACCTGCCGCGCGTCCGCGCCGAGTGCGGCGTCGAGAGCAGAAGCATCGAGCTTATCGACGCCCCGTGCTTCCGCCCCCAGCTCCCCCACCCGAGCCAGAGCGAGTTCTGCCGCCGGGCTTTCAGCGGCGCCCTCGGCGGTGAGCAGCAGCACCGAGACACCGAGTGCGGCGGCGACCTCCGCGTCGAAGGTGTACTCGCCGGTGCCGACGATCAGGCTGTCGCCGTTTGCGAGCAGATCCGCCGACACGATCGCGGACAGATCGCGCTCCTGATCGGCCAGGTTCACAACCTTCAGATTCTTCTCCCCCGCCAGCGCCTCGATCTCACCTCCCTCGAGTGCGCGGCCTAGCGCGGTGATGAGAACGGACCTGTTTGCAGCCATCTAGAAACAACCTTTCCGGGCGTGCGCCCTTGGCTTCACGGTGTATTCGCGCCTTGCACGCGATGTGTGCGCATCTCGCGCAGCTGATCGACGCGCTCACCTGCGCGCTCTATCCAGCTCGTTTCAAGTGTAGTCACCGCCTCGGACACACGCAGGTGGCGTTGGTTACACCGCCGGCGGCACGCGGCGACTCCCCGCCCCGCGCACCAACTAACCAAGCAGTCCGAATCGAAAAGACCGCTTTGTCTAGAATCGTTTGGCTCATGCCCTATACTGGCGCTACAAATAACAGCAAGAACCATCCGCAGGTTGCCCTGCGTGAGACAACACCAACAGCGCAAAGGACAGTTTCGACCTTTATGAGTACTCCCACTTCCGACAACACCCTCCGCGTCGCCGTCGTCGGCTCCGGCCCGGCCGGCATCTACGCCTCCGACCTCCTGGTCAAGTCCGATGTGGACGTGCACGTGGACCTCTTCGAGCGCATGCCCGCCCCCTTCGGTCTGATCCGCTATGGCGTGGCGCCGGACCACCCGCGCATCAAGGGCATTGTGAAGTCCCTGCACAACGTGCTGGACAAGCCGGAGATCCGCCTGCTGGCCAACGTGAACGTGGGCGAGGACATCACCGTCGAGGAGCTGCAGGAGTACTACGACGCCGTCATCTTCGCCACCGGCGCGACTGCGGACCGCGACCTGAACGTCCCGGGCGCTGAGCTGGACGGCCACTACGGCGCCGGCCAGTTCGTCGGCTTCTACGACGGCAACCCGAACTTCACCCGCGACTGGGACCTCACCGCCGAGAAGGTCGCCATCGTCGGCGTCGGCAACGTCGCGCTCGACATCGCCCGCGTGTTGGCCAAGACCGCGGACGAGCTGAAGGTCACGGAGATCCCGGACAACGTCTACGACAACCTCAACGCGTCCGCCGCGAAGGAGATCCACGTCTTCGGCCGCCGCGGCCCCGCCCAGGCCAAGTTTAGCCCCCTCGAACTGAAGGAGCTGGACCACTCCGAGAGCATCGAGGTCATCGTCGACCCGGAGGATATCGACTACGACGAGGCGTCGGAGGCGGCTCGTCGAGAAGCGAAAAGCGTCGACCTCGTGTGCCAGACCCTGGAAGGCTACGCGATGCGCGACCCGAAGGGCGCCCCGCACAAGCTGTTCATCCACTTCTTCGAGTCCCCCGTGGAAATCATCGGCAAGGACGGTAAGGTCAGCGGCTTTGTCACTGAACGCACCGAACTCGACGGCAACGGCGGCGTGACTGCCACCGGCGAGACCACCACCTGGGACGTCCAGGCGGTCTACCGCGCCGTCGGCTACCGCTCCGACGCCGTCAACGGCGTACCTTTCGACGACCACCGCGCCGTCATCCCCAACGACGAAGGCCACGTGCTCACCGAGCCCGGCGGCGACATCGTCCCCGGCCTGTACACCACCGGCTGGATCAAGCGCGGCCCCGTCGGCCTGATCGGCAACACCAAGTCCGACGCCAAGGACACCACCAGCATGCTTCTCGACGACTACCGCAACGGTGCCCTCACCCCCACCGAACACCGCGACGACCAGGCCATCCTCGACCACCTGAAGGACAAGGGCGTCAAGGTGACCACCTGGGAAGGCTGGCACAACCTCGACGCCGCTGAGCGCGCCCTCGGTGAAGCCGAAGGCCGCGAACGCAAGAAGATCGTCGAGTGGGACGACATGGTCAACGCCTCCCACCCCGAGTACTCAATCTAGGGGCACAGCTCAAAGACGTTGAAAGACGGGTCATGGACCCGTCTTTCAACGTTGCTCACACCTTTCTAGATGCGCCAGCCTCAATAGGAGCGTGCTTAGTTAGTGAAGCCGACTCCCTTACGCCAGTTCAGCATCACCGTGGAACGGACCGCAGACGCCGGATCGGTGATGTTGTCCGCACGCATCCACGTCATGTCCACATCGTCCGGTCGGATCGTCGCGACACAGTAGCCGTGAGCATCCCAGTTGACGTGGCGTAGCTGCGGATTGGAGTTGTGCAGGTAGTTGTAGGCAATTCCGTTCAAGGTCGGGTGCGGCCCGACCGCATGCCCGAGAATATCGCCCACGCCAGTGGCGGAGATCGAGGCGCAGACCATCTCGCAGCCCAGCGGCTTGTCTCCGTCGTAGACCGTGTGCGCCCATTCGGAGTGGATGTCGCCGGTCAGAAACAGCGGGGTGACGTCGGCTTCAGCCATGTCGACAATGAGCTGCTTTCGCTCCATCAGGTATCCGTCCCACTGGTCCGAGTTGACCAGGAAACCATACTCGGCCACATCCGTGAAGAGCTGAACATTGTCGCCGAGGTTCTCCACCATGGCATCGAGTACCGGCTTGACATTCGGGTCGTTGCGCAAGGCACCGACCGCCAGCGGGGAGAACATCACGGAGTTACCCAAGACGTTCCACTTAGCCTTCGAGCTCCGCAGAGTGTTGACCAACCACTGGTACTGTTCGTCACCGAGCATGCTGCGTGGCGCGCTCGGCGAAAGCGCGCCACTGATGCGTCCAACCTTGTCGCGGTAAGTGCGCAGATCCATCATTGTCAGCTCAAAGAGATCGCCGAAGGTGAAGCTGCGGTAGAGCTTGCCGCCCTCGCCCAGCGCCTTAGAGCGGATAGGCATCCACTCGATGTAGGCCTGAGATGCGGCAGCACGGCGGGCGCGGTAGCTACCTTCGGTGAATTCTGTGTGGTTCTGCGCGCCGGTGTCGTAGGTGTCGTTGGCCACCTCGTGGTCGTCCCATACAGCGACCCACGGCAAGGCGGCGTGGGCCGCCTGGAGATCGAGGTCCGTTCGAGCCTGGCCATAGCGGATGCGGTAGTCTTCAAGGTTCAGGATCTCGTGCGGGGGCTGGTACAGGCGAACAGCGGAAATCGCCGCCTTATTATTGCTGCGCTGCCCGTACTCGTAGATGTAATCACCAAGGCACACTGCAAGATCGAGCTCACCGCGGCGACCTCGCTCGGCCATGTCGCGGTACGGGGTATAGAAACCCGCCTCCCAGTTCGCACAGGAGAAACTAGCAATCTTGAAAGACTCAACGTGCGCATTATTGGCGGGTGCGGTCTTGGTGCGGCCTACCGGCGAGTGGGCGCCGGCGTGCGGGCCGCCCTCAACAATGAACCGGTAGTAGTAGACGGACGCGGGTGCGAGCCCCTTCACGTCAATGTGCAACGTGTGGTCCGAAGAGCGGGATGTTCGAGCCGTACCGGAAGCGACGACCGGATCGAAGGACTCGTTCGGGCTCACCTCCCAACGGACATCGGTGGCCTCGCCGGTACCCGATCCCGGACGGGCGTTCTCATCAGGGGTGACGCGAGTCCACAGGATGACCGAGTCCGGCAGAGGGTCGCCCGATGCGACACCGTGACAAAACGGCAGCGGCTGCGGAGACGGCTCGAGCGGAGCTGGTTTGTTGAAGTAGCCCCACGAACTCTGCGCGGATGCCGGCGCGACACTCGTCACAGCTGCGGAAGCTGCAATGGCGGCCGCACCGCCTTTGAGAAAGTTACGGCGGGTACTACGGATAGCTGTTGATTCGGTGGATAGGGCCTGGTTCTGAGTAGTGTCAGACATGATTGCATAATCTCACAGTCAGACACTTGGTTGGGCGCGAGATGGCATAAAATAACGCCTCTTAAAGTTGAATTCATTTCCATCTCAGACAGGGTGCACCTGAGCTTCACGAAGGCAATCTCTAATCTCCCCCTCCGACGAACGAAAAGGCGCTCAGCACACTATTTACCCGGTATTAGCCCTATGTTTGCCTAGTCTTCCCCCAGCTTCTGTTGCGACTGCTTAAAGGCGCTAATAACTTAATTCTCATGACCAAGAACTCCCGCGTTGTAAGCGCAGCTGCAGCAGCAATGCTCAGCGTTGCCACTATCTCCCCGTCCGTCGCTGTTGCCCAGCCGCTTGAGGCACTGAACTTCCAGCTCCCCGAAGGTGCATCGCTCACCGCCCCCCAGCTTAAGAGCCCGGTTACCGGCTCCAGCACCGGTGGAGTCCCGGCACAGCACCCGGGCGCGCCAGTCCCCACTCCCTTCAGCCCCGACTACCTCGCCGGCTATATCTCCGATGTCTCCCCGTACTACGGCGGTATCTACTACCAGGTCAACCAGCTCTTCCCTTCTGTTCGCCGGAACCACCCGGAGATCATGCAGAAGAATCTCGACACCGCCGTTCAGATCAACAACTACGCCACTCCGGAGCGCATCGCCGATGCACAGGTCGACGCTCTCGCAGCTTCCGATAACCTCGTTGAAACCCTTTCTCCGGCCCTGGGCCAGGAATTCGGCAAGGCCGTCCGCGACGCACTGGAGGAAAACCGCCTCCCGAAGACCCAGTACCTGCTCGGCAACGGCTTCCTCGCCCGTGGAGGCGGAATCGCCAGCTCGACCGGCATCGAGAAGATTCTCTTCCACCACCCCCGTCCATTCAAGGCTGCGCCGGACAGGATCAAGGAGTACAACCTCTACGAAGACAACCTGTATGGCTCTAGCCCGGCATTCCCATCTGGTCACACCAACCAGGCCACCTGGGTCACCTCGATCCTCGCCTACATGGTTCCTGAGGTCGCTCCGCAGCTCCACTACCGCGGCGCACTCGCCGGCAACAGCCGTATCGTTCTCGGCGTGCACTACCCGCTCGATGTGATCGGTGGCCGCATGTCCGGCCAGGCAGCAGCTGCTGACCGCCTCAACGACCCGAAGATGCGTAACGCCATCGATCAGGCCGCCGCCGAACTTCGTGCCGAGGTCGAGTGGCGCACCGGCAAGTCCATTCCGGAACTCGTCGCCACCGACACCCCGTTCATCTCCACTGATGAGGCAGTCAAGCAGTACACCGAGTGGATGAACTACGGCTTCGACACTATCTACGACCCGAATGCCGCTATGATCGTTCCGCAATCCGCACCGGTACTGATCTCGAACTCCTACCCGGGATCTGACTACGGAAAGCGCGCAGGCGTGCTTCACACCACTGCCGGAAAGGCCGGCAATCCGCTCGATTGGCAGGGCGATGGTGGCTCTTGGCAGCGACTGAACCTGGCCAAGGCGACTGCCGAAGCCGGCACCATCAACCCGAACGGCAGCCTCAAGCTCAAATAGCCTGACCAATTCCAAATCCTCCCTGACGCACTACAGCGTCTGGGAGGATTTTGCTTTTGCAATCGTACGGTCGGTATGGATGTCTCGTATCTCAGGTGCTTAGCGATGGATCTCAATCACGCTCGGCAAGAATATTGCAGGTGAGTTCCCACCCCACAATTCCGCTTAATGGGACATCTCGGCAGCTAGATCCACACGGTGACTCTGAGCGAACCCCAGTGTGATATGAACTGTTCCCATTAGGTCGGGTGAGAAGTCAGCACTGGACACAGATGCATTTCTCCCCAGTCGCGGACCTGCTCGACCGTGCGGTTTTTTCTCCCCGTGCCCACATCGCTGACATCGGTGTTGACCTCAGCGGCGATAACAGAAGCGGTCACGACCGGGTACATGAGTAAATCATGAAAAAGTACTTCGAACGGCGGTACACAGCGACCACCTCCAGGAACGAGTCAAGGGCCTGAACCCGATGCAATATCGGGATCAGACCCTTTAACCCCTAACGGCTTCGACCTGAACCAGTCCAGATTTCGGAGGCTAGTTCGCCTAGCCTCCGGGGGCTTCAGCTTGACGGTTCAGCCCGACCGGCAACTCTTACGAGTCGAGCAGCGCGGTAGCGTTCTTCAGTGCGCGGTCGCGGTTCGGGCGCGGGCGCTCAACAATCTGCGGGGCAGCAGCCTTCGGAATAGCGACGCGGAGGAGGGCCGGATCGGTGCGGCCGCTCAGGTCGTCGATGAACTTCAGGAAGTCGCCAAAGCCGCCGCGGTTGAGCACGCGTGCGTTGGTCCACTTGGTGCCATCCTCGCGGGTGCCAGACTCGTACCGAACGTGGGTGGCCAGGGCCGCAACGGTACCGATGACTGCACCGATGAGTGACGGGACGAGAGCCACAGCGACGCCGAGGAGAGCACCGATGATGACACCCAAGACCGCCCCGTAAATCGCACCAAAAAGAACGCCGATTGGAATGGCGATCAGCGGAGCGATGATTGCGACCAAGATGGCGATCGGGATGAGCAGGAAGTTGAATGCCGATGCTGCGAGTGCAGCCACGGTGATCAGGATCGAGCTCACCACACCGACCGCGAGTCCAGCTGCAGCACCCAGAGCCACACCCAGCAGGGCGAAAGCGATGACCGGCAACGGGAGAGTCAGCGGCAGGAAGACAGCGCCTGCGAGGGCTCCGGCGATTGCGCCGCGGGCGATCATGGCCAACAGGTTGCGCCCGTCGATGAACGCGATCATATAGAGGATGTTGTTGAAGCGGTTGGCCAAGTCCGCGAACGCGATACCGGTCGGCGTGGAGCCATAGAAGATCTCTCCCAGCATGTCCAATGCGCCCTTCAGCAGGGAACGCTCCCAGCCAGTGAAAGCGGCATGAGTGAGGCGGGTTCCGATGATGTCGACAAGCAGCTGGAGCTGCTCGGAAAGAACCTCTGCGGCAATCGACGGGCTGTCTTCAAGGAGCGAGCTAGCGGCACCCGACAGCGCGTTAGTGAAGATCGAACCGGTTGCAATCAGAATCACTGGAACGAGCACGGGAACGAGAATCGGCAGAGCGAGTGCGATCGTCATGCCCAACAGGCCAGCGCCGATGATGAACGGCAGGGTCGGGAAAAGACCCAAGGTGAGCAGCTCAGCCACGATCGACAGCGGCAGAGCAAGAAGCGCAGCACCCAATGCAGCGAAGGGGGCCAAAACCAGAGCGACCGGAATCAGCAGCGGTGCAACGGCGATCGGGATTAGCAGGGCCTTTGCGATCTCCTTCGCGAAGTTCTTGGCGAACTCCTTCGCAAACTCCTTCAACAACTCCTTGCCAGTCTCTTTGCCGACCTTCTCAATGTCTTTCTCGAGCGCGCTCATCACGTCGCGGCCGAGAACAGCAGTCATGACCTTGACGACGGCACCAACTGGGTTAAGTAGAATGCCGACCGGGCCGCCGGCGACCTCAACCAGGTCTGCCACACCGCGGGCCGGGTTCACCGTGAAGGTGTCGATGACAGCAGCCACGCCTGCAGCTGCACGGTCAGAGCCGCGGAGTGCAGGATCAATACGCAGAATGGACTCGTTGTTGCCCTGCCATGCGGCGAACTCCGGGGAAGCTAGGGTGTCCTGAATAGCGCCCTGAACGTCGGCGACGATCGCACCGCTCTGGATGCTGTTTGTGAGAACGTCTAGATCGAGATCAACAGCCGCACGGGTCGCCTCATTCGGCTCCTGATATGCAAGGAAGAACTGAGCCAGGGTGTTCCAGTCGTTCTCTGCATCCTTAGCGCGCAGGAAACGCGCCTCCAGGGATTGCACCGGGTACTCGCGCAGTGCGTTAGTGATTTGCTCAGCAGTCGGAGTCTGAACCGCGTACGGGGTGTAGACCGCACCGATCGGAGCCTCAGTGGCATCGTCGCCGCCAGCGCTGTTGGTGCGAAGCAGGTTAGACGGTGCGATACCCGCGATGGACTGGGTGAAGTCATTCATCGACTTCAGAGGCGAAAACGGTGCGGGCGCCTCAGTCGCCTGTCCGAGATCGGACAGAATCGTTTCGGGGTTCAGTTGGTCGATTTGTGCAGCGTCCGCAGCCGGAGCAAAAAGCAGAGCGGCGCTACCAACACCAAGGGAAGCGATGGCGTAACGACGCGCGCGGTCAGCCGACAGCGACGGTGTTGCGAGAGCAGATTGTGTCATGACGATTCCTGCCTGATAGATGATGGTGGATATTTTAAGGAAACCGTAGAATTGCGGTCTTAGCAAATGATCAATTCGTTAATTCATCCAGGTAAACAGCAGTTCAATAGATTGAATAATGCTTAACCGTTCGTTAATTTCAACGCCATTTTTACGTATTCCATACGCACTACAGGGTTAGGCTTTGGCTGGGCGTGGCGGCTTGTTTCGCCTGTCGATCAACCCGATCGGCAGACATTCTCCAGGACCGACCGCGGTGACCCCGCGGTGCACGACGGCAGATTCGACGATGTCTTGGGCCAGTTTCAAACCAGAATCCTTCAAGATGTCCCCATACGTGCTCACGGTCGCACGCAAGACCCACCGCGGGCCGTCCACTCCGATCACTTCGACTTGTTGGTTGGGGTACCGGGCACTCACTCCTATACCCCACGGAGTTTCACGAAGATTGATCTCGACATTGTCAGCGAGAAGTTGGAGATAGGAGTACTCCCAACCCGAACTTTGCCACAACTTCTCGGTGCGCGGAGCAGCAAAAACGCTCAGCGAGATCCACATTTCCTGGCCGGTGAAACAGTCAGGCACCAACACGTGCAGGACATCCGGCTGCGATTCCGAGCCCGTTAACTTCTGGCCCCCGCCTACCACTAGATCCGTACGTTTATCGCCCCACTCCTCGTGGGAGGCGGATTCGTCTCCGTCACCGGTGCTTTCCTCTTCAACTTCCTCAAATACGGAAATGCCCTGAGGTGCGTAAAAGGCCAGGGACGTGGTCCATACGTGCAGCGAGTCAATCGCGTGGCGGCGGCCGCGCGGCCGCTCCGGCCGATACTTAAGCTCTTCAAAGAAATCAGGGCCTACTTGCGAGCTATCGAGAGGCCCATAGTCGCGTTCGGAAGGTAGAGAAGCGACGATCTCCTCCGCCATTACTCGGATTTCGTCCGGGATCTGTACAGGCTCTTCCATGACCTTTCCCTTAAGCCGAATCAGGTGTGATAATGCTTTTGAGGCGTCAATGATCACGCAACTGTCGAAAGACTGCTCTCTTAAAATGCCTTGAATGTTGCCGTATTGTACGGTTTAACAAGGTTCAACGTCACTATAGATGGGTACGGGTTGAATATGGACGAGAACGGCACTGCTAGAACAAACGCAAACGACTATCTGACGCGAACACTCGGCGCGAATCATAACGACGTCCTCGCCGTCTCGAACCGTCTTTCACACGGTGCCACGATTACTTGCATTGAAAATAAGTTCTCCGATTTCGGGGGACCGGGAGAAGTCCGCTCAATCATCGAGGAGAATGTTGCGGCAGCCCGCCTCAAGCGCGCTGAGAAGACTGTACCCGCCATCCTGCGGGAGTGGAGGCGTGCGAACTCTGACGATAAGGACGCCTCTTCTGATCTCTCCAGCGGACTCTTCGCCCAGTCCGGCGGTGATCTCGCCGACATGCTAGCTTCGCTGCTCGGCGGATTTGAACCCGCCAGTACCGCCAGCCGCGACACCTCCGAGGGCCTAGCCCAGATCCAAAAACTCCGCACTCTCCGCGAGGAGATTGCCAATGCCTCGAACGATTACGAGCGCGACATCCGCCAGAGCGAGTACAACAAAGCAGCCAAGGCCTTCAATGAAAACGCAATGAAGGACATACGCGCCAAGGCAGAAGAAGGCGATGCCTGGGCGATCGCAGCCACCATCGTCTCTCTCGGACCACACGCCGTCAGTGAGAATGACAATACCGAATACAAGGCCATCTATGACGCTCTGCTGGGTGTTTCCAACGAGTCCGCACGGTAGAAAGCGAAATAGATAGATAATGAAGGACAACTATCTTCGTAGCGGCGGTGAACTGTCGGAGTCGCTGATGTCAGCCCGCGACGAGGACGTGGACTGGTACGACCACCAGCGGACTGTCGAACAGCTCGAGGAACAGGTCACCAACACGAAGAAGAAGCGCACGTGGTACTCGCTGCTGACAGGCGCGGCTGCAGATGAGACGGAGGACAACCACTGGTTTGAGCGGTCACGCCCAAACCGAGATCAAGCTGACCGCGTCAACGAGATGTCGAATCTTCCCAACAAACGAAGCGGGTGGAGCCGACATGCGCTCAACTTCGGCACAACCGTTCTCTCCGTGTCTCTGTTCGCAACACTCGCATTGACACCCGTCGCGCAAGGCGGTTGGTCTCTGCAGCCCACCGGCACAATGATGGCGGCATACGCGGTCGCGTTTGTGGGGTTGACTGTAGCACTGCACACGATTTTCACGCGTCGGTCGCTGGAGCGGGGCTACCGTCCCTGGCTGGGCGCCGGAATAGTTTCCCTCATTCTTCTCTTGGGCGTGACCAGTCTAGCTCTCTACTTGGCATCTACGCTCGGAGTTGCCACTAACGTCACCTAGGAGTCTATGTGAACCGGGATTGGCGCTTGATTGGTGGCTTGGCGGCCGCCGGCACAGCCATAGGTTTGGTAGGTTACACCGCTTTCAACGCGGCGCAATCGGGTCATATCCTCGTGACGGAGGATGTAGCAGAAATGGCCGACAGGAATATTTCATATCCCGCGGTTGACTACTACAGCGACGTGTGCAGCGAGTTGAACCGCGTCATCGGAGCTCCTTCGCACATCATCGACGCCGCTGAAGCTTCGATCGGGGCAGAGTCGGATTCGATTGCAGCGAAATACAGCGACGCGTTGAGCCTGACTCAAAAGGACTTGATCTCCGCGCGCGAGAAGCTCACCGATGTCAACACACACGCCCCCAAGATCACAGCCGTCAATGCGACGAGTGCTGATTACGCGGGAGCTCTCAACCCCGTGATCGACAAATTAGCCCGCTCGGAAACGACGATGAATGGCCTAATCAATGATCCCCGATGGAAGGACGCGGCTCCCCGCGCGCTTAACGATGCTGCCAGCCAGTCCCTGACATCTGTCAATGATATCGTCGGAAACGTCATTGAGGAGTTCTCCACTCTCCAAAACCGAGCTCCGGTGTTTTCGACTAGCACCGCGGAAGCCATTAAGGGTTCAACCAGCTGCGCACAACTCATGGGCAGCGAGTTCCAAGATGAAGGCGACCAAGACATCGTGGTCGAGGGGATCGTTGATCTGAGGCGCATTGAGTTCGAGGCTCATCTCGTCGCGGTGTCTTCTACGCAGCGGTTAGGCATCCTCCAAGATGTTTCGTCGAGTGACATCGAATCAGCGAGCGATTTTATTTCAGAGTCGCTCAGGCTGACGGCCTCAAAGGCCAAGGAATCCGCCGACTCGCTAGAAAATTGGGAGAATCCATACAAGCCGAAAACCCGCGAATTCCGCGTCACCCGCGACGCAGCCGAGCTAATCAGTTCGTCGCCCGCCGTGTACAAATCGCTCGCCGAGGTCACAAACCGCTACGCCGGCCAATTTGATCAAGTCGACCCCGGCGACGTTGAACATTTCGAGGGCCTAATGAAGGAGTTTGGGGACGAACTGCGCCGGGTCCAAGTTGACGAATCACGCACCCACCTCCGGTTTAGTGCGAAGGCCCCCAATCCGACAACCGCTACAGCCGAAGCGGTCAAAGCCATTGATGCTGACGCGAAGACACAACACGAGGTGGTCGATAACTACAACGCTGTAGCCGACGCGTACAAGCAGGTCTCGGAGACCTTCAACACATTGCCTAACGTGACGGATATCAGCGAGCTGTCATCTGTTTCGTCTCAGATCATCGCGCAGACCGAAGAGCTCAGGGCGAGTGTGCAGTTCGACAACGATTTCAGCGGAGCGCTCGCTGAGCTAGGTAGCGCAGCCACTGCCGTGGAGATGACCATCAACCAGACGGGCACACCCCCGAGCCAGGCGACAATGTTGCATCTCGGTGGAGTGTGGTCGGACGTGAACTCCGCCACCTTCGCATCCCTGGCGTCCAATTGGGACCGCAGCAACCAGAGCACCCGGGAGGCGATCATGGAAGGGCGACGCGAGCGCACATCGTAGTAAAAACACACCGAAACCGAGCGCCGCTACCCCGCCCGTCCAGGGACCAATCTGGCTTTAGGACAGCAGGTCTTTCCGAACAATAGTCTGGTCTCGCCCCGGCCCGACACCGATATAGGAAATCGGTGCTCCGGACAATTCCTCGAGCCTGAGAATGTAGTCTCGCGCGCGTTCCGGTAGCTCGTCGAACGTGGTGCAATCGGTGATGTCTTCGTCCCAGGCCGGCATGGTCTCGAAGATGGGCTCGGCGTGGTGGAACTGGGACTGGGTGAGCGGCATTTCATCAAAACGCTCGCCGTCGACGTCATAGGCGACGCAGATCGGAATCTCGCCGATGCCGGTGAGCACGTCCAGCTTGGTCAGGAAATAGTCCGTGAAGCCGTTCACGCGGGCAGCGTAGCGGGCAATCACGGAATCGTACCAGCCGCAGCGGCGCTTACGTCCAGTGTTCACACCGACCTCACCACCGGTCTCCTGCAGGTAGTCGCCCCACTTATCGAAGAGCTCCGTCGGGAACGGACCGGCGCCGACGCGGGTGGTGTACGCCTTGACGATGCCCAAGCACGCCGTGATCTTCGTCGGCCCGATACCGGAACCGACGCAGGCTCCTCCTGCAGTCGGGTTCGAGGACGTGACGAAGGGGTAGGTGCCGTGGTCGACATCGAGCATCGTGGCCTGACCGCCCTCCATGAGGACGTGCTGGCCGCTGTCCAGTGCGCTATTGAGGACCTGCTCGGCATCGATCACCATCGGCTTCACGCGGTCGGCGTAGCCCATGAAATAGTCCATGATCTCGTCGGCCTCGATGGCGCGGCGGTTGTACATCTTCACCAGCATCTGGTTCTTGATGTCAAGGGCGGACTCGATCTTCTGGCGGAGAATTGACTCGTCGAAAAGGTCCTGCACACGGATGCCCACACGGGCGACCTTGTCCGCGTACGTTGGGCCGATGCCGCGGCCCGTGGTGCCGATCGCCCGCTTGCCCAGGAAGCGCTCTTGCACGCGGTCCAGCGTCTGGTGGTACGGGGTGACCAGGTGCGCGTTGGAAGAAATGCGCAGGCGGGACGCGTTGGCGCCGCGCGCCTCCAGGCCGTCGATCTCCTCGAACAGGGCCTCGAGGTTGATCACCACGCCGTTGCCGAGCACCGGAGTGGCATTCTCGCTGAGCACGCCGGCGGGAAGGAGCTTCAGTTCGTATTTCTCGCCACCGACGACCACCGTATGGCCGGCGTTGTTGCCGCCGTTCGGCTTCACCACATAATCGACTTTGCCGCCGAGTATGTCCGTGGCCTTGCCTTTACCCTCGTCGCCCCACTGGGCACCGACAATGATGATGGCCGCCATAAAAACGCTCCCTAATTCGCGCTGCACGTCGCAGCTGTCGTGTGCGTGCTCATTGCGGTTCATCGCGCGCCGCTAACGACGAGCCAATCCCCGCAAAAGTCCAGCGTCATTGTAGCGCCAATGCACCTAGGACTTCGAAGTGAGCGCCGGGAGCCGGGAACGGTGGTTTTGAGGCGAGGTTCTTCCAAGGAGAGCGAGAACTCTGTGGTTGACGGGGTGTTTAGCCAGGATATGTGGCGAAGAGCCCGCGGGGATACGCGTGAAACGGTTTGAGGTCGCCTCTGCCCGCATTCACTCTTGGGTGGGCGGCTAGCTGCAGAAACGTTCAGACGCAATGAGGACAGTGGTCGCAGCGTGCGCACTAGACGAGATGCATACAAACAGTGTCCTCAATGTCAGTCGACGTATTGGCAGTTTAACAAAGATGAGATGGCAATCGAGGCCACCCGTGTCCGCTATTCATTTCAAGGATGTATACGCGGATTCCTCACAGGAACAATGAGACTAGCGTGCCGTCTCAGGTTTCGCGAAAACAGTTTTCCCGAAGCAGGTTTCGCGAGACCGAATTGACGAGCCACTAGCCCAATGCCGGGAAGACCTTCATCTCCAGGAGAGGGGCCAGGTCGATGCCGGCGTCAGCGGGGTTGCGAGGGTCGACCCAGGCGATCTCCTCGATTTCGGCGGCCGGCTGCGGGCTGATTGGCTCCTCGCATGTGAAGATCGTGCCTTCCACGTCACGGCCAGCCTCGTTGGTGGCTGGGGCGAGGAAGGTGCCGAGCGGGGTGAGGGATGAGGCGTCGATAAGCGCGCCTATTTCTTCGCGCACTTCGCGCACGGCTGTTTCGCGCGGAGTCTCCCCTGGTTCCGGCTTACCGCCTGGCAGCATGAAGCGGCCTGTGCCGCGCTTGCGCACGGTGAGTACGCGCCCGCGGTCATCGTGGAAAACGACGGCGGCGACGCGGATGGGCGAGATGATCGGATCGGACATGGGCCTCAATATACAAAGCGCGGCGCGCTACTTGTAGCGTGAGCGGTATGCGGCTTATTCACTGCGCGTGCGGCACGGACACGCTTATCGACGGCGCCGAGCACCACCCCCTCCCGCCCGTTCCCTCGCGCCGCGACCTGAAGTTTCTCGACAAGATTGCGCGCGAAGTGCTCCCCGTCGACCCGACGCCGTCGCTGCAGGAAATCGCAGCCTCCCCGAATGTTTCGCACCTGGGCGAGCCTGCGCTCGCGCCGCAACAGCCGGATGAGCGGCTCCGCGTCATTGTCTCCGGCACGGACGCCGCGTTGTCTGCCGTGCTCACTCGCATGATGCGCGGGGATTACCTGTGGGCGGAAATCGCGTATGTACCCGTCGACCCCGCCTCCCCCGCCGCCGTGCTGTGGGACATTCCCGATGACGCTGAGCGTTTCGCGCTCGAAGGCTCCGTGCTCCCCGTCCCCTGCATCCGTAACGACGCTGGGCTCGTCGTCGCCGGGTCCGCAACACTCACGCACGCGGACGGCGCGCCTTATATAGGAGAGATCGTCGTGGACAACGAGATCCTGGTCCGCAGCGATGGACGCGGCCGCGTACTCGGCGCGCGCCTCGTGCCCACCACGGATGCGCCAGGGCTCGCCGCGGCAGCGATCCGCAAGAAGCGCTTCCGGTCAGGCACTGTCGTCGACGGCACCTCCACCCCGTCCGGCCGCGCCCTCCAATCCGGCGGCCGATCCATCCTGGTCACTGTGGACGGCGTGCCGGCGAAGCGGCCGGTAGAGCGCGTCACCTTCTACCGGCACCTGCGCGACATCCAGTCGGTGCGGTCGTCATAGAACTGGATTTCGCGGGTCCGCGCTGATGCGCGTCGCGCGCCATCCTAGGGTTTCGCGGGCAGCGCCGGCGGTGTTCGAGCGGCCCGAAAGCGACAGGGAATGGAGGCGGGTTCCGTAAATCGTCGTTACGTGATTTATCTCACATTTCGGGTATTTGATATACGCCGTATCGATTCCGTTATCTCGCCGAGACCCAATCCTGTCCCCTTAGCCCCATCCGTACCTTGGCGACCACCGTTTCCGCAGGATAGTCCGGAGGGCGCAATACTATAACCAAATTCGCATTCGCTGCCCTCAAACTTTTGGTTGATAGGCCGTGTTTTGGGCTGCTCCGCTGAAAGTGACCCGGTGCGTCGTTACGTTGGATCCCGTTCGATTCCAACAAAACTTACAAGGAGATTCAGAACATAATGTCTGATTTCAACCGCATCGAAGATCTTGCAAACGCAACCGCTTACGACGTGAACGGTGACAAGGTCGGTGGCGTCCAGGACGTGTACGTCAACGACACCACCGGCCAGCCGGACTTCGTTTCCGTCTCCCACGGCCTGTTCGGTGGCGGCGACTCCATCGTCCCGCTGCGCGGCCACACCCTTGAGAACGGCGACCTGCACCTCGCATTCGCTAAGGACCGCATCGAGGATGCACCGGATCTCGACGAGAACGGCCACCTGACCAACGCTGACCAGGAGGCTTTCTACCGCCACTACGGTCTTGAGGGCGTCGAGGAGCGCACCAAGTACGAGACCGGCGCTGCTGCAGGTGCCGCTGGTGCAGGCGCTGGTGCCGGTGCCGCAGCTGGCCAGCGCACCGACGCTGACCGCGACGCCGCCGCAGCCGCAGCTGACCGCCGCGACGACAACGGTGAGATCATTCGCTCCGAGGAGCAGCTGAACGTCGGCAAGGAGCGCGTCGAGTCCGGCCAGGTCCGTCTGCGCAAGTACGTCGTCCACGAGACCGAGAGCGTCGAGGTCCCGGTTGAGCGCGAAGAGGTCCGCGTCTCCCGCGAGCCGATCACCGATGCTGACCGCGCTAACTACGACGGCAACATCGGCGAGCAGGAAGCTTCCGTCACCCTGCACGAGGATCGCGTCAACGTCTCCAAGGAGTCCGTCCCGGTGGAGAAGGTCTCCCTGGACAAGGACGTCGTCCGCGATACCGAGCAGGTCACCGAGGATGTCGCCAAGGAGCGCATCGAGACCGACGGCGACGTCGTCGACGAGACCCGCCGCAACCAGTAAAGTAGCTGCACCGCAGCTAGCCTTTAGCTAGCAGCCACTTAGCTTTAGCCACGAACCCCAGCGCCCGGTTCAATCCGGGGCTGGGGTTTTCGCTTGCGTGGGGACACCGTCGGGGCGCACCCGTAAAAACACAAAGGGTAACAATCGAACGGTAGCAAGCCTCCATTAGGTGGGCTTTATCAAACATAAGGTCAGGAAAACACGTACTATTACCGTTCGATTGTTACCTTTTGCGGATTTGGGCGGCGGCAAGTCGAGCTCCTGCCGAACAGCGATGTCGACTTGCCCAACGGTAACGCATGATGTGCGGCGAAAACAGACTATTGGGTTTGGCCCAATTTTTGCTTCTCGGTTTCAGGCTACGACAAACATCCAGCAGCACAATAGTTCTACCCTAAAATCAGACGGGCTTAATTGGGTAAGGAAGGGCGCCTTAGTCTGACTTGGAGTCAGTGCCGGACTTAGGGTCGGAGTCAGTGTCGGAGTCAGAGGTGGAGTCCGCCTCTGACACCACTAAGCCGTGCGATCCACCACGCAGCTCCGGCGGATAAGCCGGGTGCGCCGAGGTCGGCTTGAGCACCGCCACCGCGGATTCGCGCGACCACCCGCACACCTGCAACAGGTCCACGATGAGGGAGCGGGACTGGGCGAGAATCGCAGAGGCAGACAACGCGGGCATAGACGTCGACGAATTGTCGTGCCCGCCCTGCGCGTCCTTAGCGCCCACAGCGCCCGCGGCCTCCATAGCCTCGGCGGCACGGGCATTATTGGCATCCTTGGCGGGTCCCTCGAACGGCGAGTAGGGGCCGAACGGGGGCTGGGCGTTCAGGTCGAGGACATCCAGGCCGGTCTCGGCGGCGACCGCGCGGAGACGGTTGGTCAGGGCCGGCATGCCCTGAGCCTGACTGATCTTGGCGTTGACCTCGAAGATGGCAGACATATCCAGGGCGATCGAGGACAGCTGGTCCAGGATCCACAGTTGCTTCGGTGAGACGGTGTCCTGGTCCTCAACGAGCACGAGTGCGCGGCGTGCGAGGACGCGGGTGCTGCGGATGGCATTGTCTGTGGGCGGCACCATTCGCGACAGGGACATCACGTACCGGCGGGAGCCCCACAGGAACGGAGACAGCCGGGCAGATTCACGGCCGGACTTGGTGGCCGAGGTGATGGCGTCGATGTCGGACTGGGTGCCGCGGATAGCTTCGAGCGCCACAGCCATCTCGGCGGGCTGTTGACGGGAGATGCCGTGGGAGACGTCGTCAAGCACCGAGCTCAAAATCTTGAGCACCTTGGCGATCTCTTGGCGCGCGGTGGCCAGCGGCGCCGAAGGCAGCAGCGCGACAACGGCGAGACCGAGCGCCGAACCGATGAAAGCGTCGATGGCGCGGTCCACACCGGTGACGGCGGCTGTCGGCGGCATGATCGTGGAGATCAGGATCGAGCCGATGGCCACCTGGTTAGCCACCAGCACTGATTTGGAGAAGAACGACGCGAACAGCAGGGAGCCGCCCACGGCGAGGGCGATCTGCCAGCCGCCGGCGCCGAGCGGCGCGAACGCGAGGTCGCCGATGAGCACACCGAGAATGCAACCGAGCGACATGTCCAACGCGCGGGCGATACGGTCGCCACCGGACATGCCCACGATGATCACGACGGTGATCGGCGCGAAGAACGGTTGCGGGTGGCCGACCCACTGGTGGGCGATGAAATACGCCAAGCCCGCCGCGATGCCCATTTGCACGGACGGCAAAAGCCGCTGCCGCACGCGTCTGAGCCGGGCCTCGACAGAGTTCTCGACGGCGGCCATCCGCTCACGGGTGGTCATACGCTCGCGGGTCATTTTCTCCATGGCATCACATCAAAGGTAGACAGCAAAAAGGTCAGGCCCCGACTGGGACCTGACCTTCACTGTAGACGCGTTTTACTTGGACACGGATTTGCCCACAGAGTTGAGGTTTTCGCATGCCTGGACGACGCGGTCGGCCATGGACTGCTCAGCCTTCTTCATGTAGGAGCGCGGGTCGTAGACTTTCTTGTTGCCCACTTCGCCATCGACCTTGAGCACACCGTCGTAGTTCTGGAACATGTGCTCGGCGACCGGACGGGTGAACGCGTACTGGGTGTCGGTGTCGACGTTCATCTTCACCACACCATAAGACAGGGCCTGCGCGATCTTCTCCGGCTCGGAGCCGGAGCCACCGTGGAAGACAAAATCGAACGGCTTGGAGCCAGCCTCGAGGCCGAGCTTCTCGACGGCCGCCTCCTGACCCATCTCCAGCACCTCCGGCTTCAGCTTCACGTTGCCCGGCTTGTACACGCCGTGCACGTTGCCGAACGTTGCGGCCAGCAGGTAGCGACCCTTTTCACCGGTACCGATGGCATCGATAGTCTTCTCGAAGTCCTCGCGGGTGGTGTAGAGGTTGGAGCCGGCCTTCGCCTGCACACCGTCCTCCTCGCCGCCGACAACACCGATCTCGACCTCGAGGATGATGTTGGCCTTGTGGGCCTTCTCCAGCAGTTCCTGCGCGATCTCGAGGTTCTCGTCAATCGGGATGGCGGAGCCGTCCCACATGTGGGACTGGAACAGCGGGAGCTCGCCGCGGTCGACGCGCTCCTGGGAGATGGCGATGAGCGGACGCACGTAATCGTCCAGAACTTCCTTCTGGCAGTGGTCGGTGTGCAGCGCAACGTTGATGTCGTACTTCTCAGCGACCTTGTGGGCGAAAGCCGCCAACGCCTCCGCACCGGCGACCTTGTTCTTCACGGACAGGCCGGAACCGAACTCCGCGCCGCCCGTGGAGAACTGGATGATGCCGTCCGAGCCAGCCTCAGCAAAACCGCGGAGAGCCGCGTTGATGGTCTCCGAGGAGGTGCAGTTGATGGCCGGGAACGCGAAGCCACCCTGCTTCGCGCGATCGAGCATTTCGTTGTAAACCTCAGGAGTTGCAATAGGCATGGAGTGTGGGTCCCTTTCAGTCGGTGGTCACTCGTGTCGCCCGCACTGCCAGCGTGCGGGCTCTACGTCTCCCAGTATGCCCGTGCTCGGATATTCCCGCACGAACTTTCTGCGAGCTCCAAGCCACACTCCTAGCGCTCTTCGCGCTCCTTACGCGCCTTGGACACTTTGGCCGCCGCCTCGAGCAGCATCCAGCCGGACAACTGCACCGACAGATCGCGCTCGGAAATGCGCGCGGTGCCCAAGGCATCGCTGATCGAGCTCGGCCCCAGCGAGTAGTTGTGCGGCAGCTTCGCGTCCCGGGTCCAGCGCGCGGGGAAGATCGGCAAGCCGTCGACCTCGAGACGGTGGTTCCACATCGACTCCGCACTAGCCATGACCAGGCGCTCCGCGGCTTTCTTGGCGCTCACGCTGGCAGGGCTGTCTTCGGGGAGACGTACCGCGACTTCCGCGAGGTAGCGCACAAGAATGCCCTTGAACAATCCGCCGTCG
The DNA here is from genome assembly GCF_030503595.1 of Corynebacterium sp. P4-C1. Lineage (NCBI taxonomy): Bacteria > Bacillati > Actinomycetota > Actinomycetes > Mycobacteriales > Corynebacteriaceae > Corynebacterium > Corynebacterium sp. P4-C1. The sequence continues at coordinate 1,943,360 of NZ_CP129966.1, read as the reverse complement.
CCGTCCCCGTCGACCGGGTTATCGATGACACCGCCCGGCGTCGCCACATGCATCGCGATCGCCTGCACCAGGGAACGGATGTGGGTGATGTAGAAGACCTGCTCTTCCGGCTTATCCTCCAGTGCCAGGGCGATCTCCAGAGCTGCTCCGAGCACGGTGCCCTGGTTATAGGTGTAGATGGTGGGGGTGGCGCGGGGGCCGTCGACAAGCAGGCGAATGCCATCCTGGACGAGACCATCGTCCGTCATGAGGTTCCCGAACATCCAGTCGACGATCTCGCGCGCCTTGTCCAGGCGGCCCGTGCGCGCGAGCATGATCGCGGCGGGGCCGTTGGCCGGCACGTTGAAGAAGTTCTCATCCGTGCGCCACGGCAACACACCCGTCACTGAATCCAGGCCAGCGAGAATGTTGAACTCCAGATCATCGAGCTGCTTCGGGCGGGCGACCTTGTCCGAATGGGCCACGCGGTCCAACGCCAACGCGAGCCACGCCTTGTCGTCGTAATACCGGTTCTTGATCAGTTTGCCCAGGTTGCGCAAGCTGATACCGCGGATGGTGCGCACGATCGCCGAGCGCCGGGCTTTCGTCGACCGGCGCGTCTCCGCGTCCACCAAGCAATCGAGGTAGTGCGCCTGCCACCAGTAATGCCAGTGGAAGAACACCTTCTCTTTCGTTGTCGGCGGCCAGCTGACCACTGCCAAGTTCGTGCGGGGCAAGCCCCACAACTTCGAAGCATGCCGCTCCGTGATCGCCATCTCGGCGAGGTCGGCTCGGTGCGCCCAAGTTTCCGGCACAGGCCCTCCTTTCATCGCTCCTAGCTTATCGGCTTCCCCCGCTCCCCCGTTACCGTTTCTCCGCCCCTTCTACCAGGCGCCGTCGAGGTCCGCGTGCTGGCGGATCCACGAGTGCATCGCGATGCCGGCAGCCACACCCGCGTTGATCGAGCGGGTCGAGCCGAACTGGGCGATAGAGCACGTCATCACCGCCGCGTCCTGCGCCTGTTCGGTCACGCCGGGTCCTTCCTGGCCGAACAGCAGAAGACAGCGCTCGGGGAGCTCCGCCGTCTCAAGAGGAACGCTGCCCGGGGTGTTGTCGATGGCGACGATTGCCAGGTCGTTGTCTTGCGCCCAGTCCGCCAGGTCGGCCACGGTGTCGTGGTGGACGATGTGCTGGTAGCGGTCGGTCACCATTGCGCCGCGGCGGTTCCACCTCTTCCGCCCCACGATGTGCACGGCCTCAGCCAAGAACGCGTTCGCGGTGCGGACGACCGTGCCGATATTCATGTCGTTCTCGAAATTCTCGATCGCGACATGGAACGGGTGCCGTTTCCCGTCCAGGTCGGCCTTGATCGCCTCGAGGGACCAGTAGCGGTACTGGTCGACGACGTTGCGGCGGTCGCCGTTGCGCAGGAACTCGGGGTCGTAGCGCGGGTCATCGGGCCAGTCGCCTTCCCAGGGGCCGACGCCGTGGCGGCCTTCCTGCCACTCGGTCGGCCCCTTCTCGGACTCGCTGGCCTGGCCGGGCTCCGCGCTAGGCGAGGCCAAGGTCGCTCAAGCCCAGCAGGAAGCGGTATTCCAGGCCGGCATCCTCGAGCACGTCGGCGGCGCCGGTCGCACGGTCGACGACGGTAGCCACCGCGACGACCTCGGCGCCAGCTTCCTGGCAGGCCTTCACCGCTGTGAGCGGGGAGTTGCCGGTCGTGGTGGTGTCCTCAACCACGAGGACGCGCTTGCCCTGGATGTCCGGGCCTTCGATCCGGCGCTGCATTCCGTGCTTCTTCGCCTCCTTGCGGACGACGAAAGCGTCGATCGGCCGGCCGGATGCGTGCATGACGGAGGTGGCGACCGGGTCCGCACCCAAGGTCAGACCACCGACAGCATCGAAGTCGAGGTCGCTGGTCAGCTCGCGCAGCAGCGCACCAATCAGTGGGCTGGCCTCGTGGTGCAGGGTGGCCCGGCGCAGGTCGACGTAGTAATCGGCCTCCTTGCCCGACGACAACGTCACCTTTCCGTGCACGACCGCCAGTTCGCGGACCAGTTCAGCGAGACGCTCCTTCGCGCCCGCGCCGGTCACGCCCGTCTCATTCGTGTTCTCACTCATGGTCACCCAGGGTAGTCCGAGAACTAGTCACCGGCGCCGTCGCTGTCGCTGTCGCCGAAGATCGACGGGGGTTGGGGGCGGCGGGTGATGCGGGTGCCGTCGTTAAGCTGCTCAGGCCGCTCGCCCGTCGCGATGGCGTCGACCTCATCCGTGCCGACTGTGCGGTACTCCATGGTGCCGCGGACGCCGCCGGTGGTGCGGGTGGGCAGTTCGAGCGGTTCCTCCGGGCGCGCGATGACAGGTCGCGCGGGGTCGTTGCTGTTGTCTTTCGCGGTTGCCTCGAGTTTGACGGGGTCACCCATCGGGCGGGTCTTGTTTTCGAAGTGGAGGTGGGGCCAGGTGCGCGGGGGGGGTGCGGGCGGCGTCAGCAAGCAGGGCGAGCGGCGCGAAAACCGGTTCCCAATCCTGCGGCAAAGGTGTTCCCCCGAGCTGCGCGAGCACCCATTCAGATTCGAACCACACGGCGCTGACCTGCTGCGGAAGAAGCTCAAGCGCCGTGGTCACACGGATGTCCAGCACCCGCTCGGCCGGCCCCGCCTCATTCGCGAACACACGGAAGCCCTCGAGTTCAGCGACCGCGACAAGGTCCTCGGTGGCGGCCGCACCGCCATCCGCTTGACGACGCATATCCACCACCACCCCACTGTCCATCCCCGTCCCCATCGCCACGACTGTCGTCTCACCGATCTCCGCGATACGCGTCTCGTGCCCGAACTGCGTGCCAGTCAACACATCGCGCACTGGCTCGCCCGCCGACGCCGCGCCGCGGTTCCACTCGTCCTGGAGGTACTGGTCGACCTTCGCGTACTCGAAACCGTTGGCCTCCGCCCACTCGCGGCGCCCCTTGCGTTCGCGCTGCTTGGCCCCCGGCAGCGTGCTGGGCAGGGCCCCGCTGATCGCCCCCGTCAGCGCGCTCCAGCGCGAGTGCGTCTTCTCGGCTCCCGGTGCGGCCTCAGCTCCCGGTGCGGCGTCCACTCCCGGTGCGGACTCGGCTTCCTGCTCGGTTTCCGGCTCCGTCTGCTCCGGCTCTGGCGTGCGCTGCGGTTCCTGCTCAGGTGCCGCCTCCTGCTCTGGTGCGGGCTCAGCGCCGCCGCTCTTGGCTTGCGCATCCGCGCGCCACAAAAGACCCGCCCCGGCGAGGGCGAGTGCAGACAGTCCCAGAAGTATGTATCCCATCAGTACAGAACTGTATCCCCCAACGCCCCCTGAACTGGTCAGGCGTGGCGCGATGCCGTAGGGGATCTCACCGGGCCTGCGGCATAACGCCAGGAATTATGCAGCGCATACTCGGGGCAGCCGGTTTAGATATCGCGCTCCACCGGGTTGCTCGGGTTGGCAGACCACTGCGACCACCCGCCGATGTAGTGGGTCAGCACCGGCAGACCGGCGTGGGAGAACGCGGCCAGCAGTTTCGACGAGTGGTTGCCTGAACCCGAATAGACGATCGCCTCTGTCGGATCAGTCTGGTGCGTGATGCCGAACTTGGCCATCACCTCCAGGATTTCCTCCGCAGGCTTGACGGTGCGGTCCTCGTTGAACAGGGTGTCCACCGGCACGGTGCGGGCACCGGGAATGTGTCCCGACTTCAGGTCGAGGTTCTCGCGTTGGCCGACGTAGCGGGAGGTGTCTCGGGCGTCGATAAGCATGCCCTTGAAAGCCTTCACGTCCTCGATACTTGCGGTGGGCAGCTGGTCCGGCGTGACCTCCAGTTCTGTGTGGACCGAGACCGGGCCTGGGCCCGCGACCGTGTCAAAACCGCTCGACTCCCACGCGGGGAAGCCGCCGTCGAGGATGTGCACGTCCTTTACACCCGCCCAACGCAGAGTCCACCACGTGCGCGACGCGAACTCGCCCGTGCCTGTGTCGTAAATGACCACCGGGCGGTTCGCCTCAATGCCCCAGGCACGGAACGACTCCTGGATGCGCTCCGCCGACGGCAGCGGATTGCGCCCCACACGGGAACCGGGCGTGCCCACGAGGTGCTCGGCCGGGTTGCAGTACTGGGCGGTGGGAATGTGCTCGGACTGGAATTTCGACCATGCATTGCCCTCACGGGCATCCCACAGCGAGGCTAAAACAGTGAGCTTTTTGCCGGTACGGATCTGTTCACGCAGGTCTTCGGGGGACACGAATACGCTCATGGCGCCAAGTGTAGCTAGGCCAACTGAATGATGCCCTGTGCCTGAAGGCCCTCAAGCCACTCACGGATCCCTTCCCCCGGGGCATCCGCGCCTATCGACACACCCAGCATCCCTCCCGGACCCACCTCCACCCGGCATCCGAACGCGAGCAACGTCTCCGCGATGTCCGTCGGCTCCGGCGACTGGATCAAGATCCGCACCGTCTCCGCCCCGCCACTGACCACCTTGCGGTTGACGTGAAACTGGCCACCCACCTTCACGCACTCGACAATGTCCCCCACCGCCAACGACGGGTCCAAAAACGGCACGCTCGCCACCACGAAATGGCCGCCGCCCAGGTCGTGGGCCGCCAGCTCCTCGTTCTCCACACCGGGCAGCGGGGTCCGGGTGACAATTTTCGTGGTCAGTGGCTCCATGCCGGTGATTGTAACGCCGGGTTATTCTGCCTCCAGCGGTGCCCGTACCAAATCCGGACCTAGCCCGCGCTTGGCCCTTGCCCGCGAAATCGACTCCACGCGAAATCGACTCAACGCGCAAACGGTAACAATTGAACGGTAACAGCGCTCCGAAACTGGGACTTATGTGTAATGTCAAGCACATTAAAATCCATTGTTACCGTTTAATTGTTACCGTTTGCCTTAGCTGGCTTGGCCGTCACTCGATGCCAAGCTCGTCCGCCACCGCTCCGCCACTTCGGAGCGCCCCCGCACACAAACAATCGGACACCCTCCCCCAATGTCGCTCAAAGTAGACACCATTGCACTGCACGGAGCCGAAAAACACTCCACAGTAAAACCATGGACAGGGACGAAGTGCTCAACAAACTCATCAATCTCCGCACAGCCGGGGCCAACCACCCAGCATGGCATGAACTGGAAACCGGCAAACTCACGCAGCTCGCCCCTACCCAAGCAATCCCAAGCGCATTCTTCAACAGCCTGAAACGCTACGAACAGTTGTGGATTCGCGCAGTAGCCGTCGGCCGGGGCAAGACCCGAGCGATCCTAATCGGACGATCTTCCGCCCGTGTCCACGGCATGTGGGTCGTGTCCCGCACACCGGAACTCGTCGAAACCACATTCGGCCGCTCCGGCTACAAAACAGCAGCTAACCTCCCGAAAGGCGAGTCGTGCCGCAAACTCACCGTGCCCGAAGAACACTTTCAGCTTATCGACGGCACCCGAGCCCTCTCCCCCTTCCGCACCGCCGCCGATATCGCCGCCACTCACGGCTTTATCGAAGGGTTGGTAGCAATGTCGTGGCTCAAATACCGCAACATGCCCCACCGAGAAATGGTGTGGCAGGCCAGCAAACTTGGTCCAATCCGCGGAATCAGGAATGTCCGCGCCGCCATAGAAGCCTCAAGCGCCCGCTCCCTTTCCCCTTTCGAAGCCTACGCGCAAGGATTGTTCATGGAAGCCGGGATCGAGGTACGGATGCATGTGCGGATGCCCATCGACGCCCACCGCCACATTGAAGTCGACCTTCTCGCCGGTCCGCGCGGTGAGGTCGTTGTCGAAATCGACGGCGCCCAGAAATACGACGGAGTGACCTTCGGCGGAGTTGAAGAGACCCTGTTGAAGGAACGCGAGCGCGAGAACCTCCTCAAGAACTTCGGGTACCCCGTTGTCCGTCTCACTCCCCACCAGCTTCTGACCAAACCCGATTACTGCATCACCACAGTGGCCGCGGCGATCTCCCGGGAGCAGCGGCGCCGCGGACGGTAATCCACGCCACGGGGCGGTCATCCAGATGCACTACCCGCACCCAATCGAACTGCCCACAAACCCCCAGGGCATCCAGAGAATGCAAAGGGTAACAATCGAACGGTAACAACCCTCCGCTAAGTGCAGTTATTTATACATACCGCGCATTTCCAGATCATTGTTACCGTTCGATTGTTACCTTTTGCGAATAGAGACAGGTTGGGGCACCGGAGCCGCAGGGCGGGCTTCCGCGGCCAAAGCGGCCGTCGGACGGGAAAACCCGCCCCCCACCGCGCTGCTACTCGGAATCCACCTCAGCATCACCCTTTGTGACAGTCAGCCCGTCGCCGGACACAGTCTCGCCGCCGGTATCTTCCGCAACCGGTGCCGCGTCGACGCGCACGGTGTCCCCGTCGCGGATCACGCCCGCGAGCACCTCCTTGGCCAACTTGTCGCCAATCTCCTTCTGGATCAGCCGGCGCAGCGGACGGGCACCGTAGGCCGGGTCGTAGCCACGATCAGCGAGCCAGCGCTTGGCGGCATCGGTAACGTCCAGGGTCAGGCGGCGCTCCGCCAACCGCTCGGCAAGGGAACGCAGCTGGATGTCCACGATACCGACGAGCTGATCCTGAGTCAGCGGGTCGAAGACGACCACGTCGTCGAGGCGGTTGATGAATTCCGGCTTGAACGCCCGCTTCACCGCTTCCATGATCTCGTCGTGGGTGCCTCCGGCGCCCAGGTTAGAGGTCAGGATGATGACGGTGTTGCGGAAGTCGACAGTGCGACCTTGGCCGTCGGTGAGCCTACCTTCGTCGAGGACCTGCAGGAGCACGTCGAAGACGTCCGGGTGGGCCTTCTCCACTTCGTCGAAAAGCACGAGGCTGTACGGGCGGCGACGGACGGCTTCGGTGAGCTGACCGCCAGCGTCGTAGCCGACGTATCCCGGAGGCGCACCGACGAGACGCGCGACGGAGTGCTTCTCGCCGTACTCGGACATGTCGATGCGGATCATCGCGGACTCATCATCGAAGAGGAACTCCGCGAGCGACTTCGCCAGCTCAGTCTTGCCCACGCCCGTCGGGCCGAGGAACAGGAAGGAACCGATCGGCCGGTTCGGGTCAGCGATCCCGGCGCGCGAACGCCGCACAGCATCGGACACCGCGACAACAGCCTCGCTTTGCCCCACGACGCGCTCACCGAGCACAGACTCCATGTTCAGGAGCTTCTCGGTCTCGCCTTCCATCATCTTGCCTGCGGGAATGCCCGTCCAGCTGGAAACAACGTCGGCTATCACGTCCGGCGTGACTTCTTCCGTCAGCATCGTTTTACTGCTTATCGACGCCTCCCTCTCCGCCTCCGCGACCTCTTCCTCCAATTCAGGAATGCGGCCGTAACGGAGCTCAGAGACCTTGGCGTAGTCGCCATCGCGCTCGGCGATCTCAGACTCGTTGCGCAGACGCTCGAGCTCCTCCTTCGCCTGCTGCACCTTGTCGATCTCGCTCTTCTCGTTCTCCCAGCGCGCCTTCATCTCTCCGAGCTTCTCGCGCTGGTCGGCGAGCTCACTGCGCAGAGCGCTCAGGCGCTCCTGGCTGGCGGCGTCCGATTCCTTCGACAGTGCGATCTCCTCGATCTCGAGGCGGCGCACGACGCGCTCCAGCTCGTCGATCTCCTGCGGCGAGGAGTCGATCTCCATGCGGAGACGGGAGCCAGCTTCATCGACCAGGTCGATCGCCTTGTCCGGCAGGAAACGGTTCGTGATGTAGCGGTCCGACAGCGAGGCTGCGGCAACGAGAGCCGAGTCCTGGATACGCACACCGTGGTGCACCTCATAGCGCTCCTTGAGTCCGCGGAGAATACCGATCGTGTCCTCCACCGTCGGCTCGCCGACGTAGACCTGCTGGAAGCGTCGTTCCAAGGCGGCATCCTTCTCGATGTACTTGCGGTACTCATCGAGAGTCGTCGCACCGACAAGACGAAGTTCACCACGAGCCAGCATCGGTTTAATCATGTTGCCGGCATCCATCGAGCCATCTCCGGTGCCGCCGGCACCGACAATAGTGTGGAGCTCGTCGATGAAGGTGATGATCTCACCGTCCGAAGACTTAATCTCATCCAGCACCGCCTTGAGGCGCTCCTCGAACTCACCCCGGTACTTCGCGCCGGCGACCATCGAACCCAAGTCGAGACTGATCAGGGTCTTGCCCTTCAGCGACTCGGGAACATCGCCTGCGACAATACGGCGGGCAAGCCCCTCGACGATCGCGGTCTTACCCACGCCGGGCTCACCGATGAGCACCGGATTGTTCTTCGTGCGGCGGGACAGCACCTGCACGACGCGGCGGATCTCACTGTCACGGCCGATGACCGGGTCAATCTTTCCTTCGCGTGCACGTGCAGTCAGGTCGGTGGAGTATTTTTCCAGAGCCTGGAACTGGCCCTCCGGGTCCTGCGTGGTCACCTTCTGGTTCCCGCGGACTGACGGAAAGGCAGCTTTGATCGTGTCATAGGTGGCGCCACGCTTCTTCAGCAGTTCAGCGGCTTCGTCGTCGCCTCGTGCAATGGCGGCAAGCAGCACCTCGGTGGAGACGTATTCGTCACCGAGTTCGCCCGCGAGTTCCTGGGCTGTGTTCAGTGCGTTGAGGCCGTCCCGGTTGAAGTTCGGGTTAGCCATGTTTTGCCCCTGGGCCTTGGGGTAGCCATCGACAATCTCGGCGGCTTCCTTCTGCACCGTCGTTGGGTCGACACCGGTGGCCTTGAGCACCGGGGCGGCGATGCCTTCCTCCTGCTCGAGGATCGCCTGAAGCAGGTGCGCTGGCCTAATATCGGGGTTCCCGTTGGCGGAGGCCCGCTGCAGCGCCTGCTGCAGCGCTTCCTGGGTTTTGGTGGTGGGGTTGAACGAGCTCATCTAATCTCGCTCCTTTCCTAAATCTCAGTTTGTTGGTGCTTCTTCGCTTCTTTGCTTCTTCGCAGCTTCTGCTGCGCGAAGCTTCTATGGTCCGAACTTAGTTCGTCAATAGGCGAAACACCGCCGAAGTTGAGTCTGTTCCACTCAACCCGAAAATCCGCCGAGTTTTTCTCCACCTCCACCACTCAGCCGCACCACCACGTCACCGCTCCACCACCGCACCACACCACCGCGCCGCCGCACCACCGGCGTGCCCGAATTCCGCCCAGAAACAGTCGGTCGAATCTTGTGCCGCATGAAGTCTGTGAAGAGAACGCGCGGATATAAGGATGTTTGGGTTTGCGGTCACGTGTGACCTCGATGAGGGTAATGAAGCAATGGCCAGCAGAAACTCCGCTTCCTGTCGAGGTCACTCCTTGCAGCACTCACGACTCCCCCGCTGGCCCGCTTCCTACGTCACACTCAGCCTCTAATTCCAGCCCGCATTTCGGTGCTCCTCCAAAATCTCGCCCGAAAGAGCACCGCAACAACTGACCGCTTCTCCGACGTCCAAAGACACTGGCCACAGGGTTTTCACCGCCATCGAGGACATCACTGCCCGCAATAGCCGCCAGCACACCTTCCGAATCCTCAACGCATGTGACAGAAGTGGCCACACCCGCGAGCTTGCCACTTGGGCAACAAGCGGCGTTTCTTGCGCACTGAAGTAAACACTGATGCGCTTTGGAGAGGAAGCGGCTCGCCTACATTTGTGTTTAAGGCTCGGGCTGGGGCCAATCTGTGGACCGCTCTACGAGCCGGTCTGGGGGATCAATCCGGGAAACAGGCTGAGAATCGGTCTGAGAATTGGTCTGAGAATCAATTGGAGAATCGGAACTGAACCAAGGAGCAATTAGGGGGAATGATGCTGGACCCATTTTCATCGCTAGGTGGGCCTCATCCATTAGACGCGCTCGCTGAAGAAACCGAGCAATTCCAGCGGCGAGAAAAGATCCCCACCTTCCTGAAAGGTGCTGAGCTCCTTCGGCTGCTGCAAACGGGGCGTGCGTGGGAGGGAAGGGAGTTGGCGGAAAAGGTGAGCGTCGATAGGCGAACTTTGCGCAGGTACATCGCGCATTTGCGTGACCTCGGCTTCTCAATCGAATCCAAGCCGGGTGCCGCTGGAAATTACATGATGAGCAGTGGCGACGTGGTTCCGCCTCTGACGCTCACGGACGATGAGCTGGAAGTGCTCATCCTCGCGCTCAGTTCGACCGGGTACCCGGGCGACGAACTCGGGGAGCGCGCCGGCCGGCTGCGGCAGCGCATCGGCCGACTCTTACCTCCCCTCATGAACCAGCAACTGGCGGATGCGGGTATGAGGCGGTACTACGATGTCGTCAAATTCTGGGGCGCCTACAACCGCGAGCAGAAGGCCCAGCAAGACGGCACTGGGAACTAACTCTTCTTCGTCGAGATCTGGGCCGACGGTACGCCGGCGTATTTCTTCGCGGGGATCCACTTGAGCGCGAAGCCCATCACCAAGATGCCAGCCGCGATGGCGGTGGCGATCCAGCCGAATGGTCCGGTGAAGGAAGCAATCACTGCGATTGGGGCGAGGATGGTCATGCCGATCTCGAAGGGTCCGAAGCCGACGTAAGCCACGCCGTACTCGTTGAGCGTGCCGGATTTGAGCTTCGGATCGACCATCTTGAGCAGCGCGATACCGGTGGCGACTGCAGCGGTGGCCCACCCCCAGCCGAAGATGCCGCGCTCGATCCACTGTTCGCCGAAGTACAGCGGCGCCATGACCAGCAGGTAGAAGATGCAGAAGAGGGTGCCAAGCACGAACAGGAGGATCAGTGCCTGCCAGTAGGAGGCGAGGGCGGCGGGGACAATGGAGGCGATGCCGAAGGCGATCATGTAGTCGGTGGCGGCACCGGAGATGGCGGAGACAGTGTCCTTGTCCAGGTAGTTGGGCTTTTTGAACAGGCGCAGCAGACCACGGCCGATGAAGCCGATGACGAAGGAGAGGGCGAACAGGGGGATCGAGACGTTCTCCCAGGTGTTGGAGAGGAAGTTGTTCACCTCGTACGCCACGAGCACGGTGAAGACGATGAAGCCGCCGTGCAGGGCAAGGGGCTCGATGGACGAGGGGTTCGTGGTCGCCTTACCGATGGATGGGCGCTCGGCTTCGTTCTCGATGTAGCCGGAGCGCAGTTCCTTCGGCAGGTCGCCCTGCAGTTCGGTAGCTTTGCCTTTGCGGATACCCCAGTTGGCCACGATGACGCCGCCGATGATGGCGACAAGGGTGCCCACGGTGGCGGAGGTGAAGCCGAGGGAGGAAGCGGCGACGGCTCCGGCGGAGTCTTCCAGCGCGGAGCCGACCGCTGCGGCGGTGCCGAAGCCGCCGACGAAGCCGACGGGCAGCATCATGCCGAACCAGTCTTCAGTGCCGAACACGGGCTTGAACAGGTAGATTCCCGCGAGCACGAACAGGCCCCACTGGAACATGAACATGGTGGTGGAAAACGCCCACATGTTCCGTGCGCCCTTGGCCACGGAGCCGCCGAGGTCCATGGAATACGCCATCGACGCGAACACGACGGCGATGAGAATGGACGTGTACTTGCCCACTTGGTCGGAGAATTGGGCAATGTTGAGCACTTCGGGGCCGAGAACGAGGCCGATGAGGCCCGCGGTGATCGGCGCCGGCAACAGAAGTTGCTGCAGCACATGGACACGCTGGCGGAGGATGTTGCCGATGATGAGAAGGACGGAGATCCATCCAACGTCGACAAGCATGTCGTAGGCCGTGAATTCCATGGACCGAACCTTTCGCGTGGAGTGCTATCGCGGCTAGCTTAGCGGGCGGGCGCAGCGCATTAGTCTTTAAAGCATGGATCAGGTTGTGAGTTTGTCGGCCGCCGAGCGGGAAGAGCTGGAGTTTCAGCTTTCGGGCACGACGGAGGAAGTGGGCGCGCTTGTCGAGGCCCTCCTCACCCCCTCGCTCGCCGCCCCCACCGCCTTGGACCGCCGCAGGCTAGGCCTGCCGCCGGAATCCTACGAGGAACTGGTAGACCCCCTCGGCGAGGCACTGCTCAGGGCGCTGTGGGACCGCCCCGGCGATGTTGAGGAGGCGTGGGCGGCGATGGCGCAGACGCTGTCCACCATGGCGGATGCCGCGCGGGAGGCTGATCTGCAGGGCATCCCGCCGGCGACGGCGGCACAGGTCACAGCCGTGGTGGAGCTGGAGAGCTCGGACAGCTCCGGCGGCGGAATGGTCGCGGTGCACCTGGAGGCCCCGGTGCCGGTCGAGTATGCGCCGGGGCAGACGTTGCCGGTGCTCGTGCCCGGCGCGTACGGGGAGGCCGGCCAGTGGCACGACCTCGCGCCGGCGCTTCCGTCGAACCGGTTCGGGCAGCTGGTGTTCTACGTTCCGGACTGGTGGCGGCGCCCGGAAGTCGGTGAGTACTGGACGTGCGGGAATGCGCGGGGTGAGCGGTTCGAGTTCCCGGAAGACACGGAAGTGGATGCCACTGGGGCCCGGCTGGCGGGGGTGAGGGCGGCGGTGTTCGGGGGCGTCGATAAGCGGGTTGCGCTTGTTGTCGATGTCCGCGAGCCGGCCCTGGAATCCTTGGCGGGCGCGGTGGATTGGCTGGTGCTACGCCGGATCTAGAGGATCGGCACAGCAGCTTGGCGGCGGGTCGCCTCGGCGGGGTCGATGTCGACGACGATGACCTCCTCGTCGAATCCCCCTTGCGCGAGCACCGTGCCGTTCGGGGCGACGGCCATGGAGTGGCCGACACCGAGCGGATCGGAATTCGACGTGGCGCCCGTAGCTCCTTCCGGATTGGCCTGGTCGGGCGCGAGGACGAACACGCCTGCATCGAGGGCGCGGGCGCGCGTGAGAGCGGTCCACTCCTCGACCTTGTTTTCGCCTCCGGCCCAGCTGGTGGGCACGACGACAATATGGGCGCCGCGGCGGGCGAGCTCCTGGAATTGGTCGGGGAAGCGGATGTCGAAGCAGATGGCGCAGCCCACCGTCGCGCTTTCATGGCCGAAGGTGTGCAGCTCCGTCCCGGGCTCAACGTTGTCAGATTCGCGGTAGCTCTCGGTGTCGAAGGCGTGGATTTTGTCGTAACCTTCGTGCAGGTCGCGGCCGTTTGTGATCAGTGCGGTGTTGCGCACGCGTCCGCCGTCGCCGGGGCGGAACATGCCGGCGACGATGGTGACGCCGAGTTCGTCGGCAAGCTGGCGCAGCCCGGTCGCGAATGCCCCGTCGAGCCCCTCGGCCTGGTCCTGGAGCGGACCGGACTCGAATGCCTGGGAGGAGGCTTCGGGGCACACGATGAGTGTCGCGCCTTTGTCCGCGGCGGTGCGGATGTGCCCGGACAGCGCCGTGAGGTTGTCGGCGGTGTCCGGTCCGGCGGTGAATTGCACGAGTCCAATACGCATGCCAACCAAGGGTATGTGGATAACTTTTCAAATTCCACAGGTTCACGCACCGGCTCTTGTGCGGGCGGCCTGGTTGCCGTTTCGTTGGAGGCATGAACGACACAACGAATTTTGTTCAGGCACCGACAACCGACCTACCGACCCTTCCCGACTGGACCGACCCGACCTTCACTGAATTAGCCACCCCGAGTCTTACCTCCGCCGCCCTTGTGCGGGCCCACGGCGCGTTGCGCGACGGGGTGGATTCCCGCTCGCGGCGCGTGCGCACGCACGCCGAGAACCTGTCTGCTTTCGCCGACGCCGTCCGCGGTGTCGACGCCGACCACGCCGCGGCGTTCAGGGGGAAATAATGCTGGTCACAACAGAATTAGCGGCGAGCGCAGACGCGTTGCGACGGGCGGCGGACGCTGTGCGCTCGCGTATCGACGACACCGCAGGCACCCGCACCGCCATCTCCAACGCCGGACTCGCCGGCCAGGCGGCGGATACCGGCCTGGACGTGCTGGCTGATCTGGGCCGCGCCATCGGCGTCCCGGCCGAGATGATGGAGGATGTGGCCGGGATCCTGGAAGAGGCGGCGGCCACCCAGCACATCTTCGAAAGAGCCAAGGAATCCTTACTCTCCATGGTGCTGCCGCCCGGGACGCAGATGTACCACCAGGGGATGCTGGCGTCGATCTCCATCATGGAGCGGCTGCTAGACCAGTCCTGCGCCGCCGCCGTGGACGGTGCCTGCATGCTGAAGCACGAGCAGGATATCGACCGTTTGGTCTTCCACCCGGACACCCCGCTTTCCCAGATCAGCGCGGAGCAACTCTCCTCCGCGCCAGCGTCCGTGCGCCGAGCGGTGGAGGACGCCGGCGGCGTCGTCCTGGAGGGCGGACCGGACGGGTACACCGTGATGGTGGGCGCCGAGCTGGACGCCGACGGCGAGCCGATCCCGCCGCAGTCCATCACCACTGTGGTCTCCGGGGTGGGCTCGGGCGAGCCGGAGAAATTCGACACGGTTCTCGAGGAAGCCCAAGCGGTCGCGGCCGCCACCGGCGGGGCGGCCGTGGTGTGGCAGGGCTACTCCCCTCCCCCGACGCTGTACGAAGGAATGGGGCGCAGCGCCGCGGCGGCCGGCGCCGACGACTTGTCGGCTTTCCAGTACGCGCTGGAGGAGCGGTTCCCCGATTCCCGCAAGGTCGTGGTGGGCCATTCCTACGGCTCGGTGGTAGCGGCCCGCGCTGCCGAGGAGTACGGGCTCTTCGCCGACCATCTCTTCCTCGTGGGCTCCCCGGGTGTGGGCGCGAGCAGCGCCGACGACCTGAAACTGTTCGGGGACGACCCGTCTGTCACGGTCGCGGATTCGCCCGCGGACCCGATCCTGCTGTTGCGCTCCCCGTTGGCCGCGCTGCACGGGCACGACCCGGGTTCTGCGCGCTTCGGCGCGGAGAGCGTGCCGGGTGTCTGGGGCGGCCACACCGATTACTACAGCGACAAGGCGATGCTGCGGGCGCTCGCTGAGGCAGCGCGCGGCTAACGCGCCGGCCAGAGCGGGGTGAGTTCCAGCTGGCGGGGCAGGAAAAGAAATAAGCGTACACTAGGGTGCCGTAAATCAAAACGCATAAATGGAGGAAAAATGGCGAAAGACTTCGCGAAGCAGATCGTGGAGACCCTAGAGCGCAACGGCGTGAAGCGAATTTACGGCCTCGTCGGCGACTCGCTCAACCCGGTATCGGACGCAGTCGCGCACTCGAATATTGAGTGGATTCACGTCCGCAACGAAGAAGCAGCCGCATTCGCCGCCGGCGCCGAGTCCCTGGTGACCGGTGAGCTGGCGGTGTGCGCGGCATCCTGCGGCCCCGGCAACACCCACCTGATCCAGGGCCTGTACGACTCGCACCGCAACGGTGCCAAGCTTTTGGCTATCGCCTCGCACATTCCGAGCCAGGAGATCGGCTCCAAGTTCTTCCAGGAGACGCACCCGGAGAAGATCTTCCAGGAGTGCTCCGGCTACTGCGAGATGGCCAATTCCGCGGCGCAGGGCGCCCGCATCCTGCACAACGCCATCCAGTCCACGATGGCTGGCAAGGGCGTGTCCGTCTTCGTCATGCCGGGAGATATCGCGAGCCAGAACGCCGAGGACATGCCGGTGCTGGAGTCCAGCATCGCCCGCGGCGACGACAAGCGCGTCTTCCCGGACCCGGCCGAGGCAGCGAAGCTCGTGCAAGCCATTAACGAGGCGGACAGCGTTACGCTCTTCTGCGGTGTGGGCACCGCCAACGCCCGCGAGGAGGTGCTGCAGCTCGCGGAGAAGATCAAGTCCCCGATCGGCCACTCCTTCGGCGGCAAGATGCACATCCAGCACGACAACCCCTTCGACGTGGGCATGAACGGCCTGCTCGGTTACGGCGCGTGCTACCAGGCCTCCCACGAGGCCGACCTGCTCATCATGCTGGGCACGGATTTCCCGTACAACGACTGGCTGCCCACCAAGAATGTCGCTCAGGTGGACATCAAGGGCGAGAACATCGGCCGCCGCACCAACGTGAAGTACCCGGTAGTCGGCGATGTGAAGAGCGTCATCGAGAATATTCTCCCGCACGTCGAGGAGAAGAAGGACCGCACGTTCCTGGACAAGATGCTCAAGGAGCACGCACACCTTCTGGAGACCGTGATCGAGAATTACGGCAAGAAGGAGAAGGCCACGCCGATCCACCCGGAGTACGTCGCGCAGCTTATCGACGGGCTCGCCGACGACAATGCCTTGTTCACCGTCGATACCGGCATGTGCAATGTGTGGGGCGCCCGCTACATCACCCCGAACGGCGAGAAGGAGGAGCTGGCTTCCTTCCGCCACGGCACCATGGCCAACGCCCTCCCGCAGGCCATCGGAGGACAGGCGGCGGACCGCGACCGCCAGGTGATCACCTTCTCCGGCGACGGCGGACTGTCTATGCTGCTCAGTGAGTTGATCACCGTGAAGCAGCACGACCTGCCCGTGAAGATGGTGGTGTTCAACAATTCCAGCCTCGGCATGGTCAAGCTGGAGATGATGGTCGCCGGCTTGAGGGAATTCGAGACCGACCACGACGGCGTGAATTACGCGGCGATCGCGGAGGCGGTGGGCATCACGTCCTTCCGTGTGGAAAAGCCGCAGGATCTGGAGAAGACCCTGAAAAAGGCTCTGGCACACGACGGCCCGGTGCTCGTGGACATCGTCACCGACCCGGATGCGCTGTCCCTGCCGCCGAACTTCGACTGGACCATGATCAAGGGCTTCTCCGAATCCGCGGTGAAGACGGTCTTGGAAGGCGGCATCGGCAACATGGTCGAACTCGCCCGCTCCAACCTCCGCAATATCCGCGGCGCAGCGGCGATCGAGTTCTAGATCGCACGCACCGCTCCGCTTATCGACGAAACTGACCCCAGCCCCCGCCTCCTCTGCGCGGGCTGGGGTCAGTTTCGTCGTGTCGGTTTTAGCGCCCGATGAGCGCACTGCCGAAGAAATCTGATTCGTCTTTGACTCCGGGCAGCGCGTAGAAATAGCCGCCTCCGTACGGGCGGATGTAGTCGGCCAGCGGCTCGCCGGCGAGGCGTTCCTGGACGGTGATGAACTGCCGCTCCAGGTCTTGCTGGAAGCTGATGAAGATCTGACCGACACCGACGGTCCCGTTGTCGCGGACTCCGTTGTCGTAGTTGTAGGGCCTACGGAGCATAAGTTGGTTGGCGGTCTCCGGTGTGCGTGGGTTGGCAAGCCGGATGTGGGCGTCGACAGGGATGACATCTCCGGCGGCGTCGTCCAGATAATTGGGTCCGGCGTACTCGTCTCCGCCTGAAAGTGGCCCGCCGGTGGCGCGGGTGCGGCCGAAGATCTGCTCTTGCTCCGCCATGGAGATGCGGTCCCAGAATTCCGTGTACATGGCGATGAGCCGGACCACCATGTAGCTGCCGCCTGTTGCCCATTCCGGCTCGTCGGACCCCGCCCACACGAGCGAGTTGAAGTCCTCTTCTGCTGGGTTGACTATGCCGTCTTTGAAACCGAAGTGGTTGCGTTGGGTGCCGGACGGGCGCGGTTCGTTCATGTAACCGGTCTGGCGCCACCGCACGGCGGCAGCACCGCGCGTGTGCCGGAGAATGTCACGGGAGGCGTGCAGCACCGTGTCATGCTGATCGGCGCACAGTTGGAGAAGGAGGTCGCCGTGGCAGAGGTCGCTGTCAAGTGTGTCGTCCTCGAACGCCTCCATCTTCAGCAAGTGGGCGGGCTTTTTCGATAACAAACCAAAGCGATCATCGAAAAGGCTCTCCCCCACGCCAAGCGTGACGGTCAAATTGTCGGTGGGCAGCACGGGCCCCAGGTCGCCGGAGTCATTGGCCGGGAAGGCGATTCCATCGGGCGGGGTCGTACCACCGACAGTGAGGAATCGGGCGCGGTCGGTGATGGTCTTCAGCAGGTCCTCGAGTTCCTGTTGGCCTTTGCCCGTGCTTTGAATGTCCAGTGCAAGCACTTCGCAGTACTTTTGTGGCAGGGTAGCAATACCTTGTTGGTGCTCACCGTGGAATTCGTAGCCCCCTCCATCATGCGGCTCTGCGGAGGAGCCTCTGGCCTCCGCGTCAGCTGGGCGTGCCTGAGCACCGCCTGCCGATGCCGCCGATGCGCTCACCGCGGCCGATGCCGCCAGCCCGGTCAGAAAACTACGACGGGAAAAGTTATGGGGGCAGTTCACTCGTCCATCCTCCGAATCACTGTCATTGTGGCGACGGGAGCAAGCAGCTCGTTGACGTTGCCCACCGCGGCTTGCAGCCGCAGGCGGTCTTCCTGCTCCCAATCGGCGTAGGCGATGTCGTATTTCGCGTCGAATTCGTCGGCCAGTGCGTCAAGCTCGTCGAGCTGCTCGTAGATCGGCGCGGTGTCGAGCCCGCGGTCCTCGACAAGGTCTTTGAGCGGATCGAGGGACATCCTGGTCGATGCCACGTCGCCCCGCAGAGCCACAGGTAGTGCGTGGGCACCAAAATCTCTTTCGCCGCGCATGTCAAAGCGCTCGAATTCCTCCATCACCTCGTGGGTCCGCAGACCGTATTCCGGCGTGGCGATGGCGAAGTGGGACGAATCCAGCACCTTCACTGTTCCGTCGACAGCTTTAGCGAGGTCTGCTGCTGGCTTAGTCGCTGCAGAGACATCCTGATCCGAGTAGAGCAGCTTTTCCACGTCGGCGTAGCCGTCCAATTCCGGCCCCGGCCATTCGTCGTTGGAGTCGTCGAAGGAGCGGTAGAGCTCCAGGTAGTCGAGATATGCGCGCTGTGCGGTGGCGCGGTCGGAGGATCGTGTTGCGTCGACAAGCGCGTGCGCGGCATCCGCGAGCTCCGGCAACCTCTTCTTTTGGGACGCTGCCTGAGTGACCGAGACCTCGGAGATCTCCCGGTCGGTGATGGGGGCCATCTTGGGGGTGTCATTGATGTCCGAACCGGTGACGCGGAAATTCTTCGAGTTGATCGTCGGACTGTTATGGAAGACGCAGGCTAAGTGGTACGTCCCGTCCTGGAGTTTGGGCTGCCAATCACGCTTGGCGGGGGTGCCGATGCGCTCGAGAACCTGGTACGCGTAGCCCTCGTCGTCGGCGACGTACATGGTCAGCGCGGAACCGGAGGTGTTGTTGATCATCCAGTCCGCCTGACCCGCCGGATCCAAAATGTCGCCCGGCTGCGGGCACGCGTGCGTGCTGCGGATGTCAAGGGTCAGCCCGGATCCCTCAGCTGCTGTTTCCGCAGGAGCCGCGGACGCGGTGCCGCGTGACGCACTGTCCGTCGACTCAGTGGCGAGCGGTGTCTCCGTGTCGGGGGACCCGCACGCCACGGCGAACGGGCCGAGAACGGCGGCCGCGAGAACTGCTGAGGTGATCCGGGCTATCTTCATCCTTTAGTTGCCTGCGCTGCTTGATGCGCGTTTAGGCGCGTGGCGCCTTCGTGCTCGAGGTGCCGGTCTTGCGGTTGCGCGAGATCAACCAAATGATGATTCCCAGCAAGATTGCGGCCAGGACGATCCAGATGATCGTCTTACCCACGTTCGAGCCTTCCTCCGCGTCCTGCTGCTCGGAATCACCGGCCTCGGCACCGTCCTTCTCGTTCTGCACTGAGTCCTTGGCGTTCTTGGAGTTCTCCTGCGTGAGCATGGTGTACTCCGGCACGCCGTCCTCGGTGGCCTTCGGGTCGTTCATGCCCTCGGCGACATCCTTGAGGTTCGTGGACTCGCGGGAAGAATTATCCACACGCTCGACGGACGCATAGTCGTTCGCGACGGTGCCGTCAGTCTCGTTCAGGAAGAGCTTCGGCGCCTTCTCGCCGTTGAAGTCAAACATGTTGTTCAGCTCGCCGGCACGCTCGTCGAAGGCGATGCCGCCGAGACGGCCGAGTTCCCAGTTGTCCTGAATGAACTTGGTAATCGAGGTCTGCTCCGTGTACGTGGAGTCAAGGTGGTTGACCATGGAGTACGGGGAGATCACCAGCAGCGGCTGGCGGGTACCAGGGCCACATTGGCCGTGCTGGTCGTCGGCGATGCCAACCTTCTTGGCAGCCTCGGTGCAGATCTCTTTGTCGAAGTGCTCGTCGTTCGAACCGTTGAGGATCTCCGGAGCCTTGTGGTCGTACCAACCGTCAGAGTCGTCATACGCGACAATCACCGCGGTCTTGTCCCATGCGTCGGAGTTCTGCAGCTCATTGACGTAGTGGGTGATGAAAGTCTGCTCATCGAGCGGGTTGGAGTATGCGGCGTGGCCGTCCTGGTAGTTCGACGCCTTGAGGAAGGAGACAGCCGGGAGGTTGCCCTTCTCGATCGCGGTGTCGAAGTCCTCGAGATCGTACTGATGGTTCGCCTGGTCGGTCTTACCGATCATGTCGGGGCTTGACGGCGGCAGGTGGTGCGGGTTCGCCGTCGACGCGTAGTACTGGAACGGCTGGTGGTGTGGGTTGTAGTCCGTCTGGTTCTGACCGGTCAGCGTGGTGTGGGAGGAACCGCAGCGTGCGCGCGAATCGGAGGTCGCCTCCTCGGTCGGGCGGAATCCGCCCTGGAACCAACCCCAGGTCACATCCTTCTCGTTGAGCTGGTCGCCAATGTTCCTCGAATGTAGAACAGAGACCTCGTCGGTCGAGGAGGAGGAGTCGTTGGAGCAGTCGTCGTAAAGCGGGTCCGGGTCGCCGACAACCGTTGCTGTCTTGCCGTCTTCGGACACGCCGGCGAGCGCGTGGTTCTCGCCCGGGGTGATGGTCTTCTGCTCGCCTGTCGCCGGATCGTGGGACGTGCTGCCAGCAACCGTGCCCGAAATCAGGTTCAACGCGCCCGGCGTCGAGGGGCCGAAGATGGTGGAGTAGCTGTTGTCATTCAGCGAGAAGTTCTGCGCGTAGTTCCACATCCCGGTGACCGTGTTGCCGTCGTAGTAGCCCATGGTCAGACCAGGCGTTGCGTAGTAGCCGTTGTTCTTCTTATCCACGTCACTGGACACCGTCTCGGCGAACTTGTTCATCTTGCCGCCGTTGTACGCTTCCTGCTCAGCGTCGTAGTGGTGATTCTGGTCAACGGTCACCGCCTGCTCCGGGGTGAGGCGGAACGGCTTCACGGTGTTCGGGTTCGCGTCCCCGAGCAGGTTAGCGTTTTCCAGGTTGGTGGCCTTCGGGGTGTCCGGTTTGGCTTCGAACTTCGGGGCCTGCTTGTCGCTGCCCTGCAGCTTCTCGCCCTCGACGTTGAGGGCGTTCGGGTAGGTAGCAAAGTAGTGGTCGAAGGAGATGTTCTCCGAGTAGATGACCACAACGTGTTCAATCGGGGTGGTCGTAGCGGCCTCAGCCACTGCCGGGAACAAAGAGGTGGCGACAGCTGCAGCACAGGTCGCCAGGGCACAAGAACGAAGTTTCATCTGTTGTGGCTTTCAAAGTTTGACAGCTAGAGGAAACGAAAGGTGGCGAGCAAGTACGTGCCAGTGACTTCCACCGAAAATTAAAACCTGCTTCCAGAAACCCTGCAACAGGTAGAGCGACATTCACAGGTGCCCAGCGCTCACTCCCCTCGGTGCCGGCGCCACGTCACCACCGCCGTGGAACGCGGCACGTGAACGAGCTCCCCGCCGCGCCGGTTCCGGTTCTGTGAGTTGCTCAAGCACTGTGCCAGCTCTGTGCTGCGTTTCCGCTCGGCAGCCAACTCGCCCTCCAGGGAATCGATCCGCTCGCTCAATTCGATGATCGTCTTGATTCCGGCTAGGTTCACGCCTTCTTCCTGCGACAGGCGCTGGATCGTGCGCAGGCGGGAGATGTCGCGCTGCGAATAGCGGCGTCCGCCGCCGGAGGTGCGCATCGGAGTGACCAGGCCCATGCGGTCGTATGTGCGCAGGGTCTGGGCGTGCATGCCGGTGAGCTCGGCGGCGACGGAGATGACGTAGTATTCGCCGACAGCTTCGACATTGCTTGTTGCATCCACAGTCTCTGCGGTGTTGGCTGCGTCGTCTTTCTTATTCATTTTCTGGCTCACCTCCCCTAACTATTTCCGGATGGGGCTCCGGCCCAACCGGCGCGCGGGTTGAAGCCGGAATCCTTCTCCGCCTGAGCGTACGCGCGCAGCGCACTGGTCGCTGCCGCATCCAGGTTTTTCGGCACCGTCACCTCGACGGTGACCATCAAATCGCCCGCGGTGCCGGACTTGCGCGGGACACCGCGCCCCTTCACGCGCAGGGTGCGGCCGCTCGGGGTGCCAGCCGGAACCTTGACCTTCACCGGGCTATCCAACGTCGGCACCGTCACCGCGCCCCCAAGAGCCAGCTCCGTGAAGCTCACCGGGACTGTCACGGCGAGATCGTCGCCGTTGCGGGTGAACACCTTGTCCGGCCGGACAGTCACGTTGACGAACAGGTCGCCCGCGGGCGTCCCGTTCGGGCCAGCTTCGCCCTGCCCGGCCAGGCGCACCTTCTGCCCGTCGATCACGCCGGCGGGAATCCGCACGGTGATCGACCGGGTGCGGCGCACCGTTCCGGATCCGGAGCAGGTCTGGCACGGGTTCTCAATGATCTGGCCTGTGCCCCCGCAGCGTGTGCACGGCCGGGACATCCCGAACGCGCCCTTCTGCTCGCTGACGAAGCCTGTGCCGCCGCAGTCCGGGCACGTCGTGGTTTTCCCCGTCGCCGAGCCTGAACCGTGGCAATCGGTACACGGGGCCTCACCAGTCAGTTCAATGGGGATTGTCGTGCCCTTGACGGCTTCGCGGAAGTCGAGCGTTATTTGCGTTTCGACGTCGGCCCCCCGCGTCGGCCGAGCACTCCTGCCAGTGCCGCCGCCGCGGTTAAAGAGGCCACCGAAGATGTCACCAAGACCGCCTTCCGAAGAAAATCCTCCGCCTTGTCCAAACCCGAAGTCGTCGAATCCTCCGGCCCCGAAGTCCGACGTGGTCGTCGTCGTGCGAAACCCGCCCGGAAACCCGGAACCTCCTTTCCCTCCGAAGCGCATGAAGCCTCCGGAGTTCATCATCGACTTGAATTCGTCGTATTCTTTGCGCTTCGCCTCGTCACCGAGCACGTCGTACGCCTCGGCGACGCGCTTGAAGCGCTCCTCGGCCTGTTTATCGCCCGGGTGAGAATCGGGGTGGTTCTCGCGCGCCAGCTTGCGGTACGACTTCTTGACCTCGGCAGCGCTTGCCGACGACGACAGCCCCAAGTCCCCGTAATAATCCTTATTCGCCCATTCCTGCTGCATGGCCATGTGCGCCTCCTCCCTTCTGCCCTATTCCAGTTCAAGTTCTAGTTCGAGTTCTAGTTCGTGCACTGGGTAATTCGCGGTTCTAAATATCGTTTGTGGTGGTGTTGTATCTAAAAAGCGGCCGAGGAGGAACGTCGACGTGCATGGTCTTGCTTCCCTCCCCGGCCGCAGCTGAGCTTCGCTGAGTGCTACTGGGCGCTACTTAGTGCCGCTCAACACTATTCAGCGGATTCGGCGTTGTCGTCCGGGTCCGCGATGATCACCATCGCGTTGCGGACCAAACGGTCGCCGACGCGGTAGCCCTTGCGCAGGACCGTGCCGATAACCTTGGTGTCGCCCTGTGACAGGTCTTGCACCGCCTCGTGGATCTCCGGATCGAAGGCATCGCCCTCCGCACCGAAGGCTTCCGTTTTCTGGCGTTGCAGGATTGCCTGCAGGTTGTCCGAAAATGCCTTCAACGGGCCCTCGGCGAGATCGCCGTGCTGGCGGGCGAGCTCCAAGTCGTCGATAAGCGGGAGCAGCTCCGTGATCACCTTTGCTTTCGCATCGTTGGCGATCTGGGAGCGCTCGCGCTCCGTGCGGCGGCGGTAGTTCGCGTACTCAGCGGACACCCGCTGGAGGTCCTCGGTGCGCTCGGCGAGCTGGAGTTCCACGTCGGAGACCGCCCCGTCACCGTCGGCGTCCGGGTTGACCTC
Organism: Corynebacterium sp. P4-C1; assembly: GCF_030503595.1. Lineage (NCBI taxonomy): Bacteria > Bacillati > Actinomycetota > Actinomycetes > Mycobacteriales > Corynebacteriaceae > Corynebacterium > Corynebacterium sp. P4-C1. The sequence goes on along the minus strand of NZ_CP129966.1, from coordinate 1,919,662 downwards.
GCGCTCCGCGTCGTCCAACGCGTCCGCGAGCTCAGCGTCGAGCACCTCGGAGTCCGACAGCGGGTCCACGTCGTCCTTGGCCAACGCCTCCGACTCCGCGGCCTCCTGGGCCAGGGTTTCGGACTGGTCGGGGCTGACGTATTCCTCGTCCGTCGACTCGGGCGCGCCCGGGTTATCGGGCATCTGCTCGTTCGGGTTGGTCATGGTGGCAGCTCCTTACTTCTCGTCGGAGTTGTTGGAGGTGTTGTCGTCCTCTTCGACGACCTCGGCGTCGACGACGTTGTCGTCGCCCTCAGCCGTCGCATCCGCCTGGGTTGCGCCTGCGTTCGCCTCGGCCTCGTAGATGGCCTTGCCCATCTCCTGGGACTCGTTGGTCAGCTTCTCCACGGCAGCCTTGACCGCATCCAGGTCGTCGCCCTTCAGCGCCTCGTCGACCTCGTCGGCGGCAGCGGTGACCTTGGTCTTGATGTCCTCGGACACCTTGTCGCTGTTCTCGTCCAGGAACTTGCGGGTCTGGTACGCCATGGACTCCGCGTTGTTGCGGGTCTCCTGCTCCTCGCGGCGGGCCTTGTCCTCGTCGGCGTGAGCCTCCGCGTCCTTGACCATGCGGTCGATCTCCTCCTGGGAGAGGCCGGAGCCCTCCTGGATCTTGATCGTGTTCTCCTTGCCGGTGCCCTTGTCCTTCGCGGTCACGTGGACGATGCCGTTGGCGTCGATGTCGAAGGTGACCTCGATCTGCGGGACACCGCGCGGAGCCGGTGCGATACCGCCGAGCTCGAAGGAGCCGAGCAGCTTGTTGGCGGAGGCCATCTCGCGCTCGCCCTGGAAAACCTGGATCTGCACGGACGGCTGGTTGTCCTCAGCCGTGGTGAAGGTCTCCGAACGCTTCGTCGGGATGGTGGTGTTGCGCTCGATCAGCTTGGTCATCACACCGCCCTTGGTCTCAATACCCAGGGACAGCGGGGTGACGTCGAGCAGCAGCACATCCTTGACGTCGCCACGCAGAACGCCAGCCTGGAGTGCAGCACCGAGGGCCACGACCTCATCCGGGTTGACGGACTTGTTCGGGTCCTTGCTGGTGAGCTCCTTGACCAGGTCGGAGACAGCCGGCATACGGGTGGAACCACCGACGAGCACGACTTGGTCGATGTCGCCGACGGAGAGGCCAGCATCCTTAATGACCTGGTTGAACGGCTCCTTGGTGCGGTCCAGCAGATCGGAGGTGATGCGCTGGAACTCGGTGCGGGACAAGTTCTCGTCCAAGAACAGCGGGTTCTTGTCGGCGTCGACCGTGATGTACGGCAGGTTGATGGACGCCTGCTGCGCGGACGACAGCTCGATCTTCGCCTTCTCCGCGGACTCGCGCAGACGCTGCAGCGCCATCTTGTCCTTGGTCAGGTCGATGCCGTGCTGGGACTTGAACTTCTCCGCCAGCCAGTCGACGATGCGCTGATCCCAGTCATCGCCGCCGAGTTCGTTGTCGCCGGCGGTGGCCAGCACCTCGACGACACCGTCACCGATCTCGAGCAGGGACACGTCGAAGGTGCCGCCGCCGAGGTCGAAGACGAGGATGGTCTGCTCCTTGTCGGACTTCTCCAGACCGTAGGCAAGTGCGGCAGCCGTCGGCTCGTTGACGATGCGCAGGACGTTCAGGCCTGCGATCTGGCCAGCCTCCTTGGTGGCCTGACGCTGTGCGTCCTCGAAGTACGCCGGGACAGTAATAACAGCATCGGTGACCTCGTCGCCGAGGTACGCCTCCGCGTCGCGCTTCAGCTTCATCAGCGTGCGCGCGGAAATCTCCTGCGGGGTGTACTTCTTGTCGTCGATGTCGACGGTCCAGTCATTCTCGCCCATGTGGCGCTTGACGGAACGGATGGTGCGGTCGACGTTGGTCACCGCCTGGTTCTTCGCGGACTGGCCGACGAGGATCTCGCCGTTCTTGGCGAAAGCGACGACGGACGGAGTGGTGCGTGCACCCTCCGCGTTGGCGATAACTACCGGCTCGCCGCCCTCCAGCACGGAAACAACAGAGTTCGTGGTGCCAAGGTCAATGCCTACTGCGCGTCCCATAGTGTTCATGTCCTCCTGAAAAATTCGGTTTATTTCGTGTTACCGAGTCGAGTCCGTTCAGCAGGTTGACTGCCTTCCGCTCAACTTCCGGCTGCCACTGTACCACCGGGAGGCGACACACTGTCACAGAGTTGAGCTTGACTCACTCAATCCCTACAACTCGCAGTTGCATAAAGTTGTTCCAGGTTCACTCAACTTTCTTTGTTTCTAGTGCTCAGGGCGTACTTTTCGGCGTCCGCCGACGCTAACGCAGCACGCCGGCGTTCCTCCAGAAATTGGTGAAGAAGTCGTTCACCAGTGGACCGGCCGCAACAGCGATGAGGCCGAGGAGTGCCAGACCGCCCAGCACACCGCCCGCGACGAGACCGGCGAACTGGTCGGTATCCAAACTCGAGCCCTGCTTGATCGTGCCCTTGGTGCTCTCACGCTCCTCGCAGGCCGTGAGCGCATTCTCGTAGCTCTTGATCGTCGGCTGAATGCGCGGGCCGAGCTTGTTCAGTGCCTCTCCGGCCATCGTGGTGACATCGCCGACCGAGAGACTGCCCCGCATCAAGGCCCAAATACCCGGCGCGACGAGACTGCCGGTGTTGACCGCACCGGCCCCCTTGAGATCCGCCGCCTCGGCCGGAGTGAGCGTGAGCTCAGTCGACGGCACGACCTCTTTACGGGACTGCTCGAGGTAGCGGGCGGCCATGGTGTAGGTACCGCTGTCTTTGCCGGCGAACAGTGCCACCTGCGCGTTGGTTACGGGCCCGAGCGGGCCCGGTGCCGTCAAGTCCTTCTGGTCGGTCTCTTTGGCCCATTCCCACCAGACCTTCCTGTCCTTCAGGTCGTTGATACGCTCGTAAGACAGGTCCGCCATCGTCCCGAACATGAGGCCGTAAGCGGCGTTGATGTCCTCCCTCTCCTGCTCGGTGAATTCCAGGGTGCACTGCCCTTCGTTGCCGACCGATTCGTCGAACGTGTTCTCCCACGCATTGGCAGGGGCTGCCGCGCTGGCGCACACGGCGGCGGAGAGGGTGGTGGCTGCTGCGGCACGGCGCAGGCTACGGGTGAGTGACATAGCTGAGGTTTCCCCCGGGAGGGGCCAGCCGGCACATGGTTTTGCACATAATACTATGTAGGTGCTCATTATTTTACCAGAAAATTTAATGAAGTTGTGGGCCCCTTGGGTCCACCTCCGCAAATCCGGCATAACCTCAGCCTGCCGTTAACGCTTCTAGATGTTGTTTTTCTCGGCCTATCTGGCAGAATGCTTCTTCGTGACTGAACATAATTCAAAGCGTCCAGACGCCCGCCAGACGGATGGGGCGGAAGACTTCGCCACCACCCTCCTCGATTCGGTGGAGGCCCCGGCGACAGAACCAACCGCGGCGCAAGCGGCGCAATCGCTCTCCGGCGAGTCCATCGACCGCGGCAACGTCATCGCGGCCGACGGGCGTACCGCAGCTGCCTGGGCTCTGCGCTTCATCGTCATCGTGATCGCGACGGCGTTTTTGGTCAAGCTCATCGGCGGCATCTGGGTCGGCGTTCTGCCGACGCTGCTGGCGCTAATCTTCTGCACCGTCCTGTGGCCGCCGGTCCGCTGGCTCCGCAACCACAAGGTGCCTGCCACCCTCGCAGTGTTCCTGGTGCTGATCGGCTTCTTCGGCATCATCGGCGGCATCTTCGCCGCGATGGCCCCGACCATCAAGACCCAGTCGGTGGAGCTCTACCACCAGGCGGAAGAAGGCATCCAGCAAATCCTGCACTGGTTACAGACGTCCGCGCCTTTCGACGTGGACACCACCCAGCTCGAGCAGGCAGTGAACCAGGCGGGCGAATTCGTCCGCGGCCAGGCCAACAACATTGCCTCGGGCGTCGTCACGGGCATCGGCGCCGCGGCCTCCATTGGCACGACACTCGCCCTGATGCTGGTCTTGTCCTTCTTCTTCCTGAAGGACGGCGACCGCTTCCTGCCGTGGCTGCGCAAGTACACCGGTGTGAAGGTCGGCTGGCACCTCACTGAGGTGCTCATGCGCTCCTGGAACACGCTCGCGGGATTCATCCGCACGCAGGCGATTGTCTCACTCGTGGATGCCGTGTTCATCGGTGCCGGCCTGATCATTCTTGGCGTTCCCCTGGCTCCCGTGCTGGCCGTGATCACTTTCTTCGGTGGTTTCATCCCGATCATCGGTGCCTTCACAGCCGGCGCCCTCGCGGTCATCATCGCCCTTGTTTCCGGCGGCTTGACCAAGGCCCTGCTAGTGCTCGGCCTGGTCATTCTGGTCCAGCAGATCGAGGGCAACGTCTTGCAGCCGATCCTGCAGTCCCGCTCAATGGGGCTGCACGCGGCGATCGTCCTGTTGGGTGTGGCTGTCGGCGGCACCCTGTTCGGCATCATCGGCGCGTTCCTGGCCGTGCCCGTCTGCGCTGTCGCGGCAGTGTGGCTGCGCTACTGGGCTGAGATGGTGTCCCTGCGCACCGGCGAGATCACCGCGGACGACATCCAGATCGCCACACAGCAGAGCCAGACTTTGGACTCACGCGAGGCCTACCTCGCCGTGCGCGACCGCATGCGTTCCATGGGCCGCCGCAAGGGCCAGACCCAGCTCGACGAGGAGGCTGGCAAGCTCGGCTCGACGAAGGTCCCGCGTACCACCCGCGTGGATAAGGAGCAGCCCGAGGACAACAAGGCTCCGGGCGACACCCGCGCTATCGACGAGGACGACCTCGAGAAGAAAAAGAAGAAGGACTAGCACGTCCTGAATACGCTCTGAGTGAACGCCAGCCCCCCGGCTGGCGTTTTTCTTTACCATGGGGCGTCATGAGCAACGAAACACTGTCGAACAAGAAGATCGCAATCCTGGCCACCGACGGCTTCGAGGATTCGGAGCTGACCAGCCCGCGCGACGCTGTCGCCGAGGCAGGTGCAACCATTACCGTCATCTCCACGGAGACCGGCGAGATCGAGGGCAAGAACGGCGAGAAGGTCACCGTCGACCAGACCTCCACCGAGGCGAACGCCGCTGACTTCGACGCCCTAATCCTCCCCGGCGGCACCGGCAACGCCGACACCATCCGCACCGACGAGAACGCTGTCGCTTTCGTGCGCGAGATCACCCAGGCGAACAAACCCGTCGGTGTCATCTGCCACGGCGGCTGGATTCTCGCCGACGCAGACGCCCTGAACGGTGTGACCATCACCTCCTACCCCTCGCTGAAGACGGACCTGTCCAATGCGGGTGCGACGTGGGTGGACGAGGAGGTCCGCGTGGACAAGGGATTCGTTTCCTCCCGCACCCCGGACGACCTCCCGGCATTCAACAAGGCACTCATCGAGGAGTTCGCCAAGTAAATGGCATCCCACCACTTCGAGGTGAAGGTCTCCGGCGGCAAGCTCGTCGTCGCCGACCTCACCGACGACGGCACGGAGATCACTGACGCGAAAATCTCCGGCGATTTCTTCCTCGAGCCCGAGGAGGCCTACGACGCGATCAACGGCGCACTCGTTGGGGCCTCCGTCACAGAATCAGCCGACGACCTGCAGAAGCGTATCGACGACGCCTTGGCGGCTCTCGACGGAGGCCAGCCCGTCGCCCTCCACGGATTCTCCACGCGGGACGTGGCCGTCACGGCGCGGCGGGCGCTTCTCGACGCCAAGGACCTCACCGACTACAACTGGACCGTCATCCACTCCCCCGTCCTGCCGACGCCGGTTAACGTCGCGTTGGACCAGTACCTCCTCGAGGAGGTCGCCGCCGGCCGCAAGGGCCCCATCCTGAGGTTCTGGGAGTGGGAGGACAAGGCCGTCGTGTTCGGCTCCTACCAGTCTTTCCAGAATGAGCTGGATCCGGAGGGCATCGCGAAGCACGGGATCGTTCCTGTCCGCCGCATGTCCGGCGGCGGCGCCATGTTCATGGAGGGCGGAAACTGCGTCACCTATTCGATGTACGTGCCCGACGATGTCGTCGCGGGACTCAGCTACGTCGACAGCTACCAGTACCTGGACACCTGGGTCCTGGCCGGCCTGCAATCCCTCGGGGTCAACGCCTGGTACGTGCCGATCAACGACATCACCTCCGACGGCGGAAAGATCGGCGGTGCCGCCCAAAAGCGCGTCAACGGCGCGATCCTGCACCACACAACCATGAGCTACGACATCAACGCCGACAAGATGATGGAAGTGCTGCGTGTGGGCAAGGTCAAGCTGGCCGACAAGGGCGTCCGCTCGGCCAAGAAGCGCGTCGACCCGTTGCGCCGCCAAACCGGTGTCGCGCGCCAAGAGGTCATCGAAGCGCTGATGAACACGTTCATCTCCCGCTACCCGGCCGAGACCGGCCAGCTTTCCGACGACGACATTGCCGCCGCCGAGAAGCTCGTGGAGGAGAAGTTCGGCACCGAGGCCTGGACACACCGCGTGCCCTGACCGGCAGGCTGCCGCCCCAATAAACAGCAAAAGGTAACAATTGAACGGTAACAATGCTCCAAAATGGCGCAGCATGCCCTAAAGGGCAAACATAATGGAGCGGAGTTACCGTTCGATTGTTACCTTTTGCGTTTTGTGAGAGTGACCTCGAGCCGCCCCGGGGCTAGCTGGACGCCGATTCCTCTTCCACCGCGGCCGCCTGGGCAACGCCGTCGAGGACAAGATTGATCTCCTTGGCGTGGTCGAAGGTTGCGCCTTCGAGCACGGCGCGGTCGATGTCGTGGACCCGCACACGGACGGCGTTGAACGGTACACCTTGGATCTCGTCGAGGAAGACGCGGCGCAGCTCACCGGTATTCTTCAGCAGAAGGATCACCATGGCCTCTTCGGGGCGCGGCTCGACCTTGCCGTGGAAGATGTCGCGGTAGCGACCGCGCATTGCGGCCTCGATCGTCTCGTCCTTCTCCGGGAAGCGGGTCCACTTCAGACCAAGGAAGCTGGCGCGCTCCTGGTCCAGCACACCCTCCTCGATGAGACGCTGCGCGAGAGCCTCCTTGTCGGCGAATTTGCGGGAGTGCAGTGCCGAGTAGAGGGACATTTCGCTTTTCGCCTCAAGGCGGGATACGCCGTGGGCCAATGCAGGGTGGGCAGACGCGCGCTGGGCGGCGCCCTCTGTCGCTGTCACGGTCGCGGACTTACCGTCGTGAATCGTAGCCAGTCCGGTGGCGACCAGGTCGCACAGCAAAGCACCGTTGAGGGCCACACGCTGATGGCTCACACCGATCTCAAAACGGTCAGACTTGTTTGAGAGCAGCAGAAACAGTGATTCACTGACGAGCATGATTGTCCTTCATATCGCGAATAACTAGGGCCAGTTTAGCCCGCTGGGAAAAGGTCGGGGAAGCGCCGCCGCAAGGCGCCGTTGAGCTCGGGGTCCGTCACGAGCGCGGCGAGTTGCGCGAGTCCCGTGCCGTCAACCTCCGAAGCCGCCTTGTCCATCCGCCGCGCCAGTTCTGCTTCGAAGGCGCGGTTCTGCTCCTGGATCGCCGCCACAGCCGCCCGGCCTTCCGGGGTGAGCGCGTGGAGAGTGAGCCGTTTATCCTGCGCAGACTGGGACGCGACAGTAAGCCCCTTCGCGGCGAGAGCCGCGAGCAACCGGCTAGGGCTACCGGATTCGCAGATCAAGTACGCACCCGCTTCCTTTGTGCTGATCGGGCCGTAGGCGCCGAGGATCTCCAACGCCTCGGCCTGCGAAGTGGTCAGACCCATATCGGCGAAAAGTCGGTTCAGCTCGCGGCTCCCCTGCCTTTGCAGTGCCAGGACGAGATAACGGAACCTCTCCGGGTCAGCGGGCAACAGTCCTGGCATCCGATTCCTTTCCGGCGGCGTGGCCTTGTCAGTATGTCCCAGCGAGGACCCTTTCCAGCCGGTCCAGTCTCTTCCCCGGGACAAGCGACGCCTCCCGCGCCCCGATGAGCCGTGAGAGCGGACCTGCCTGCTGGACGCGGTGGGTCACTCGCGTTGTGCCGTCCACATTATCGTCAATCCGGAACGTCGAGTGCTCCACCAAACCGGGGATCTCGATAGCGTAATCCACCGTCGCCCCCGACTTTGTCATTCTGATGGACCCACGCAGGACCCGCTGCACGATGAGCGAATGCGCTCCATCGTCTTGCTGTGGCCCGACCCATGTGAAAGCCGGGTTCCATGCCGGCAACCCTTCCACATCGGCGAGCACGCCCATCACTTCTTCCCCGGTCGCGTGAATTGTCGTTTCGGTGCCAAAATCCGTATTCCATGTCATGTCACGGAGAATAGTCGAACTTGGGATCGCTCGCCCGAAAGCTGTTCAGGATATGTGTGAGATAATGCAAGTAGGAATCCCCATTCCCAATTTCGCATACATATGACACCTCATGTATCTGGAGAAAATGCACGCTAAGAAAAGCGGAATTTCCCCCGCACCTGTCACGTCGTCCGTCCTGCCGGGCAGGAGCGAGAGCGTGAACGATGCGGGGGAGTTCTGATGCGGAAGTCCGCGGTTCAGGGCTGCGACGTGGCTAGCGGCGGGCCGCAGTCGGAGATCCGGTGGCGGAAGCCGAGGAGCCAGTCACTCTGCCCGCGGCGTCCTCCTCGTAGCCGGCTTGACTGGCACCCTCCTTCTCGGCGGCGGCGCGGGAATTCTCCCGGGCCTTCTTCCAGCCGCGAATGGAAAGGGCCACGCCGACCACGATGGCGGCTATGCGCACGGCGACAAGAACGGAGGCGCCGACACCCAGGGCCTTCAGCACGACCGGCAGGTTGAGGGTCACAATCAGGGTGCCCACGATGCCGCCGAGCAGGATCGGGTTGAGGCGGGTGACCAGCCACGCGGCCAGCGGTGCGGCGATCACGCCGCCGACAAGCAGGGCGAGCACGGCAGCCAGATTCGCCACGAGATCTTCCCACATGCCGATGACGAATCCGGCGGTGGCAGCGGCGGTGACAAAAAACTCGGCGGTGTTCACGGTGCCGACGATGCAGCGCGGCTCACTGCGGCCGGCGGACAGCAGGGTCGAGGTAGTCACCGGGCCCCAGCCGCCGCCACCGGTCGCGTCGACGAAGCCGCCGAAGATGCCCAGCACGCCGAGGAAAGGCTTGGAGTGCGGCGTGTCGACCGCCTTGCGGCGGACAATGCCGCGGGAGAAGCGCCACACCAAGTTCACACCGATCGCGGCGAGAATGAGTGACATGATGGGCTTAGCGGATTCCGTCGACAGGTTCGACAGGACTGTCGCACCGGCGAAAGCACCGATTGAGCCCGGTATGCCGATCGCGGCGACCACCCGCCAATCCACGTTGCCGAAACGCCAGTGACTGATTCCGGAGACCAGTGTCGTGCCCAGCTCAGCCGTGTGCACGACGGCGGAGGCCTGTGCGGGGCCGAGGCTGGCGAGCATGATCAAGATGGTGGTGGAGGTGACGCCGAAGCCCATGCCGAGGCCGCCGTCGACAAGCTGGCCGGCGAGACCCGCGACTGCGATGAGAATGAGAGTGACCATGCGATTCATGAGTTAAACCTTTGCGTGCGTGAGGGTGGATGCCGCGCGGTAACGTGCGGCGATGATGTGTGCGAGATCCGCGCCAAGCGGTGCGGAGATGGTCCCGGGCCACATTCGGCAGACCCGGTCCAGCAGCAACCCCCTCGTGACGAATAGCGGTAGCAAATGGGTGTTCTCTTCTGCGACGGCGTCGATGCCGTCAGCGCCGACGAGCTCTCCGACCCCCGTCGCGGGGACGGTGGTCACGGGCACGCCAGTGAGCTTTTCGACGTCGCGCCCCAACGCCACCGTCTTCCCCGCCGCCTCCTCATCGGAGGTGCCCACGGGGTAGAAGACAATGCGGCGGGCGCGGGGAGCGTCGATAAGCGCGCGTGCGGCGAGCACTGCCGCAACGTCGCGTCCTTGGCCGAGCCCCTCGGCGGAAACCAACTCGAGTCCCGTTTCCGCGCGGGCGGCGGAGATAGCCTCGGGCACGTCGTGAGTGGCGTGGAATGCCTTGGTGAACAGTGTCGGCACGACCACGGCGCGGCTGTGTCCGCGCTCAGCGAGCTGGCGGGCGGCGGCAGTGAGGTCGGGAGTGTCAAACTCGAGGTGGGCGTCCACCCCGGCCACTCCCAACTGGCGCGCCGCGGCGCGGGTGAGCTCGCGGACTCCCGGCTGCGCGCCTGGGTGGCGCGAGCCGTGCGAGAGCGTGATCAATGCCGTCATTGCGCCTACCTCAACCGCGTTCCGACGAGCCCCGCGGCGAGCGTGTTGCCGGAAGCTTGGTCGATGAGGAGGAAATTGCCCACCGCACCACGCGCGGCGTATTCCTCAACCGGCAGCTCCTGCGCGGTCTGGATGGTCACGTGCGCGATGTCGTTGAGGCCAAAAGACTCCGGTGCGGTCACGTCGGAGTTGTTCTCCGGGGTGCCGTCGATGTCTAGAACACGGTCAACGCTGGCCACGCGGGCGCGCACGAGCGACGTGCCGTAACGCAGCTTCACGGCCTTGCCGGCGGTGATGTCTTTGTCGGTGAGCCCCACGACCGTGCCGCCGAATTCGCGGACGGACTCCGGATACGGCGCGGCGGCCAGCAGGTCGCCGCGGGCCAGGTCGATGTCGTCGGCCAAGCGCAGCGCAACTGCGTCCCCCGCGTTGGCGGTGGTCACACCGTCCAGACCGTCGGCGTTGTCGATGTGCGTGACGGTGGTGCTGCGGCCGTTCGGCGCGGTGACAGTGTCACCGACACTGATCGTGCCCGCATTCACCGTGCCGGCGTAGGCCCGGTAGTCGGTGGCGTGCTCGCGCAGCACGTACTGGATGTTGAAGCGGAAGGGCAGGTCGAGTGCGCGGCCCGAGTGCACCGGGATGGTCTCCAGCAGTTCGAGGACGCTCGGGCCCTCGTACCACGGGGTCTCCTCCGAGCGCTCGACGACGTTGTCGCCCTTGAGCGCGGAGATCGGCACGGCGTGCGGCTCGGCGATGCCCAAGGCGGCGGCGCGCTGCTCGAACTCGGTGCGGATGCCGTCGAAGACCTCCTCGGAGTAGTCGACCAGGTCGATCTTGTTCACGGCCAGGATGACCGTCTTCACGCCCAACAGGCTGGCCACGGTGAGGTGGCGGACGGTCTGAGGCTTGATGCCGTTGCGGGCGTCGACAAGCAGGACGACGACCTGGGAGGTGGACATGCCCGTGACCGTGTTGCGCGTGTACTGCTCGTGCCCCGGGGTGTCCGCGAGGATGAACGTGCGCTTGTCGGTGGCGAAGTAGCGGTAGGCGACGTCGATGGTGATGCCCTGCTCGCGCTCGGCGCGGAGGCCGTCGACCAAAAGCGAGAGATCCAGGCCCTCGAAGCCGCGGTCGGCGGATGTGCGCTCGACGCTGGCCATCTGGTCGGCCAGCACCGACTTCGTGTCATGCAGCAAGCGGCCGACGAAGGTGGACTTGCCGTCGTCGACGGAACCTGCGGTGCACAGGCGCAGCGTCGCTCGGTCCGACAAGACCTCGCTGGCCACAGGCGAAATGGTCGGTGCGGTCATCAGAAGTAGCCCTCCTTCTTGCGGTCCTCCATGGCGGACTCGCTCAAGCGGTCGTCGGCACGGGTCGCGCCGCGCTCGGTCAAGGTGGAGGTGGCCAACTCGGCGAGCACCTCGTCAATGGTGGTGGCGGTCGACTCGACAGCACCGGTGCAGGACATGTCGCCCACGGTGCGGTAGCGCACCCGGCGGGTTTCGACGGTCTCGCCCTCGCGGGGCCCGCCCCACTCTCCGGCGGTGAGCCACATTCCGTCGCGGTTGAACACCTCGCGGTCGTGCGCGAAATAAATGGACGGCAACTCGATATTGCGGGCGCCGATGTACTCCCACACATCCGACTCGGTCCAGTTGGAAATGGGGAAGACACGGATATTCTCGCCCGGCAGCTTCTCGCCGTTGTAGAGGTCCCACAGTTCCGGGCGTTGGCGGCGCGGATCCCAGCCGCCGAAGGAGTCGCGGACGGAGAAAACTCGCTCCTTCGCGCGGGCGCGCTCCTCGTCGCGGCGGGCGCCGCCGAGAACGGCGTCGTAACCGACCTCGGCGATCGTCTCCACCAGCGGCACTGTCTGCAGCGGGTTGCGGGTGCCGTCGGGGCGTTCTACCAGGTCACCGCGATCGATCCAGTCCTGGACGTGGGCCACCCGCAGGCGCGCGCCGGTCTGCTCCACCAGGTTGTCGCGGAACTCGATGACTTCCGGGAAGTTGTGGCCGGTGTCCACGTGCAGCAGCTCGATCGGCGGGGCGGCCGGCGCGAATGCCCGGCGGACCAGCTCGTACACGACGCACGAGTCCTTGCCGGAAGAGAACAGCAGGCCGATCTTGTCGAACTGCCCCGCTACCTCGCGGATGATGTGGATGGACTCGTTCTCCAAGTCCCTCAGGTGTGGTGAAAGTGTGTCTGTCTGTGTCAGGCTCATTGGTGCAACCCGCATTCCGTCTTGGCACTGAACGCCCACCGTCCCGCACGGGGATCTTCACCCTCGGCGACCGGCAACGTGCAGGTCTCGCAGCCGATGGAGGGGTAGCCCTGCTTGGTCAGGGGGTGGATGATCAGGTTCTTGTTGTCGATGTACTTGTCGGTGTCCTCCAGCGACCACGTGACAAGCGGCGAAATCTTCAGCCGCCCGGTGGAGTCGAGGGAGAGGGCCGGCGCCTCGGCGCGCGTCGGTCCGTCCGCGCGGCGCAGTCCGGTGACCCACCCCGCGTACGGGGACAGGTTCACAGCCAGCGGCTCAACCTTGCGCATGCGGCAGCAAGCGGTCGGGTTGGTGCGGTACAGCGCTCTGCCGTAGACGCGGTTCTGCTCCTCGCGCGAGAGGATCGCCTTGGCGCGGACGAGCTTCTGGTCGGGGTAGCGCTGCTCCACCTGGTCCGCAACGTCGAGTGTCTCCTTGAAGTGGTACTCGGTGTCGAGGAAGAGGAAGTCCGCCTCCGGCAGGAAGTCCTTCGCCAGCTCCGCAAGCACGGTGTTCTCCATGCTCAGCGTGACCACGAGCTTGCCTGGGGCGTACTCGTGGGCCCATTCGAGGATCTCCTGGGCGGTGGCGTTGTAGAGCTTGTCCGCCCAGGCGTCGACAAGCTTCGCGTTCGTTTCCGCGGTCTCCGGGCCCAACGGCTCGGTCTCCTTCGGCCCTTCGGGGCTGATCTCCGGATCGCGGAGGTCAGCGCGCGGCCGGGACAAAAAATCGACCATTATTTCTCCTTCCTCAACACCGCTACGTGGCCGTGGTGGGCCAGCGATTCCTGAATGGCCTGCTCCGTCGATTTCGCCGGGGCGGGCGCGTGTTCCGGGGCGTCCTGCCCGTAGAACTTCACCTCGAAGATACGGAGGCATTCAGTGCATTTCCACGCGAAATCACTGGTCTCGTCCGGGAACAGACCCTCGCCCGCGCAGTAGGGGCAGTGCGAGGGAAAATTGCGGTTCGCGTTCGGTTCGCGGCGGAACTTCACTTCAGGTCCTCCTCATCGGCGCGCAGCACCCAGTCGCGGAAGATCTCGCCGTCATTTCGCTTATCGACGTAATTCGCCACCACACGGCTCACGTAATCCCCGAGCTCGGACGAGAGCACTTTGTGTCCGCGGATCTTGCGGCCGAAATTGGCTTCCTTCTCACCGTCCGGGGTTTCGCGGGTGACGGTGCCGCCCAGGTGCACCTGGAAACCTTCGACCTTGTTGCCGTTGCCGTCGTCGACCATCTGCCCCTTGAAGCCCATGTCAGAGACCTGGGTTCGGGCGCACGAGTTCGGGCAGCCGTTGAGCGTGATGGTGATGGGGGAATCGATGTCGCCGAAGCGGTCCTCCAGCTCGTCGACAAGCTCGATGCCCTTGGCCTTGGTGGTGGTGTGGGCTAGTTTGCAGTATTCGAGGCCCGTGCAGGTGAGCATGCCACGGCGGAATTCGCTCGGCTTGGAGTACATGCCCATTTCCTGCAGATCGTCCGCGAGCGCGTCCACCTTCTCCGGATCGACGTCCAGGAAGAGAATCTCCTTGAACGACGTCAGGCGCAGACGCTCAAGCCCGTAGCTTTCCGCCAGGTCGGCAATCGCGATGAGCTGCTCGCCGGTCAGGTGCCCCATCGTCGGCTTCACGCCCAAGTAGACCTTGCCGTCCTTCTGCTCGTGCACGCCGACGTGGTCGCGGTCGATGAGGTTCATCGGGGCACGCGGGCCGTCGGGGAGCTTGTAGCCCAAGTACTCGTCCTCGAGAACAGTGCGGAATTTTTCGACGCCCCACTGCGCCACCAAGAATTTCAGGCGCGCGCGGTTGCGCAGGCGGCGGTAACCGTAGTCGCGGAAAATGCGCACAACCCCCGCCCACACTTCGGGGACTTGGTCGAGGGTGACGAAGGCGCCGAGCGATTTGGCCAGCATCGGGTTAGTGGACAGGCCGCCGCCGACGAAGAGCTCGAAGCCGGGGCCGAGCTCCGGGTGCTCGACACCGATGAAGGCGATGTCGTTGATCTCGTGGATCACGTCCTGGCGCGCGTTGCCGGAGATGGCGGTCTTGAACTTGCGCGGGAGGTTCTGGAATTCATCGCGGAGGACGTACTCGTTCTTGATCTTCTCCACTGCGGGTGTGGCGTCGATGATCTCGTCTTTGGCAACTCCCGCCACCGGCGAACCCATGATCACGCGCGGCACATCCCCGCACGCGTCCCATGTGTTCAGCCCGACGGACTCGAGTTTGTCCCAGATCGCCGGGACATCCTCGATGCCTACCCAGTGGAGCTGGATGTTCTGGCGGTCCGTGAGGTCCGCGGTGGAACGGCAGTAATCTCGTGAGATCTCCCCCACTGCGCGGGCTTGCGCGGTGGAGCACTGTCCGCCGTCGAAACGCACGCGCGCCATGAAGTACTCGTCCTGGAGCTCGAGGTTGTCCTTGCCCGTGTGCTCGCCACCCAAATTCTGCTTGCGCTGGGTATACAGGCCGAGCCACTTGAAGCGCGGGTAGAGGTCCTCGTTCGGGATAGAAGCGAAACCCTGCTTGGAGTAGGTGTCGATGACCCGCTGCTTGACCTGCAACACGGGCTCTTCCTGCTTCAGCTCTTCGTCGTGGTTGAGCGGCGTTTTACCGTCGACCTTCCACTGACCTTCGGGCTTGGGCTTGCGGGCGGTGCGCTTGGGGCGCTCGGGTCGCTTCTCAGCGGTCGCGGTGGTGCCCGTGGCTGCCATGTCGCCTCCTCTTGCTCTTTCTCTGTTGTTGTGCAGTTCCGCGGGGCGGTTCCCATATGGACTGATCTGTCTATCTGGCGTGGCGGCCAGATTCGCTGTGATGAACGCTACACATACCACTTGGTCTAAACCAGCACAGCACCCCAATTTGCGGGCGTATTCTGCACTTTGCCTTGAATCTAAATAGCAAGCAAACCTTGACCGCGGCCAATCGGTGATTACGGTTACAGACTAAGCGGTCTACGAATTTGGATCGCCGAATCCCCATCGACCTGCGGGGAACGCACCCGCAACCACATGAGAAGGAGAAAGCAATGACGCACGCACCCCGACGTGCCGCTCACCGTGTCACCGTCATCGGCCACGGCGCCGCAGCCATTGAGACCTCGGACCTTCTCATCTGCATGGGCGACTACTTCGTGGACCTGTTCAGCAAAGCCCCCGCACCGACCTGCCTGATCCGCTTCGGCTCGACGCACCGCGCCAGCACCGGCAGTGGCGGCAGTGGCCGTGATCTTGTCCCCCGCCTGCGCCTGTTCGGGAATATCCGCATCGGCGCCGGCGAGGACGCGGTGAGCATCGGCGAGCTCATCCACTACTACGACACCGTCATCGTGGCCGACGACGCTGCAGCGGCGGGGAGCAGCCTGGTTATCGTAGGCAACAGCCCCCTCGCCTCCGCGACATACGAGTTCCTCCGCGCCAACACCTCGCTTTCCGTCAGCCGCACTCCCGTGGTCGCTGCACCGGAAAAGGCGGACCAGCCCGGCGCGATCATTACACTGTTGGAGGCCCGCAAGCTGCCATTCACCACGTGGACCGGCTGGCACCGACCGGCCCTAGCGAGCGAAGCTGTAACGGCTAAACAGTGGGGAACGCTTGTGGCCAAGGGACTCGCCATCCCTGCGGTTCCGTAGTAGTTCCGCGGCCTTATGGATGTGGGCCAACTTTTTCCGGTTCAAATGTTTCGCAGCCTGTTAACAACCTATTAACCCGTTGGCAAATACCTGTACGTAGCGTGGAGCGTGCCTATGTTCCCATCTACATACAGAAGAGAGAACCGATGAGCGATAAGGGATTGCCGCGCGACATTGCCGGCGAACACGAGCTCCCGCAAGACGCCGATATCCGCGTGGTCGACCGCACCGTTACCGATTCAGAACGCATCGATCGCGCCGACGAGACGACCAGCCGGAATGCTACTGGCGCTTCCGCCGATACCGATCCGGACGACGATGCCGAAAATAGTGACCCGCTGAGCTTCCTGCCCTTCGAGGGCACCGCGAAGCAAATAGCCAATTGGATCGCCGTATTCCTCGCCATCTGGCTGCTCCTCAACGGTGTGGGCATGATCGGCGACGGCTTCAAGATGGCCGCGGGCGACCAAGCCAAGGAACTATTCTCCTTCGCCGAGAACCCGTTCGTCGGCCTGGCCATCGGTATCGTCACCACCGCGATCATTCAGTCTTCTTCGACCACCACATCCATCGTGGTCGGCATGATCGCGGGTGGCCTGCCACTGAATATCGCCATTCCAATGCTCTTCGGCGCCAACATGGGCACCTCGGTCACCTCGACGCTGGTGGCCCTGGGCCTGGCCGGCAACAAGAAGCAGTTCCGCAACGGCTTCTCCATGGCGACCGTGCACGACTTTTTCAACCTCATTGCCATCCTGTTCTTCTTCACGCTGGAGATGCTCACCGGCTTCTTGGGCAAGACGGCGACCGCAATCGCACCGTCCCTCACCGGTTCCGGTGAAGGCATCATTGCGGGTTTTTTCGAAGCGCTCGGCGACTTCATCGACATGATCACCGAACCCCTCGTCGGGCTGGCAAGCGGTCTCGTCGAACCGCTCGGCGATGTCTTGGGCGGTGTCGTCCTGGCCATCATCGGTGTCGCACTCGTCCTGGTTTCCATCAGCTTCATCGGCAAACTCCTGAATGCCCTGCTCGTGGGCAAGGCGCAAGATATCCTCTACGCAGCCTTGGGCAAGAACGCGTTCTTCGGTGCACTCTCCGGTGCCCTCATCACCGCGTTGGTCCAGTCCTCCTCCACCACGACCGCCCTGACGGTTCCGCTTGCGGCATCCGGCAAGTTCCAGGTCCGCACCCTGTTCCCGTTCGTGGTGGGTGCGAATATCGGTACAACCCTGACCGGTCTTATCGCGGCATTCGCCGCAACAGGCACAGAGGCGGAAGCCGCGATGGCCGGTGCCCTCGTACACACCCTTTTCAACTTCTTCTCCGCCATCCTCATCCTTGGCATCCCGTTCCTGCGCGACCTTCCGCCGAAGTGCTCCGACTGGCTCGCTGGCCTAGCCGAGAAGAACAAACTCTACGTATTCATCTACATCGGTGGCGTCTTCTTCGCCATCCCGCTGCTGGCAGTGTTCATTTCTAACTCCCTGATGTAAGGAGCCCCTCGATGACGACCCCCGACAACAACGTGACCCCCGACCTGTCCCCCATGGCCCAGGACCTCATCAAGAGCGAGGCTCCCGACGAGGCGCTGCAGGCCCTGCTCGCCGAGCTCGAAGAAACCGCGGACGAACTGCGCGTCGAGCTCAACGCACGCGGCCGCAACAAGGACCGCCTGACCGCCGACCATGAGGCCACCGCCACCGAAGCAGTCGTCGAACCTGCCAACGGAGAGGACAAAACCGTCGTCGCTGCGGAGAGCACCCATCCCACCCACAAGCACAAGAAAATCAACCCGAACGTCACCCCGGAGCAGCAGGCTGAGCTGGACGAGAACTTCGCCAAATACTGGAGCAACTCCCAGGGCTCCTGGAAGAACCTCTTCCGCCTGCTGCGCGAGTTCCGCGCCGAGATGCAGGAGGCCAAGCACCATGATTAAGACGCGCAAGGCCCTCACCGCATCCATCCTGGCGGCAGTCTCCGTATTCGCCGTCGGTTGTTCCTCGACCAACTCCCCCAGCGAAGACGCGATCCAGGCCACCGGTTCCGCCACCGTGGAACCGATCACCTCTTACATGGCCAACCGCTACGACTTCGACGTCAACGTCGAGGCCATCGGCTCGACCGACGGTTTCGAGAAGTTCTGCAACGGCGAAGCCGATATCAACGATGCCTCCGTGGCCATTCCCGGTTCGGGCGCCCCCGTCGACTTTCAGAAGCAGTGCGCCGACAACAAGGTCGAATACATTGAGCTGCCGATCGGCCTCGATGCCATCACCATTGTGAAGCACCGCGACAACGACTTCGCCGCCGACCTGACCATCGACCAGCTGCACGACATCTGGTCCAAGGACTCCCCAGTGACCAAGTGGTCCGATATCGACCCGTCCTGGCCGGACGAGGAGATCAAGCTCTACGGCCGCCCCGATGGCTCCGGTACCCTCGGCGTGTTCAAAGCGCTTGTCCTCCAAGGCGATGAGATCCGCGACGATTACGAGGCGACCGACGACATCCAGGAGTTGTCCCGGTGGGTCTCCGAGGATGAGAACGCCCTGTCCTTCATGGGCATCGGCAACTATCTGGCCACCGAGGATGAGTACCAGAAGTTCATCGACAACGTGAATATCGACGGTATAGCCCCGACGGCTGAGGAGACGAAGAAAGGCAACTACCCGCTCTCGCGTCCCCTGTTCATCTACGTGAACAAGAAATCCACCGAGCGCGAGGACGTGGACAAATTCGTCACCACGTACCTGGAGAACTCCGAGGCAGTCATGCCGCGTGTCTTCTTCTACCAGCTGCCGGAAGAAGACTACGACAGCGCAAAGAAGCGCTACGCCGACCGCAAGACCGGCCCGGACGATCGCTGGCAGAGCTAAAAGCACGCTTATCGGCGTCCCGTCCCCCCGCTGTAGGCTGATCCCGTCACAGGATCGATCTCGTCCGCCTCACGGATGTCCTTGCTGGGGATTGCACGGGCGCTGCCGACTGTTCCGTCGGGGACCTATTGTTGTCCCCATGGTTCGAGCAGCAGGAAACACACGCGCGGGGGATTCGCGGCGCATCTTTGCATGGCTTGCAATTGCCCTGATTACGGTATTTTTCTGCTTCGACTGGATTACGGTGCAGTCGCACGGTCAGGCGGTGCCCGCCCCAGCGGTCGCGGCGGGCACGGTTCTCCTCGTCGTGTGCGGGGTGGGGTGCGTGCTGTATCGGGATCGGCCGCTGTGGTCGGTGATTGCAGTCGCTGGATGCGCCACGCTGTCGTTGGCTATTCCCTCTCTGAGCGTGCCTTTGTATTGGACAGTACCGGTCTGTCTGGCGGCATTCGTGACCTCGTATCGTTTGCCGCCGCGACTCCGGCCGTGGACTGCGGCGTGGATTCTCGGCATCACGGCGGCAGAGCAGCTCATGCACTGGCACGAGGCGCTGGACCTCAACGCGCTTCCTGCCACCCGCTCTCTGCTCAGCGCCGTGGCATCTGTTGTCGTCGCGTGGCTCGTGCTGGGGTTTTTCTTCCTTCTCGGTGCCCAAGTTCGCCAGCGCCGCGACCGCATTGACGAGCTCAAACAGCGGATCGAGTTCGCCCACGTCCGTGAGCGGACCCAAATCGCTCGGGAAATGCACGACATTGTCGCTCATTCACTCGCGGGCATCACCGCGCTTGCCGACGGCGCCCGGTACGCTGCCGCCTCCAACCCCGCCGAAGCACAAGAAGCACTCGAAACAATCAGCGAGGAATCCCGCACTGCCCTGTCCCAAATGCGCGGCTTGCTTAGCGTGTTACGCGAGGAGGATTATAGCCACCCCGCGGGCGCGACGCCCGGACGGCGCGATTTCGAAGACTTGTTCGCCGATGCCCGGGCCCGGGGGCTCGACCTCACAGTGGACGGCTTCGACACGCTTCCGGAGGATCTGCCTGCCCTCACTCAGTTCACCCTCTACCGCATTTGCCAAGAGGTGGTGACGAACATGCTGCGCCATGCGTCGGAGCAAACAGGCTCAATCGTTTTTTCGACGAATGCGAAAGAGGTGGTGGTCGTGGCTGCGAACCCGGCATCGATAAGCAAGCAAGAAAGCGACGGGTTCGGGTTGGTCGGCATCCGCGAGCGGGTAGCCGCGCACGGCGGCCGGGTGCGTATTGCTGATTCGGACGGATCGTTCGTCCTTGAAGTGGAGGTTCCGCGATGATCACCGTTGCGCTTGTCGACGATCAACCCCTTGTTCGCGCCGGTTTTTCCATGCTGGTCAACTCGCAGCCCGACATGGAAGTGGTGTGGCAGGCCAGCGATGGAACGGGTGTGCTCGGGCAGAGCAACGCCGACATCGTGCTGCTGGACATCCGAATGCCTGGCACCGACGGCATCACCGCCTGCAGCTCGTTACTGGAGGAACAGCCCCATACCCGAGTGATCATGTTGACCACCTTCGACGACCGCGATCTCGTTCTCGGTGCCCTCGAAGCTGGCGCTTCCGGCTTCTTGCTCAAAGACTCCGACCCTGACGAGCTGCTCGAAGCGATCCGAATCGTTCACGGCGGCGACGCGGTGCTCGCCCCCAAGGTGACCAAGTACGTCATCGGCGCGGCGCACGCACCTGAGCAGCAAGAGGCCATGCGCAATGAGACGATGCTCGAGCAGCTGACACCCCGCGAAGTGGAAATTCTCCGGCTTGTTGCGCTCGGCTACTCCAACGAGGAGATCGCCACCGCGGAGACGCTCTCTCCCGCCACCGTGAAAACGCACGTGCACCGCATCCTGTTCAAAACGGATTCACGCGACCGCGTGCACGCTGTTCTCTTCGCCTTCCGCGCTGGTGTGGTGGGCACGAGCGAGTTGCTCGGCCACTAGGCATGCCGCGTACACCCTGAGGTGTACGCCCGGATATACACCCGCAGACCGACGTTTTCCCAGCTCGGCAGCGCGAATATCGAAACCATGATCAACGTTCAAAGTTTGACCAAACGGTATTCGCGCTCAACAGCTGTCGACGCTCTCAGTTTCACCGCCCCCGATGGCGCAGTCACAGGCTTCCTCGGCCCGAATGGGTCCGGGAAGTCCACGACATTGCGCATGGTCGTCGGGCTTGAATCGCCCGACGAGGGCACAGCGCTTATCGACGGCACCCCTTTCCGCTCCCTCCCCCATCCCGCCCGATCCGTCGGTGCACTACTCAACCCGGAATGGATCGCGCCGCACATGACGGGCCGCGCTCACCTGAAAATGGTGGCCGACTACGCGGGTGTTCCCGCGTCCCTCGCCGACGAGTCCTTGGAGGCGTTCGGCCTCACCAACGCGGCGACCCGGAAGGTGAAAAATTACTCCCTCGGCATGCGCCAACGCCTTGGAGTCGCCTCCGCCTTGATCGGGGACCCAGCGAACGTCATCCTCGACGAGCCAGTCAACGGACTCGACCCCCAGGGCGTGGCCTGGATGCGCGGACGTATCCGGCAGATGGCAGCCGACGGCCGGGCAGTCGTAGTTTCCTCGCACCTGATGAGCGAAATGCAGCTGACTGCCGACCGTCTCGTCGTCATCGACAACGGATCCCTCGTCGGCGAAGGAGATCTCGACGACTTCCTCGGATCACACCGCGTTGAAGCGCTCTGCAGCGACCCGGCGCGGCTCGCACAAGCCACGGGAGGCCAGATTGTCGGCGAGACCGTCATCGTCGACAACGCCACGCCGCGCGATGTCGGCGAGACCGCCCAACGCGCGGGCGTGACCGTGTACTCGCTCCAAGAAACGAGACGCAGCCTGGAAGATGTCTTCCTCGATTCCACCAACCACCGCGCAAAGGAGACGAACCGATGAACACACTGAAAGCTACATGCCGCGAGATCTTTTCCCGCCCTTCCACCGGCCTTCTTCTCGCATTCATTGCTGCGGCACTGATCGCCGGGCCGATCATGGTTGCCGCGCTGCTCGGCCCAAACGGCACAAACACCATTGACCCGGCAATGCTGCTTATCCCGGCGAGCTTCATGCTTCCTGTCGCTCTCGCCGCCGGTGCGTTTCCCGCCGGTGGCGCACATTCGCGAGGCACGATCGGGTATGCCTACCTCGCTTCGAACCACCGTGGCAAAGAACTCGCATGCCGCGTGGGAGTGGCCGCCCTCGCGTGCACTCTGACCGCGTTCATCGCGTCGGGCATCGGAATCGGCGGCTCGCACATGTTCGTCGACGGGATCGCCGCAATGGGAGCAGAGAGCACGTCGATGGTCCTGGCCCAAGCAAAGCTCTGGATCGTCTACCCGCTACTCGCGGCGCTGTCCGCAGTGGCTCTCGGTTCCGGCACAGCCTCCTTTTTCGTGTGGGTCGTCGAGTCGTGGATCGTGGAGACCGCTCTCGGGGCAGTCAACCAGCCGTGGGCGAACGCGATTCTCAACATTCTGCCTGGCGGAGCGGTCACTAACGGTACTACAGGTGCGATCACGCTCGTGATCTGGGTTGCTGCTCTCGCTGCGGTGGCCTACGCCACCGCGCATCGACGGGCGGTGAAGTAAGAATGGCTGGAGCATTCACCGCTTCCCGTCGACGTTTCATCGCCCCTGACCTGGCTCGGGGGCTCGCCCTCGTCGGTATCGCGATGGCCAATATGGTCACGGACTGGGATCCGGCGGAAAAAGTCGACCACGCCGCAGGCCTCGGCGGCTACAACGGTGCCGGGACCGTGCTCGAAAAGGCACTGGTCTTCTTCGAGACGCTTTTCGTGCACGTGCGCGGCCTGCCCATGTTCGCCACCTTGCTCGGTGTCGGAGTGGGCATGATCTTTGCCAGCCTGGCCCGGCGCGGGTACCCGTTGCGGGCGCGCCGCAAGGTACTGGCACGCCGCTACGGATTCCTGTTTCTCTTTGGGCTCATCCACAAGACGCTGTTTTTCACCAACGACATCATGACCGCCTACGGCATCGCGGCATTGCTGCTGTGTCTTGTCATTGGTTGGAGTGACCGCGCACTCTATATTCTCGCGGGCACGGTGTTCGCCGTCCAAGCAGCGGCCCGTGCCCCCGGCATTATCGCCGCGTTCGGCACAACTCAGGAACCCGTCGGCGGAGAACCCGCCCGGATCACCGATCTCGGTGAGCGCATGTCGAACGGCATCTCCGTTGTCATGATGTACCCCGCGCTTGCGGCGATTGAGATGATGTCCTTCTTGCCACTCGTCATCGTCGGCTTCATCTGGGGCCGCCGCAAAGTCTTCGGCGATCTGCCTGCGAACCGCACGATGTTTCGCGCATGGGCGCTCCTTGCAGCAGTGCTCATTCCTGCCATCGGGATCCCGTGGGGCTTCGCGGAGATCGGCGTTCTCGGCCCCGGCTGGGCAGCCGGTCTCACCGATGCGAACCATTCGCTCGGGCTGCTCACGGGGCCCGGCATTCTCGCCGCGATCGCCCTAGTATGCCAGCCTCTGCAGACGCGTATCGACGCCGGGGGCGCGCTTCCTCCCGCCCTCGAACCGTTCATCGCGCTCGGCAAGAGATCCATGAGCGGCTACCTGGGGCAAACGATCCTGTTCATGCTGACCACGCAGCCCGCGTTCTGGTGGATCACACGGGATGCCACCATTGCGGGCAAGCTTGGGTGGGCGCTGCTCGTCTGGCTGGCTACGGTCGCTGGTGCGTGGGCCTTGGAGAAGGCAGGCAAACCTGGTCCTTTCGAGTGGCTCCATCGCCGCCTGTCCTACGGCAAGAACGGCTTGCCGGACCACTACGAGCAAGTCTGCTCCACACCTGTTCGCTGAGGTAGCAGCACCGGACGGTGAAATTTTCACCGCAAGGTTTAGTATTGCCCCTGTCTAAAAGAGAGGGGCAACTCGTGGATCTCATCCGCCTGACCGGGAGGTTCAGCAGGCCGTACGCGGGGTTGATCGCCGCGGTGGTCGTGCTGCAACTTCTGTCGACTCTGGCGACCTTGTACCTGCCGGATTTGAACGCAGACATCATCAACAACGGCGTGGCCAAAGCCGACGTGCCGTACATCCGGAGCGTGGGCCTGCTCATGCTCGCGGTGTCGCTGCTCCAGGTGGCTGCAGCGGTGGGTGCGGTGTGGTTCGCCTCCGCCGCGGCGATGCGTACCGGCCGCGACATCCGCGGCGCGGTGTACGACAAGGTCAACCAGTTCACGTCAGAGGACATGGGGCACTTCGGCCCGGCGACGCTGACCACCCGCGCGACCAACGACGTGCAGCAGGTGCAGATGACCACCCTGCTGTTCTTCAACTTCATGGTCGCTGCACCGATCATGGCCGTCGGCGGCGTGATCATGGCGCTGCGCCAGGATGCCGGCATGTCGTGGCTGGTCACCGTCGCAGTGCTTGTTCTCACCGTCACCGTCGGAATCATCGCGGCGCTCCTCATCCCGCTCTTCAGCACGATGCAGAAGAAGCTTGACGCAATCAACAGCCTGTTGCGTGAGCAGATCGCCGGCATCCGCGTCATCCGCGCCTTCGGCCGGGAGAACTTCGAGACGAAGCGCTTCACCGACGCCAACACCGCCCTGACGAAGCTGAGCCTGAATATCGGCCGCGTCTTCGTCACGATGTTCCCCGTCATCATGCTCATCCTGAACCTCGCCACCGCGGCGGTGCTCTGGTTCGGGGGCCACCGCGTCGACGAGGGCCTCGTCGAAGTCGGCTCGCTGACCGCGTTCATGCAATACCTGATGCAGATCCTCATGGCCGTGATGATGGGCGTGTTCATGCTCATGATGCTCCCCCGCGCAATCGTGTGCGGCCGCCGCATCAGCGAAGTTCTGGGCTACGAGCCAGCCGCCCAGCCGCCGCGCACCCAGTCCGGCGCCGCCGATTCTGCCTCAGAACCGGGCACTGTCGAATTCCGCGGCGTCTCCTACCGCTACCCGGGTGCGGAGGAGCCGGTGCTCAAGAACATCGACTTCACCGCGCGGCCGGGCACCGTCACCGCGGTCATCGGGTCGACGGGCTCCGGAAAATCGACGCTGCTGGGACTCGTCCCGGAGCTGTACTACCCCACCTCCGGGGAGATCCGCGTCAACGGCACAGTGGCCATGGTCCCGCAGAAGCCGTGGCTGTACCGGGGCACAGTGGCGTCGAATCTCCGGGTGGCCAACCCAGACGCCACCGACGAAGAGCTGTGGGAGGCGCTGCGCACCGCTCAAGCGGGCTTCGTCGAGGACCTCGACATGCCGATCGCCCAAGGCGGCACCAACGTCTCCGGCGGCCAGCGCCAGCGGCTGTGCATTGCGCGCATGCTCGTCGCACGGCCGGACGTCTACCTCTTCGACGATTCGTTCTCCGCCCTCGACGCCGTCACCGAAGGCAAACTGCAGCGGGCCATGACCAGCTACACGGCGGATGCCACGGTGCTGGTGGTGGCGCAGCGGGTGGCGTCGATAAGCAACGCGGACCAGATTCTCGTGATGGAAGCTGGCGAGATCGTCGCACGCGGAACCCACGACGAGCTGCTGCGCACAAGCTCCACCTACCGTGAGATCGACGCAAGCCAGAAGGCGGTGACGGCATGAGCGAGCAGATGACAGACGACCAATTGGCCGCCTACGAAGAGAGCATGGCCGGGGACGACTACTCCAATAAGGCTCCCCGGAAGGCCAAGCAGTTCTGGCCCTCCGCGAAGCGCCTGCTCGGCCTGCTGGCCCCCTACAAGATCACGCTCATCTTCGTCTTCCTGATGAACGCGGGCTCTGTCCTCCTCGCCGTCTGGGCGCCGCGGGTGATGGGCAGAGCGATGGACGTGATCTTCAGCGGAGTCGTGTCCAAGCAGCTGCCGGAGGGCACCACCGCCGAGCAAGCGGTCGATGGTCTACGCGCGGCGGGCCAGGACCGTTTCGCCGACATGGCCGCGGCGATGGATTTAAACCCGGGCCACGGCATCGACTTCGACCGGCTCCGCGGTCTCATCATCGCGGTGCTGGCGTTCTACCTGGCCGCCGCCCTGCTCATGTGGGCCCAGGGCGCGATCCTGAACAAACTGACCATGCGCGCCGTCTACACGCTGCGCGAGGGGGTGGAGGCGAAGATCCACCGCCTGCCGCTGTCTTACTTCGATTCGCGTCAACGCGGCGACGTCATGAGCCGCACGACAAACGACGTGGACAACATCCAGCAGGCGCTCCAGCAATCGCTCTCGATGCTGTTCAACGCGGTCCTCACCCTCGCCGGCATCATCGTCATGATGTTCGCCATCTCGTGGCAGCTCGCCGTCGTCGCCCTGCTGGCAATCCCGCTGACCGGTGCCGTCATGGGCTTGGTGGGCACCCGCTCCCAGAAGGAATTCGTCACCCAGTGGAAAGCCACCGGCGACCTGAACGGGCACGTGGAGGAAGCCTTCACCGGCCACGACGTTGCGAGGATCTTCGGCCGCTCGGCAGAGATCCGGGAGCAGTTCGACGAACGCAACGAGGAACTCGCCGCCGCGGCGCAGAAAGCTCAGTTCCTGGCCAACTCGATGCACCCGATCATGCAGTTCATCGGTTCCTTGTCCTATGTGGCGATCGCTGTGCTCGGCGGCCTGAAAGTCGCTTCCGGCTCCATCACGCTCGGCGACGCCACCGCTTTCATCCAGTACTCCCGCCAGATGAACCAGCCGCTCGGCGAAGTCGCCGGCATGATGCAGATGCTGCAGTCCGGTGTCGCGTCCGCGGAACGCGTCTTCGAGCTGCTCGATGCTGAAGAGGAGGAGCAAGACACCGCGGCCGCCACAACGGGCACCACGCGCGGGCTCGTCGAGTTCGACCACGTGGACTTCTCCTACTCCCCCGATGTCCCGCTCATCGAGGACCTCTCGCTGCGCGTCCAGCCGGGGCAGACCGCCGCCATCGTGGGCCCCACGGGTGCCGGCAAAACCACCCTGGTCAACCTTCTCATGCGCTTCTACGAGGTCGACAGTGGCGCGATCCGCCTGGACGGCACGGATATCCGCGAGATGAGCCGCGCACAGCTGCGCTCCAACATCGGCATGGTCCTCCAGGATGCCGTGTTGTTCAAAGGCACGATCATGGAGAACATCCGCTACGGCCGGCTCGACGCCACCGACGACGAGGTCATTGCCGCCGCGCAAGCAACCTGCGTCGACCGCTTCGTGCGCTCGCTACCCGACGGCTACGCAACGGAGATCGACCAAGACGGCGGCTCTATTTCCGCGGGTGAGCGCCAGCTGATCACCATCGCCCGCGCATTCCTCTCCCAGCCGGCTCTGCTCATCCTCGACGAGGCGACCTCGTCCGTGGACACCCGCACCGAGGTTCTTGTCCAGAAGGCGATGAACGCGCTGCGCAGCCAACGCACCAGCTTCGTCATCGCGCACCGCTTGTCGACGATCCGCGACGCCGACCTCATCATCGTCATGCAGAACGGAAAAATCGCCGCGCAGGGAACCCACGAGGAGCTCCTTGCCCGGCGAGGTACCTACTTCGAACTGAACCAGTCCCAGTTCAGTGAAGAGGGCTAAGCCGAAAGAAACGCATTAGTACATGCTCATGTAGCCGCCCGGCTGCTCCGGGTGCTGGTACGGCTGCCCCGGGGCACCGGAATAACCGGCGTCCGGACCAGCCTGGCCCGCAGATCCGCTCTCGCTGACCCAGCGGTAGATGAACACCAAGCCCAGTACCTGAACTGGGCCGACGATGATGCCGGCGAAGCCGATGGTGACGAGCATCAGGCCCATGCATGCGAGGCTCAGCAGGATGATCGCGCCAAGGACCTGCCAGTACTGGGCCTTCACGTCCCTCCACGCCGCACCGAATGCACCGGCGGCGCTGGTTTTCCCGTCAATGGCGTAGAGGGGGATCATCGCCACGAACGGGTACAGGAAGATCATGCCGAACATGCCGACGAGAGGGACAATGATGCTGAGCGCCTCCGACACGTTCGCCAAGGCGTAACTCAACAGACCGAGTACGACATATACAGCGAAAAACGCGACGAAAAGAAGAATGTAGACGAGGATACCGTTGCCCCACGGCACGTCCTTGAAGGCGTTACTCCACGTTGGCTTCACACCGCGTGTGTCCTTCAGGGCGATCTTGTAGATGACGAGGCCAGAGACCAGCGAGAGAGCCAACAACAGAACATAGAAAATGATCAACGAGACAAGGACTCCAGCGGGGATCTCTTCAGACCCGCTGTCAGCCGCGCTGATGACCTGGGGGAGGAGCAACACGAGAAAACCGATCACAGCAACGACTACCGGCAGGAACAGCACTCCGAGGTAGACGTGCCACTGGCTAGTGAA
Source organism: Corynebacterium sp. P4-C1 (assembly GCF_030503595.1). Taxonomy (NCBI): domain Bacteria; kingdom Bacillati; phylum Actinomycetota; class Actinomycetes; order Mycobacteriales; family Corynebacteriaceae; genus Corynebacterium; species Corynebacterium sp. P4-C1. The sequence goes on along the minus strand of NZ_CP129966.1, from coordinate 1,891,308 downwards.
GAAGCGCTTGAAGCCGAACGGAATCGGCTCCGCCGGGGGCAGTTTGACGCCCGCCGGGATCTGCAGCGGACGCCCGGACTCGGAACCCGTTTCGGGGTTCACGTAGCCGGAGGTCGGCGGGTAGGGGTTGCCGGAATTCTGACCGTAGCCGGAGTTCGAGCCGTAGTTGTTGGAGTTCTGGTCGCCACCGTAGGACGAATTGCCACCGTAGCTGGGGTAATTACTGGGATCGTTCGGAGTACTCATGGAGTACATGATATTTGTGGCCGAACGTTTGTCTAGGCGAGCAAGTGACATAGTGGGATTAGTATTGAAATTGTGATGAATCAGCCCCAGCCGCATCGTCCACAACAGTCAATGCGCCCCCAGCAGCCGGGCAGCGATCTCGTCCGCCTGTCGGATTTGGACCGCTCGGAGGCGGTGGCGCGCTTGAGCTATGCGCTGGGCGAAGGCCGGCTTGATTCGGACGAGTTCAACCGCCGCTGCGAGGACGTCGGCGCCGCGACGACGCACCGCGACCTGGTGCCGCTCTTCCGCGATCTGCCGGAGCACCAGCCACAGCACCCGGGTGAGGTGGAGCAGACTTTCACCCGCAGCGAGATTGAACGCGCCCGCGCGAACGGCAAGAACACCCGGCTAGGCATTTTCTCCCTGGGCTCACTAGCGTCCTTCGCTGGCGCGGTGGGGCTCAGCACCGCCACGGGCTCGGGCTTGTGGACTCTTCTCCTGCTCATCATTCCGGCGCTGTTCACAGTCCTCTACATCATGAAGGCGGGACCCGACAGCTGGTACGCCCCGAGTCCGCGCCAACTCGACCGGCAGCGGTTCCGCGAGTTGCAGCAGGCGAACCGGATGGAGTTGGAGCGCCGGAAGGTCGAGCGCACAATGCAGCGCGAACAGTTGACGGGCAACGCGATGGATCTGGCGCAACGCACGTTGAACCGTTTCACCAAATAGCCACCCGATTTTTGGAACAATTGTCCTATGAGCACATCGTCGAAAGAAAAGAAGACCGAAAAGCCTGAGAAGTCGGAGCAGCCGAAACAGCCGAAGCGCGAGCCGCTGAAGGCCCACCGCCACTTCGACCAGGCAGACAAGCTCAAGAATGTGTCGTACGACCTGCGCGGCCCCGTCGCCACCACGGCGGAGGAGATGGAGCGCGACGGTCACACCATTTTGAAGCTCAACACGGGCAACCCGGCGGTCTTCGGTTTCGAGGCGCCGGATGTGATCATGCGCGACATGATCGCCGCGCTCCCGACTTCCCAGGGCTACACCACGTCGAAAGGGATCATTCCTGCCCGCCGCGCGGTGGTTACGCGCTACGAAGAGATCGAGGGCTTCCCCGACATCGACATCGATGACGTGTACTTGGGCAACGGTGTCTCCGAGCTTATTTCTATGACGACGCAGGCGTTGCTCAACGAGGGCGACGAGGTCCTCATTCCCTCCCCTGACTATCCTCTCTGGACCGCCGCTACTACCCTCGCCGGCGGCAAGGCGGTCCACTACCTGTGCGATGAAGAGGACGACTGGAACCCGTCGATCGAGGACATCCGGTCCAAGATCACGGACCGCACCAAGGCGATCGTGGTGATCAACCCGAATAACCCGACGGGCGCGGTCTACTCCAAGAAGGTTCTGGAGGATATCGCCGACATCGCGCGCGAGTTCGAGCTCATGGTGCTCTCCGACGAGATCTACGACCGCGTGCTTTACGACGGCGCCGTGCACCACTCCATGGCCGCCATCGCCCCCGATCTGGTCACCTGTACGTTCAACGGTTTGTCCAAGGCGTACCGCGTGTGTGGTTACCGCGCCGGCTGGATGGTCATCACGGGCCCGCGCCGCCGCGCCACCGGCTTCATCGCAGGCCTCGACCTGCTGGCGGGAACGCGCCTGTGCGCGAATGTTCCGGGCCAGCACGCCATCCAGGTCGCACTCGGCGGCCGCCAGTCGATTTACGCCCTGACGGGTGAGGGCGGACGTTTGAAGAAGCAGCGCGACATCACAGTGAAGAAGCTCCGGGAGATTCCGGGCGTATCCGTTGTCGAACCGAAGGGCGCGATGTACGCGTTCCCGAAGCTCGATCTGGACATGTACCAGATTCACGACGACGAGCGCTTCATGCTCGATCTTCTCAAGAGCGAGAAGATCCTCATGGTCGGCGGCTCCGGCTTCAACTACCCGACCCCAGACCACTTCCGCGTAGTCACCCTGCCGTGGGCATCGCAGCTGGAGAACGCCATCGAGCGCCTCGGCAACTTCCTCTCCGACTACCACCAGCACTAGCGCGGCATTCCGGCTGCGGCCCCGTCCGGGCCCGATCGGGGCGGGCTCAGCCCACCAGCCCAGCGCGCTTTTCGCTTATCGACGCAAACACCACCCCTTCCCCGCGCGGGGAAGGGGTGGTGTTGTTGTGTGACCGGCGGCCGGTCAGCCTCAGTGAATGCTACTTGCTGGAGCCCTCACCGCTGCTGGGCTGGTCACGCCTGGACGACTGCGGTTCACCGCCAGTCGGCCGGGTCACCGTGCCGTTGCTGGAGCCTGAGCCGAGTCCTCCGATGGCGGTCTTGGCCTGGCCCGGCTCATTGAAGCACCAGTCGTAGAGCACAGCGCCTGCGGCGACGAACGCGAGGATCACGCCCGCGCCCTTGCCGATCTGCTGGACCATCGGGTCGTTAGCGACTTGCTGCAGCTGGGCGTTCGCCGCATTCACGCGGGACATGAGCTCGTTGTACTGATCGTTGTCGTGGCCCCCGCTGCCGAAGCCGAAGTCCGGCGTGCGCTTGCGGATTTCGCGCTGGATCTCAGCGTTCATCTCGTTCAGCTGCGCCTGGTACTGGCCGATGTACGGCTGGACGAACTTTCCGCCCACCTGGCCGAGGATAGCCAGCGGCAGCACCCACAGGATCGGCGAGCGCACCGCGTTGCCGAAGCAGCGCTTGATGATCTCGTCGCCGTTGGAAGACCCACCTCCCGGCACCTTCTCGGTCGTGGTGGTCGTCTCCGTCGCCTTTTCGGTCTCGGTGGACTTCTCAGTCTCGGTCGCGGTCGCTGTTGCAGTCTCCGTCTCAGTGACCGGCGGCAGAGCGCCTTCGATGTACGTGCCCTGGATCCGGATCAGCGTTTCCACGATCGCGCCGTCGGTGCGTGCGTAATCAAGCTCGACCGGGGTGACGTCACCGACGAAGTCGGGCTCCGGGATGAACGCGACAGTGCCGTTTTCCAGAACCTTCCATTCGCCCTGGCCCGGAACGGTGAGCGTCTTGCCGTCCTCGGAGAGCTCCGCAACGGTGAGTGTGCCGCCGTCGACCGGGTTTCCTTGAGCATCAAGGAGCTGGAATTTCACCGGGCTATCCGCCTGGCCATACCAATCCGCGGGCAGGCTCGGGAACATCTCGGCGGTAGTGCGGCCGAGGTCGCTGGCGTCCTTGTCGGTGCTGTTCTGCGTCGAACCCTGCGGGCCGACGGTGGATGCCGGAACAATGGTAGCAGTCGGGTACGTGATGGTCACGAATCCGGTGCCTGTGGCCGGTGCACCACTCGTCGTGTTCGCGACGTACGACACCTGTGCCGGGCTGCCCACGAATCCGGGGACTGGGGTAAAGGTGAATTCGCCCGTCGTCGGGTTCACCGTCCAGGTGCCCTGGCCGTCGATGACCAATTCCTTGCCCGCGGGGTTGCGGCGCATCGATGACCTGTACAGTCGTCAGAACCAGGATCGGCACGGTAGCGGCACTCATGGCGCTCTTGGAGATCGAGACGGTGAAGCGCGGGCGCGTAGATGTGGATCCCAAGGGTAAGTCAATCCTTGAAGTTGTTTTACTAGCAAAACATGCAACAGAATTGTGCCCAGCGGGTAGTCTCTTTCCTGTGAGGGCACCCCCCGCACACAGGCCTGTTCTCACAGGTAGTCGCAATACTTGACTGGGGCCAGGTGCGCAGGCGGGAAGGATTTTCCAGGTCGCGCCACTACCTTTTGGGGCTAGTGTCCAAGAAATCCGGGCACAAGAGCCCTTACAGAGAGCGACCGAGAGCCCACACCTCCCAACCAGCTGAGCGCCAGTCGTCCACGGTGAGGACATTGCGGCCGTCGATAAGCTTCTTGTCGGCGACGAGCTCGCCTGCATGGGTGGGGTCGAGCTTCTTGAACTCGTCCCATTCCGTAGCGAGGATCATCAGCTCGGCGTTGGTGAGGGCATCATCGAGCGAGACCGCGTAATCCAGAGTCGGGAAAACCTTGCGTGCGTTCTCCATGCCCTGCGGGTCGTAGACGCGCACCGCCGCACCAGCGAGACTCAGCTGGCCGGCCACGGCGAGAGCGGGCGAATCGCGCACGTCGTCGGAATTCGGCTTGAACGCGGCACCCAGCACGGTGATCCGGCGTCCGATCAGGGAACCGAGAATCTCCCGCGACAAATCGGTGACGCGCTGGCGGCGGCGCATATTGATCGCGTCGACTTCGCGCAGGAAGGTCAGCGCCTGGTCAGCACCAACCTCGCCGGCGCGGGCCATAAATGCGCGGATGTCCTTCGGCAGGCAGCCGCCGCCGAACCCGAGACCGGCACCGAGGAACTTGCGGCCGATGCGGTCGTCGTAGCCGATTGCGTCGGCAAGCTGGGTGACATCGGCCCCGACGATCTCGCAGACTTCGGAGACGGCGTTGATGAAGCTGATCTTGGTGGCCAGGAATGCATTGGCGGAGACCTTCACAAGCTCGGCGGTCTGCAGGTCAGTAACGATGAACGGGGTACCACTGTCCAGCGGGGTGGCGTAGATTTCGCGCGCGGTCTCCTCGGCGCGGGAATTCTCCCCGCGGGTGCCCAGCACAATGCGGTCGGGTTCGATGGTGTCCTTGACGGCGTACCCCTCGCGGAGGAACTCAGGGTTCCACGCGATCTCGACGCTTGCCCCCTTGCCGGCCTTCTCCGCCGCGGCGTCGGCGCGTTCCTGCAACGCACGTGCGGTGCCGACCGGGACGGTGGACTTACCCAAAATGAGGTGCTCACCCTCGAGGTGCGGCACGAGGCTGTCGATCGCGGCTTCGACGTACGTGGTGTCGGCGGCGTACGAGCCACGCTGCTGCGGGGTGCCCACGCCGATGAAGTGCACGTTCGCGAATGCCGCGGCCTCTTCATAATCGGTGGTGAAGCCCAGGCGGCCGGATTCGATATTGCGCTTGAGAACCTCGGGCAGACCCGGCTCGTAGAACGGCACGTCCCCGTTCTTCAAAGCGTCGATTTTCGCCTGGTCAACGTCAATGCCGAGCACCTCGTGCCCCAGCTCCGCCATGCAGGCGGCGTGCGTTGCTCCAAGGTATCCGGTGCCAATCACAGTCATGCGCATACCGGACATTATGCAAGGTTTGGGATTGTCCGTAACGACAACGCGGTTAAGGTCAGCCTAATTGGGAATGAACAAAGCGGGCACGCCGCTGGGCGCGCCCGCTTTTCGCTCTGGAGCTCTAGTGCGCGTGGCCGCAGCCGCAGTCCGCCTTCTCCTTGACCTCGTGCGGCTCGCACTCACACTCGCCCTTTTCGTGGTGGTGCTCGTGGCCGTGCTCAGCGCAGTGCCCGTGGCCCTGGCCTTCCTTGCATCCGCACTCGCACTCGCTTCCTGCGCAGTCGCACGTCATGTGGTGACCGCACTGGCAGTGGCCCGACTCGCAGTTGCACTGTGCACCGGCATCGGTGGCGTGAACATCCTTGAGGCCGAGATCGTTCTTGTCGGTGTGGCCACCGCAGCAGCCTTGGTGAGAGGTCTCGTTGGGAGTGGTCATGGTGACTCCTTGTCAGTTAGGGGTACGGAAACCGTCGCTTTGGTGAAAACGCTTTCCGTTAATGAAAACTTGTTGAAAATCAGCCTAATCAACAAAGCGCCTTCGCGCCCAAATGCACCGCGGCCGCAGGGGTGTGGGTTACCCCCGCAGGCTACTCGCGGAAGTTCAGATACGCCTTCGAAGGTGTCGGCCCGCGCTGTCCCTGGTACTTGGAACCGACGGCGGAGGAGCCGTAGGGGTTCTCAGCCGGGGAAGACATCTGGAACAACGCCAACTGCCCCACTTTCATCTCCGGCCAGAGTGTGATCGGCAGGTTGGCCACGTTGGACAGTTCCAGAGTGATGTGGCCCGTGAAGCCGGGATCGATGAAGCCGGCGGTGGAGTGGGTGACCAACCCCAGGCGGCCCAGCGAGCTCTTGCCCTCCAGGCGGCCTGCGAGGTCCGCAGGCAGCGTGAATTTCTCCAGGGTCGCGGCGAGCACGAACTCACCTGGGTGCAGGACGAACGGCTCACCTTCGGGAACTTCGACCTCGGTGGTCAGCTCCGGCATCTCCTTCTTCGGGTCGATGTGCGTGTACTTGGAGTTGTTGAACACGCGGAAGAAGCGGTCGATGCGAACGTCCACACTGGACGGCTGAACCAGGTCCGGTCTGAACGGGTCAATGCTCAGACGGCCGGAGTCGATGGCGGAACGAATGTCGCGGTCAGAAAGAAGCACGGCTTCATCTTACGGTGCCGCCCCCGGTGCGGGGCTGGCAGGGTTTTTCAGTGTCCGGCACGTGCGGTGCTACGATAATCTGCGCTGCTTTCAACCAGCCAGGCCGGCGTAGTTTAGTGGTAGAACATCAGCTTCCCAAGCTGAGAGTGCGAGTTCGATTCTCGTCGCCGGCTCCATTTGTCCTCAGTCGCGACATCGTTGACAGATCAGTCGCGACATGGTGGACAAACCGGTGTCTTGGTTTTTATTTTTCCAAGGCGCCGGTTTTGGTTTTCAGGTCAGTGGGGGTTGGCCTTTTCGCCAGTAGGCTTTTTGGTAATTGCGGGATGTGTCGATGTAGTGCTCGGCGATGGGTTCGCCGGTTTCTTTTAGTGATGTTGTGATGTGGTTGTCGGTGATGACCATCAGGACTTCTTCGCCGTAGTAGGCGCGTCCGATTCCTAGGCTGTAGAGCCTGCCGGCGTAGCGGATGGTGACTTTGCCGCTGGGGGCGACGACATCGTTGCGGACGCGCCATTCTTCTTCGGGGGTGTGGTTGGGTTCGGCCTTGGGTCCTGTTGTGTATGCCTGTTGTGGGGTGCGCCGCCCAAGTGATCTGTGGGGGCGTTCGGTGTTGTAGTAGGCGGCGAATTCGTTGAGTTGTCGTTGAAGGTGGGGGATGGTTTCGGCGGGTGGTTGGGCGTTGATCCAGCGTTTGAGTGTTTGGTGGAAGCGTTCGATTTTGCCTTGAGTTTGTGGGTGTCCTGGCCGGCCGTTTTTCTGTTGGATGCAGTTGTCGGTGAGGACTTTCTCAAAAGCGTTGCGGCCGCCTTTTCGTCCGGCTAACCGGGCGGTGAACACCAGCCCGTTGTCAGTGAGCGTGGATGCCGGTGGGCCGTAGGTGTCGATGAGGCGTTGGAGTTCTGCTGCGACTGCTGGGCCTGTAAATGCTGGCCGGGCGGTGATTGATAGCAGGTAGCGGGAGTGGTCGTCGATGAAGTCGAGGACTTCTACGCGTCTGCCGTCGATGAGGAAGAGGTAGGTGATGTCGGCTTGCCAGCATTCGTTGGGCATGGCGGCTTCAAACCTGATGTAGGAGCTGCGTGGTTTCTTTTGTGGTTGCGGGTCGACGAGTCCGGCGTCAGTGATGATGCGGCGGATCGTTGATGTTGACGGGGTGCGAAGCCCCTGCCTGTCTAGGTGGAAGGCGATGGTGTCTGGGCCTGCGTCGAGTCCTGCTTTGGTGAGTTCTTTGCGCATGTCGATGATGTAGTTGCGCAAGCTGTCCGGCACGGCATTTGGGTGGGTGTGCGGTGCGCGGGATTTCGGGGCGATGGCCTCTGCGCCGCCGGCGTCGAACTCGGCAAGAATCTTGTAGACGCGCTGGCGGGAGATGCCGAAGCGTTTGGCGACTTTGATGACTGGTTCACCTTGATCACGGACGGCTTTGACGATGGCAAGGTTGCGGTTCGGGCTGTTCATTTGTCAACGATGTCCCGACTGATCCCCGCATCGGCACCAGACGCGCGGGGGTAGCGGAAGGTGCCAACGATGTCGCGACTGAGGTGTCAACCATCACCCCAGAATGTTTCCGCCCCCTAAGTGTCAACCATGTCGCGACTGACCTGTCAACCATCAGGAATGATGTCCCAGGCACGCCGTGTCAACTATGTCATGACTTCAGACATCGTCGCCGGCTCCATTCACTCCGCCCCGTAGCTTGCAGTTTCGCAGACGCCGAGGCGTTTTGCGCGCACGGCCCTATGCTGTGGTGGTGTGAGTGTGACACAGCGCATCGGAGAAATCGTGGCCACGGCCGCCATCAGTGCACGGGCGACGGTGTCCCGCTGGAGAGAGCCCATCTTCAACATCCCCACTTTCACACCGGAGCACGACACCCCGGTGTTGTACGTGCACGGGATTCATAGTCGGGCGAGCGGTTTCCGCCGCAACGCCCGGTACTTGCGCGACCACGGCTACTGGGTGTGGGGCTACAACTACGGAAAAATGTTCTTGCCCGGCTTGTACGGCACGGGACAGCTCGAGGATTCGCTGGATGAGCTGCGTGCGGATGTCGATAGGGTCCTCGCTGTGACCGGCGCCGAGCAGGTGGACATCGTCGCACACTCGCAGGGCGGGTTGCTGACCAAGCTCTTCATCGCCACTGGCGGCGCAGACAAGGTGCGCCGAGTAGTCGCCATGGGCGCCAATTTCCACGGCACGGATATGGAGGGTGCCGCGCCGCGCATGCTCCGGAGGTTCGAGCGGCACCCGAAACTGACCAAACTCCTGCTCAGCCCTAGTGTCCCGCAGCAGCTGGCTGGCTCACCCTGGATGCGCGAACACGCCGATCCCCTGCCGGACACCGACCCGTCGGTGGTCTACACCGCGCTGTACTCCACACGCGACACCTTGGTCACGCCGAACAGCGCGTCGACACTCGAATCGGTGGACGGCGCGGATGTGGTGAACAAGGAGATTCCCGGCGCGCCGATCCACCAATTGATGATGCGGGACGCCGAGATCATGGAGCTGACCCTGTGGGGGCTGGAGCGCCCAGCCACCGCGGGCCGCTAATTAGCCACACTGCACGATCGGCTGCGGGTTGTACACCGTGGTCTGGGTCTCGCGGGAGATTTCTTTGCCGGACAGGTCGCGGACGATGCGGGTGTCGGAAGTGGTGAATCCCTGGGCGCCACCGGACGGGATGCATTCGCCGCCGGAGACGGTCTTGGGGCTCGGGGAAGTGTAGGCCCAGCGCCCGCCGTTGATGGACTCGACTTCGCGGTCCTTGACACCTTTGAGGCGGACGGTGATCTCGCCGCCGCCGAAACTGGTTTCGATCTTGACGGGATGCGGGGTGTCATTCTTGAACGCCAGGTCAATCGCGCCTTCGTAGACGGTGGCCTCACGGCCGGCCGGGTAGCGGGAAATGTAATAGGAGTGCGGCGTGTGGTCGACGTCCGTCATGCCCGCGAAGTAGGAGGCGTTGTACAGGGTGGTGGCGAACTGGGAAATGCCGCCGCCGACGGCGTTACCGGCGCGGCCGTCGATGATGATGCCGGAGGAGACGTAACCCTGGGCCGTGCCGCGGGGACCGGTGTAGCCGTTGAGGGAGAAAGTCTCGCCGGGGCTGACCACCGCGCCGTTGACGGTGTCGGCGACGATCGAGATGTTGGTGCCGGAGGCGGAGCTGTAGCCGCCGGTGGTGAACTCGCCGACAATGTCGTCGAAGGTCGCGTTCTTCGCCTGTTCTGTGGTGAAGGTAGCGGGAACCTCTTTGTACTGGGCCTCCCACGTGCGGGGCTGGTCGCCGAGGACGCGGTCGCCGAAGCCCCTCATGGTCTCCTCCCAGCGAATCTCGTTGCCGTCGACGGACGGGCTGACCTCGCCGGAGGCGGAGATAGTGGCGTTTTTGCCTTCCTTCACGGTGTCTTTGAGCTGCTCGGCGAAGATGCCCTGCGCAGCTTCGGTGTTGACCTCGGGCACGATGCGGCGCTGTTTGGGGTCGTTGCGGAAGGTGACCACTTCGCCCATCTTCTCACCGTCGATCACTGCGTCAGTCTCTTTCTGGCCTTTCAGCGTCAGTGGACCGTCGAGCGCACGGGCGACAGGACCGTCGACGGTTTCCTTGACGAGGTCCTCGCCGATGGCGGGCTCGGTGACCTCCGGCTCGATTTCGACGCCGGCGGGGTTGAGCCAGTTGGCGCTCATGGCGCGCTTGAGCTCGTCGGTGTCGATGTCCTGGCCCAGCTTGGGGTCGGTGACCTTGGGTTCACCACCTTCGATGGCGACGGCACCGTCGGCGGGTTCGACGGTGAGGTCCTTAGCCACACGCTCGACGGTGGGCGCCAGCGCGGAGTCGTCGGAGGTGGAAACGATGTCGACTTCATTGGTGCGGAACAACCCCAGCAGCCGGGTGACGGGGTTGAACGATTCTGTTCCCGCGGCATCCACGGTTGCCTGCCAGTCGGGGCCGAGACCCGCGCTGGCCGGAACGAACTCGGTCTTCTCCTCCGCAGCGGTGACGGTCACCGGCTTGTCGTTGACGTCACCGAGTTCGCTGCCGAGCTTCTCCACGGCTGCCGCGGGCGCCATCCCGCCGACCTCGACTCCGCCGACGGCGGTGCCGCGCGGGACATTGCCGCGGTTGAACGCGATGTCCGCCAGGTACAGCCCCAGCAGGATCACGATCAGGCCGATGAGGAAGCCGACGGCGACCTTCACGCCGCGGGACCCGCCGGTCCCGCGTCTAGCTTGCACACTACTCACGGGACTTAAGGGTAACGGACACAGCGGAAATGGGAGGCAATACGGCTACCGGGGGCCGTCGATAAGCTGCAGCTGGACCCGGCGAGCGGCTTCGTCGATGCGCGCGGAGGGAATCTCCCCGGCCTCCACGGCGGCGACAGTGCCGTCGATGGCTTCGCGCAGGCCGTCGCCGGAGGACCACAGCGCTTGGTCGGCACCTGCGGCGATGGCGCTGCGGACGGCATCGGGGGTGGGCATGAGGTCGGTGACCGCGCGCATGCCGGACAAGTCGTCGGTGACGGCGACACCTTCGAACGGAGCGCCGCCCGGGTAGTCGCCGGTACGCAGCATGCGGTAGACGTTCGGGTTGAGCGACGACGGGCTCTTCCCATCGCCGACACCGGGCACCACGATGTGCCCCACCATCACGGACGCGTGCGGGAATTTGGGCAGGACCGCCGCGTAGGGGGCGAGGTCGAAGACGTTGAGATCCTGGATCGGCGGAGTCTGCGCGAGCGTGTGGTGTGTGTCGCCGCTGGCACGTCCGTGGCCGGGGAAGTGCTTAAAGGTGGGCGTCACTCCGGCATCGGCGAGCCCCTGCGCGAAGAGCACAGCGACTTCGGCGACGCGCTCCGGAGAGGAGCCAAACGCGCGGTCGCCCACGACGTCGAGCCCGGCCGCGTCCACGTCGAGAAGCGGGGCGTAGTCGACATTGATCCCGTATCTCGCCAGCGCACGGCCCACATCGTAGCCGCTGCCGCGGATCACTTCCGGGGATTGTTGCGCGAGCTCGCGCGGCGGCGGGAAGGAGCCGATCACGTCCGCGTGGCGCTGCACCCGCCCGCCCTCGAAGTCGATTCCGACGGTGAACGGGCGGTTGAATTCTTTCCGCAGGGCGTTGATGTTGCGCCCTTCCTCGGTGAGCAGTGCGGGGTCTGACCAGCTGGGCAGGAACAGCCCGCCTGCGCCTTGCTCGAGCGCGGCGCGCGCCTCATCGTAATTCTTCACTCCGACGACCATCAGCGAGGCGACCCGTTCGCGCAGATCAGCAGGCAGTTCCGGCGGCGGGGTCACGGTCACCGTGTGCGTTTCGGTCTCCTCAACCGTCACCCGCGCCGGTTCGGGCCCCGCGCACGCCGCTACGAACATACAGGTCAGCGCACCGAGGGCGACAGTCGCGGACACAGTGACAGTGCGCATCGCGGTCTCCCCCTTCGTTTGCTCGCTTGCCGACGTCTCCTTCAAATCCTATCCCCCTGGTAACCTCAAGTCCCATGACCTCCGTGATCCGCACCAGCCGCTCAGACCAGTCTTGGTCCCGCCGCACGCTCGGGCCTGTGCTGGCCAGTTCGGTCACCGGTATCGTGCTCGGTGTCGTCGGTGTGGTGGGCATCGCATCTTTCTCCGGCCAGAACCAGGTGCCGTCGGGCAACGCCGTCCCGGCCGATGAAGCGGTGCTCGGCGGGCCGGAGTACGGCTCCCGGCAGTAGATGCCAGCTCTGCGCACCCTCGCCGCACGCCGCCAGCACCTGCTCGGCTGGATTGCGCTGACCCTGCTGTCGTTCCTGCAGGCCCCCGGGCGGACGGCAGCGGACACCAAATTCGACCTCACCGCCGATCCCGGCGCGTTCCTCAGCGCCGCGACGCACGCCTACACCGACCGCTTCACACTGGGGCAGATCCAGAACCAGGCGTACGGCTACCTTTTCCCCCACGGAGCATTCTTCTGGCTTACGGAGCCGCTGCCGGATTGGGTGGCGCAGCGCATGTGGTGGGCGATCGTCATGGGCACCGCGTTCTCGGGCACGGTGGTGCTGGGGCGCAGGCTGGGGTTGCGGGGGGCGTCGTCAAGCCTCGCCGCGGTGCTGTACGCGCTGAGCCCGCGCGTGCTGACGACATTGACGGCGATCTCCTCTGAAGCGTGGCCTGTCGCGCTAGTGCCGTGGACGCTCGCTCCCCTGTTCGCGCCGCAACTCCGGCGGGGCGATGTGGCTGCGGCTGTGCTCCCGGTGGCGCTGATGGGCGCGGTGAACGCGACGGCCACGATGATGGCGTGCCTGCCCGCTTTCCTTCTGCTCATCTACCGCACGGCGTGGAAACCGCTCGCTGGTTGGCTGCTCGGCGTAGCGCTCGTGTCCGCATGGTGGATCGGGCCCCTTTTGGTGCTCGGCCGCTATTCACCCCCGTTCACGGACTTCATCGAGTCCGCGTACGTGACCACGCGGTGGACGAATCTGGCCGAGGTGCTGCGCGGCACGACGTCATGGTCGCCGTTCGTCGACACGGAGCGCACCGCCGGTTTCCTGCTGGTCAACGAACCCGTTTTCGTGCTGGTCACGCTCGCTGTCGCCGCCTTCGGGCTGGCTGGTCTCGCGCTGCGGGGCATGCCGTGGCGCGGCTACCTCGCCGTGCTGCTGTGCTGCGGGGTCGCTCTGCTCGCCGCGGCGCACGGCCCGTTGGGAGGCGCGTGGCTCTCCTTTCTCGACGGCCCCGGTGCCCCTTTCCGCAACCTGCACAAACTCGACCCACTGGTGCGCCTCCCGCTGGCTCTCGGCGCCGGGTACGTGATGACCCGCGCGCGTACCCCCGTGCTGGTTGCCGGTGTGCTCGCGACCGTGCTGGCGACATCGCCGGCGTGGACGCTGCGGCTCGCTCCGGAAGGCACGTGGACTGCGGTGTCCCCGGATTGGCAGGCCGCCGCCGCATTCATCGATGCCAACGCCGCCGGCACCCGCACCCTCGTCGTCCCACAGGCGCAATTCGCGCGGCAGACCTGGGGCTGGACCCGCGACGAACCAATCCAGGGCCTGACTTCCACCCGCTTCGCCGCCCGCGACGCCGTGCCGCTCGTGGATCCTGAAGCGGTCCGCGGACTCGACGGGCAGCTCGCCGCCCTCAGCCCCGAGGCGCTCCGCGCGATCGGCGTCGGCGCCGTCGTGGTGCGCGGTGACTTGGCCTCGGGCCTGCAGCCGCCGGAGCTCAGCGATGCATTCGGAAAACCTGCCGCGTTCGGGGATGTCTCCGTCTACCTCGTTGAACCGGACCGGGACATGATGATCGCGGACGCCGGCTCCGCCCTTCCCACTGTCGCCGGCGGCGGCGAGGTCCTGCCCCTGCTGGACGCTGAATTCGGCTACTCCCCGCGCACTATCACCGCCGGTGCCGGGCAGGCCGATATCGTCACCGACACCCCCGCTCTAGCCAAGCGCAATTACGGCACCCTTATCGGCCCGACCTCCGCGCACCTGCGCGACATGAGCGAAGGCGGCGCGGTGCGCAACCGCGTCCCCGACTACCCCTCCGACGGCCGGCGTGTGCGGGTGGCGGAGACCGGCGGCACGGTCCGCGCTTCCTCGTCCGCCGCCGACGCGACCTCTTTTGGCGGCGCGAAACCCGCCGGGTCACTCACCGCCGCCGTCGACGGGCTCGACGACACCGCCTGGCACCCCACTCCCGGCGATGAGTCCCCGTGGCTCGAAGTCGCGCCCGACTCCCCCGTCAGCGAGGTCACCGTCACCGCCACCGAATCCGTGTCCGCCACAGTGAGCTGGGACGGGGGATCGCGCGAAGTCTCGTTCAAGAAAGACACACCCCTCACCGTCGACGTCGGCGCCGGCGTCAACTCGGACGCGGTCCGCGTCACGCTGGATGAGCCGGCCGGGATCAGCGAATTCGCCGCTGGCGTGGACCGCATAGTCACCGTGACCGGCACGGGCGACACCTATTTCTTCCAGCGCCTTCTTCCCGCCGACGACGTCATCCGCCGGGCCTTCACCACCAATCGCGCCGGGAAGTGGACGCTCTCGCACGCAGCGGAAATCGACGGCGAGCATTACGAGGCAGGCACCGTGGAGCTAAAGGCCGGCACGCACACCATCATCACGGACACCGAGACAGTCTCGTTGAGTCGCGGCATGCGCGGCACGGACTGGTCGCCTTTCGACGGCACCGCCGCCCCCGCCGACTCCGACCGCCTCATCCTGACCACGCGCGCCTTCAACTCAGGTCTGCGCGGAACTATCGACGGACCCGGCGGCCGCACCGAGCTGGAACCCGTCCGCGTCGACTCCGGCATGCAGGCCTTCCGCGTCCCCGCCGGCGAGTCGGGCACGTTCACCATGTCTTTCGCGGGCGAGACTTTCTTCCGCGCCAGCCTCATCTTCGGCGGCGCACTGAGCCTGCTCGCACTCGGACTGTGCGTGCTGTGGAGCTCCTCCCCACGCACCGCCTCAAGGAAACGCGGCGGCGATGCCTCATCACCAGTCACGCTCGCGGCCGCTGCCGCCGTCACCGCCGCCGGAGGCCCGGTCGGCGCAGCCGCCTTCGCTGCGACCCTGCTGATCCGCCGCTTCACACTCATTCCCCCATGGGCGCTCGCCGCCGGCTCCGCCACGGTCATGGGCCTGTGGCTGGCGCGGGCTCCGTGGCCGGCCGCGAATTACGCGGGCGACTCTGTGGCGGTGACGGTCGCAGGCTGTGTCGCGGTGAGCTGCCTCGCAGCCAGCGCATGGCGGGGACCTCGACCACCTCGTAACTGATGTAGCTCACCGCCGCCGACACCGCGACAGTGAAGGCGAGTACCAGCACGAAATCGGTGCCCCTGCCGGTGAAAAGATCCACGCCGAGCACCGGGAAAGCGATCTCCAACACCGCCACATGCCACAGGAAAATCGAGTAGGACCACCGGCCCAGCGCCCGCATGGCCGGGGCAGCGAACACCCCGTCGCTCTGAGGCGCCAGTGCGAAAGGCACGAGGAACAGCGCCGCGAAAACAGTGCCCAGAATGATCCGGGCGTTGAATTCCGCCGGGTCCGGATGCGCCAGTCCACGCGGCCCCACCCATTCTTGGCCGGCCAACCACGCGACACCGAGGGCCAGCACCGGGAACACCCACCGCGCCGGGCCACTGAAACGCAAGCCCAGCCGCACCCCAGCGCGTTCCAGCTCAGCGCAGCCCAGCCCCACCGCGAACCAGGGGGCGTAGGAGGGCGGGAAGATCTGCCAGTTCACCTGCGTGGCCTCGTCAATACCCGAGATCAGCCACGGCCAGGCCAGCCCGGCGAGCACGGCCGCGGCGAGGACTACCCCCCGCCCGCGCTGCCCCAGCACCAGGTATGCGGGCAGCACGATGTAGAACGCCACCTCGATGCACAACGACCACATCTGCGTGAGCCCGGGGATGAGCCCGTCAGGGACGTAAATCTGCACCAGGAACAGGTTGGCCAGGGCCTGCCGCAGGTTCAGGTCCGCCAGGCTCGGCAGCGCCGCCATGATGGCGCACACGCACACCAGATACGCGGGGGCGATGCGGGCGAAGCGGTTGAGAAAGTACGTCGATAAGCGTTGCGTACCTCCTCTAGCCAGCAAGAATGCGGACAGAGCGAAGAAGACGGCGACGAAATAGTCGAAGCGGGCGAATAGCGCGCTGCCCATGCCTGTCTGGAAGGAAACGTGCGTGACCACGATCCCGAGGGCGGCGACTGCGCGCAGGCCCTCGAGTTCCGGAAGGATCGTGCTGTGCTGCTTGCTAGGGTTCGAGATACTGCAAGTGTAAAGGAGGGCCATGAAGCGGCTGTACTGGTGCGTCGCCGTGTTCATCATCGGCATGGCCCTGGGGACGATGATCGCCCCGCCCATCACGTTGGCGATGAAACCGCTGGACAACGGCATCACCACGTTGACCTGGGACGGTCCCGGTGGCCCCGTCACCCAGGAGATCGAGGTCAGAGGCGCGAAGAAGGACGCCGCCGTCACGGTGCGTTCGCCGGGCGGCGAATTCAGCGACGAGATCTCCCGCTACACCGCCGAAACGTCGCGCGGCCTGGTGTTCCTTTTTCCGTTCCAGCCGGACCGGCGCAGCTTCCGCTTCTACGATCCGGCCAGCGATACGCAGGGCACCGTCGACTACGTCGGCCCGAGCCAGCTCGACGGCCTGCGCACGTACACCTACCACGGCACTTTCGACGGTGCGGACGGGGGAAAGCGCTCCGAGCGCACCCTCGAGGTGGACCGCCGCACCGGCACGCTGCTCCGCGCGACGTGGGAGACACCTGAGGGCACGTACACGCTTGACGACGCCACCGCCGCCGCCCAGCTCGCCCACGCCCACGACCGGGTCCGTGTGCTGAAGATCCTGCAGGTCCTCGCGTGGCTGGGAAAGTTCACCGCGTTTTGCGCCGCGGTCGCGGGAGTGGTGATCTTTGCGCGGCGCTAATGCCGCCCGCACCGCGCTCACCGCGTGGGGCGTGTTCCTCGTCGGCGCGCTGACCTGGCCGTTCCTGCTCGCTTTCGTCTCGCCGGGCGCCGCGTTCGCCCTGCGCGACATGATGGTCCTGCCGCACCCGGCGCTCACTCATGCCTCCCTGGGCTTCGGAGATCTCCCGGCGCGGAGTGCGCCGCAGGACGGGGTGCTGGCGGTCGTCGGCACGCTCATGCCCGCGACCTGGTTCGTCGCTCTCTTCATGGTCGCCTCGGCGAGCGCGGCAGCGTGGGTCGCCGCGCGGGTGGGCACGCACCCGTGGACGAAAGCAGCTGCGATGGCGGTCGCGGTGTGGAACCCGTTCGTCGTGGAGCGCATGCTGCAGGGCCAGTGGTCGCTGGCCGCCGCCGCGTGGCTGCTCCCCGCCGTCGCGCTGTGCCGCGGACCGGGGCAGTTGCTTGCGGTCTGGGGGGCATCACTGACACCGACAGGCGGGCTTTTCTCACTGCTCACAGGCTTATCGACGTCCCGCCGCCCCCACCTCCCCCTCTTCTCCCTCGCCTGCTGCGCGCCGTGGCTATTCCCTGCGCTGCTGGGTGGACTGGGCAGCGGCACCGCGACTGCTGAGTCTGCCTCCACGTTCGCACCGCGCGCGGAAACCCACGCGGGGACTCTCGGTTCCTTAGTCGGCCTGGGCGGGATCTGGAATGCCTCTGCCGTCCCCGCCTCCCGTTCCGCCGGCTTCGCTCTCGCCGGAATCGTGCTGTTCGCGGTCCTGTGTTTAGCCTGGCGCCACATTCCGCGCCCCCTACTGGTTCTGGCCGGCATCGGTTTCGCCGTCCCGCTCGTCTCGTGGCTCCTGCCCGGGCTGATGGCCTGGTTCGTGTCCACCGTCCCCGGCGCGGGACTATTCCGCGACGCCCAGAAATTCGTCGCATTAGCCCTGCCGGCATTCGTAGTCGCCGTCGGCCGCCTCGACCGCGTCGACCCGCGCCTGCCCATCGTGGCTCTTCTTCTCGCCTTGGCTCAAGTCCCCGACGCGCCGCGAGCCGTCGCCGCCCTGGCACCTATGCACGTAGCCGTCCCCAGCATTGACCATCAGGGGCGCGACGTGTTTTTCGACGGCCGCCCTTACCTCCTCACCCGCCCCGACGGCGCCCCCATCGTCGATCCCGCAACCAAAGCCATGAACGTCGTCGAGTCCGGCGAGCTCGTCGTCGACGGCGTGACAGTCGACGCGCCCTCCCCGCGCTGGCGAGTCGCGCAGGACATCTTCGGCACTACGCCCCGCCCGGAGCTCCCCTCCGATGCGGACTTTTCGGTACAGCTTTATTATTCGAACCCCCAGGTCGCGCTCGTCGTGCACCCCGACGGCACGGTCGAGGACACCGGCTACCCCGCCCGCGCTCTGCCCCGCACCGGCATCGCGCTGTTGGTGTTGTGGTTCCTGCTGCCGCTTTTCGCGTTCGCGCCGTTCTTCGCGCACCGTTCTTCGCGCACCGGCACCGCAGATCACCGCAGATGTGAACCCTAAAACTTAGTTACCCCAGGTCGCGGTTTGAGAGTCATTTTTGCCGACCTGGGGAAACTAAGTTTTGGGGTTAACATCCTGGCTAGCCGACGACTCGGCGAAGCAGTGAGGCGAATTTCCGGCCGGTTTCCGGCCAGGAGTAGTGGGCGGCGCGGGAACGGGCCGCGTCGCCAAGCGATGCGCGGCGGGCAGCGTCCTCGACGAGGGCACGGACGGCAGCGCGGAACTCGGCTTCGTCGTCGACGAGGATGCCGGTCTCGCCGTCGACGATGGAATCGCGCAGGCCGCCAGCTTCGCGGTAGCCCACGGTAGGCACGCCGTGCTGGCCGGCCTCGACGACGGCAATGCCCCACCCTTCCTTCGCTGACGGCATGAGGTGCAGGTCGGACCGGGCGAGCAGGGCGTGTTTGAGGTCGTCGCCGACGTGGCCGTGGAAGATCACGCGGTCACCGAGGTCGGCAGCATACGTGCGTAGCTGATCCTCCCACCAGCCGGAACCGACGATATCGAGCACGACGCCGGGCAGGTCGCGGACGGTATCGATGGCCTGCTCGATGCGCTTGTGCGGCACAAGGCGTGACAGCACGACGAGGTGAGTTTTGCCGTCGGGCTGCAAAGCAGGAAGGTCGGCGGGGACGGGGTCGACGCCGTTTTCAATGATTGCGATGTCGTCGCGGTTCACGCCGAGCGCGACTAAGTCCGCACGCGACGCTTCCGACACAGTCACGTATTGCGCACCGCGGTACACCCAGGGCGCCAGCTTCGACTCAAGGAACCAGCCCAATCGCCCGATCACGGGGCCAGCGACGGGCCATTGCTCCTTGTGGCAATGGTGGGTGAGCAGCACGACGGGTCTGCGCGTGAATAGCCGCGCGAAGAACGGAATTCCGTTTTGCGTATCGACGACCACGTCCGCCCCACTCCCCCACACCGCGAAAGGAGCACGCAGATAGACCGTGTATTTGCCGCCGAAGCGTTGGAAACGGATGCCGTCGCGAAGCGAGCGGTGCGGCGCGTCTGTGTGGCTGGCGCTGCGGTAGATCACCTCGTGCCCCTGACTGGCCAAGTACGCGCCGACGCGCTCTAGGTAGCGTTCGCTGCCACCGCCTTGAGGGTGGGTGGTGTCGCGCCAGCACAGCAAGAGGATCTTCATCCCGGCTGATCTTACGCGGGCAGGTGTTAGTGTCACTGGAATGGACATCCGGCTGGAACGCACGCGCAACTTAGCCACGTTGGAGCGCGCGGTGGATCTGTTGCGGTCGTTTCGCCTCGAGCAGACACGCCCGGACATCTTCTACCGCGAGCTCGCGGAAGACACGCATGCGCTTATCGACGCGCTAAGCCGCGACATCACCCGCACCGGCCTCACCGACAAACGGATCTTGGATGTCGGCGGAGGGCCAGGCTATTTCGCGGAGGCGTTCGGGGATAGCTGGTATGTGGGGCTGGAACCGTCGATAAGCGAAATGTCGGCGGCTGGTTTGAGCGGTTACGGCGCAGTGCGCGGCGACGGCTCAGCGCTGCCCTTCACAGATGGCGCGTTCGATGTGACGTACTCGTCGAATGTGGTCGAGCATGTGGCGGACCCGCAGGCATTGTGCGACGAAATGCTGCGCGTCACCGCCCCCGGGGGGCTCGTGGTGGTCAGCTACACCGTGTGGCTCGGGCCCTTCGGCGGGCACGAGACGGGCCTGTGGCCGCACTATGTTGGCGGCGATTTCGCGCGGCGGCGCTATGAGCGCATTCACGGGCGTCCGCCGAAGAATGTGTGGGGCGAATCGCTGTTCGCGGTCTCCGCGAAATGGGGTCTGGACTGGGCGGACAACGCGGAAAAAGCCGGCGCGACAAAAATCACCGCGTTCCCCCGCTACCACCCGGGGTGGGCCTGGTGGCTCACTTCGGTGCCGGTGCTGCGGGAGTTCGCGGTGTCGAACCTGGTGCTGGTTCTCCAGGCGTGAGACTCGGTTAGATCATCGAGCGGGACTTCTCCAGCTCGTCGAAGATCTCCTGCGGGACGCGGTCGCCGAGAGTGCCCAGGTACTCCTTGCCCTCCTCGAAGTCGGCGGCGAATTCCTCCGGGTTCACGGCGAGTGCTTCGCGGACGTCCTCGATCGGCGTGTCCAGGCCTTCGAGGTCGAGGTCCTCGGCGCGGGCGACATTGCCGGCGACTGTCTCGTCGGCCTCGACGCGGCCCTCAATGCGGTCGACGACCCACTTGAGCACGCGGGAGTTCTCGCCGAAGCCCGGCCACAGGAAGCGGCCGTCATCGCCGCGGCGGAACCAGTTGACCAGGAAGATCGACGGCATGCGGTCGCCGCCTTCATTGCCGCGGTCGATCCAGTTCTGGAAGTAGTCGCCCACGTTGTAGCCGATGAACGGAAGCATCGCCATCGGGTCGTGGCGCAGGGAACCGACCTTCGCCTCCAGGGATGCGGCGGTCTGGCCGGAAGAGAGCAGGGAGCCGATCATGGTGCCGTGGTTCCAGTCGCGGGCCTCGGTGACCAGCGGGATGGTGGACGGGCGGCGGCCGCCAAAGAGGATCGCGTCGACCTTCACGCCGCGCCAGTCGTCGAATTCCTCAGCCGCAGACGGGCACTGGGTAATGGGAACGCAGTAGCGGGAGTTCGGGTGGGCCGCCGGAGTCGTGGCCTCCGGAGTCCAGTCGTTGCCCTGCCAGTCGATGAGGTGCTCCGGCGTCTCGCCGTCCATGCCTTCCCACCAGACATCGCCGTCGTCGGTGAGCGCGACGTTGGTGAACAGGGTGTTACCCGGCTCCATGGAACGCATCGCGTTCGGGTTGGAGGCGTAGTTCGTGCCCGGTGCGACACCGAAGAAACCGTTCTCCGGGTTGACCGCGTACAGGCCGTCGTCGCGCAGCTTCAGCCACGCGATGTCGTCGCCGACGACCTCGGCCTTCCAGCCCGGGATGGTCGGGGTGATCATGGCCAGGTTGGTCTTGCCGCAGGCGGACGGGAAAGCACCGGTGACGTGGTAAGCCTTGCCCTCTGGGTCGATGAGCTTGAGGATGAGCATGTGCTCGGCCATCCAGCCCTCTTCCTTCGCCATCACGGACGCGATGCGCAGGGCGTAGCACTTCTTCGCCAGGATGGCGTTGCCGCCGTAGCCGGAGCCGTAGGACCAGATCTCCTTGGTCTCCGGGAACTGGGAGATGTACTTGGTGTCGTTGCACGGCCACGCGACATCTTCCTCGCCCGGCTCGAGCGGCGCGCCGACGGAGTGCAGGCAGTGCACAAAATCGCCGTCTTTGCCGATCTTGTCCAGGGCCTCCTGGCCCATGCGCGTCATGATGCGCATGGACATGACCACGTAAGCGGAATCCGTCAGCTGCACACCAAGCTTCGGATCCGGGTCGGAGATCGGGCCCATGCAGAACGGCACGACGTACATGGTGCGGCCCTTCATCGCACCACGGAAGCGCTCGGTCATCTCGGCTTTGAGCTCGTCCGGGGCGACCCAGTTATTGGTGGGGCCGGCGCCGTCGGCGGTCTCGGTGGCGATGAAGGTGCGGGATTCCACACGCGCCACATCGGACGGGTGGGAGCGGGCGAGGAAGCTGTTCGGACGCTTCTCCTCGTTGAGCTTGATCAGCGTGCCCTTCTCCACCAGCTCGGCGGCGAGACGGTCCCACTCTTCCTGGGAGCCGTCAGCGAAGACCACCTTGTCCGGCTGGAACAACTCGACTGCTTCGTTGATCCACTCGATCAACTGCTCGTTCTCGGTGGGGGCCTGCCCCTCCAACCCCTTCACTGCAGCGGTCATTGCTTCTCCTCTGTTTCGTCGGCGGTTCCTTAATTCAGCGTATCGGAGTAGCGCCGTGTCTTGCCCCAACTCATCAACCTCCCATTTAAGCGCCTTGAAACTACAGCCGAGCCACCCCCAAAAGAGTGTGGGTCGATCCCCACTATCGGACACTGTTCTCGCCATTAAGCTGCCTTTACTTAGGCGAGCTTCTCTTTACGCGGGGGTTGTGTGAACGTCCCCCGGCCGCTCATGCGAGGTTCCTTTTGCTTCCCCTAAGCGGGGGGCATCGCGCACAGGAATGTGAGCTGTTGGACAATAACATCGTGAACGAAAACGATCGCAGCACCGAAGGCAGCACCGGAAGGGACGGCATCGGCGAGCTTCCGTCCGGCCGCCCGCCGCAGACCGAGTTCGACACCGGCCTGGATTACCCGCGCCTGGGGTCCGTCACGTTCCGCCGCGGCACGCTGACCGACAACCAGCAGGCGCTTTTCGACGAGAACTGGCCCCGCCTCGGCAAAGTCCTTTCCACCGACGAGGCCGACCAGACCATCGATTACGACGAATGGTTCGGTCGCGCCGGCCACCCGACGATCGTGGAGATCGGCTCCGGCACGGGCACGTCGACGGCGGCGATGGCGCCGCTGGAGGCGGACACCAACATCATCGCTGTGGAGCTGTACAAGCCGGGGCTGGCGAAACTACTGGGCTCCGTGGTGCGCGGGGACATCGGTAACGTGCGCATGGTCCGCGGCGACGGCGTGGAGGTGCTGGCCCGCATGATTGCGCCGGAGTCCCTCGACGGCGTGCGCATCTTCTTCCCCGACCCGTGGCCGAAGGCCCGCCACCACAAGCGCCGCATCATCCAGTCGGGCACGCTCAACCTCATCGCCACCCGTTTGAAGGCGGGCGGTGTGCTGCACGTCGCCACCGACCACGCCGACTACGCCGAGTGGATCGACGAACTCGTCGAGGTGGAGCCGATGCTGGAGTACAAGGGCTGGCCCTGGGATGAGGCCCCGATTCTGACCGACCGCCAAGTGATCACGAAATTCGAGGGCAAAGGCCTCGATAAAGAGCACGTGATCCGCGAATACCTGTGGGTGAAGAAATGACCGATCTGCACACGACCACGCACCCCTACACCGCCGGGGCCGAACCCGGGCCGGACAACCTGCTGCTCGTGTGGGACGCACCGAACCTGGACATGGGGCTCGGAGCGATCCTGGGCGGGCGCCCGACCGCGGCCTACCGCCCGCGTTTCGACGCGATCGGCCGCTGGCTAGCCATGCGCGCCGCCGAACTCGGCGGGGAGACCGGCACCACAGTCGAACCAGAAGCCACCGTGTTCACCAATGTCGCCCCCGGCAGCGCCGATGTCGTGCGCCCGTGGGTGGAGGCGCTGCGGAACGTCGGTTTCGCCGTCTTCGCGAAACCCAAGGCCGACGAGGACTCGGACGTGGACTCCGACATGGTGGAGCACATCCGCCGCCGTCAAGCGGAAGGCGTTCTCCGCGGCGTCGTCGTGGCCTCCGCCGACGGGCAGAATTTCCACGAGCTGCTCGACGAGCTCGCCAGCGACGGTCTGCCCGTCACCGTCCTCGGATTCCACGAACACGCCAGCTGGGCAGTGACCTCACCGACTATTTCGTTCGTAGACTTGGAGGACATCCCCGGGGTGTTCCGCGAGCCGCTGCCGCGCGTCAACCTGGACCAGTTGCCGGAGGAGGGCGCATGGTTGCAGCCCTTCCGCCCATTGTCTGTGCTGCTCAACAAAGGCTAGAGCGCCAGGAGTCGAAGAAGAGGAGGGCCCGTGTTCTATAAGTGGGGCCAGTTTGCCTACCGCCACCGCCGGATCATTCCGGTGGTGGTCATCGCCATCATTCTGCTCATGCAGGTGCTGTGGGGCTCCAAATTGGGCGACCGGCTCTCCCAGGAGGGCTGGGAGGACCCGGGCGCAGACTCCACCACCGCCGCGCAGGTGGAGGAAGAGGTCTTCGGCCGCGACAGCAACGGCGACATCATCATCCTCGTCAGCGGCAACATCAACGACCAAACGGTGATGGCCGAAGCGAACCGGCAGATCACCGCGCTCAAGGAGCAGTACCCGGAGCAGATCGACCACATCAACAGCTACTTCGAAAAGCCGAATCCGCAGCTGCGCTCCGCGGACGGCACGAAGGCTTTCGCGGCGATCGGCCTGAAGGGCGACGGGGAGCAGACGCTGAAAGACTACCGCGCCATCGAGGACGCCCTCAACGACATCACATTGCCGGAGGGCGCAGACGTGCAGATCGCTGGCGCCACCGCCATCGCGGACGCGCTTGATCAGGGCATGGCCGACGACATCGCCCGGGCGGAGAAAATCGGCCTGATTTTCGTTGCTGTCATCTTGCTCTTCGTCTTCGGCGGCGTGGTCGCAGCGGCGATGCCGCTGGTGGTAGGCATCTTGTCCATCCTCGGCTCCCTGTCCGCTTTGTCGCTGCTCGCGCAGGTGCAACAGGTCAATGTCTTCTCACAGTCGGTGATCACGCTGCTGGGTCTGGGCTTGGCCATCGACTACGGCTTGTTCATGGTCTCCCGCTTCCGCGAAGAGTTGGACCAGCGCGGGGATTCCCCGGAAGATATCGAGGCGGCTGTCGCGGAGACCACCACCACAGCGGGAAAGACAGTGTTCTTCTCCGCGCTCATGATCGGTGTGGCCCTGTCGGGCCTGCTGATGTTCCCGCAGGCCTTCCTCAAATCGGTAGCGTACGGCGCGATCAGCGCAGTGGTGCTCGCGGCGATCATCTCGGTGGCGGTGCTGCCGGCGCTGTTCAGCATGTTGGGCCGCAACATCGACAAGTTCTCCGTGCGGCGGACTAGCCGGAAGGCCCGCCGCATCGAGAACACCGTCTGGTACAAGATTCCCGCGTGGGCGATGCGCCACTCCAAGCCGGTCATCGTCAGTGTTGCGGGTGCCCTGCTGCTGCTCACACTGCCGATCGTGGGCATCACCTTCGGCGGCATCAACGAGTCCTACCTGCCGCCGTCCAACGCGGTGCGACAAGCGCAGGACGATTTCAACGAGACGTTTCCCGCCTACCGCACCGATCCGGTGAAGCTCGTCGTGAAGGGTGCCAACAACGACCAGTTCGTGGACATTCTCTGGCAGACCCGCAGCGTGACCGGTTTGGCGTCGCCGATGGAGAAGACCAAGTCCACCCCCGACGGAACATTCGTCATGGCGGGCACGCTGGCTGACAGGAACGGCGGAGAAGACGTCGTCAAGCAACTGCGCGCGATCGACGTGCCGGACGGCGTGGAAGTGTACGTCGGCGGCACCCCGGCGATGGAGGTCGAGTCGATCGAGGCCCTGCTTGAGCGCCTGCCGTGGATGGCTGTGTACATGGTGCTGGCCACGTTCCTGCTGATGGCGGTGCTGTTCGGCTCGATGATTCTGCCGGTGAAGGCGGTGCTGATGAATATCCTGGGCATCGGCGCCACCCTGGGCTTCCTCACCCTCGTCTTCGTCGACGGGCTGGGTGCGGGCGTCCTCGGCTTCACCCCGGGCCCGCTCATGAGTCCGGTGCTGGTGCTCATCATCGCGATTCTGTACGGCTTGTCCACGGACTACGAGGTCTTCCTCGTCTCCCGCATGGTCGAGGCGCGCAACAAGGGCGCGGACACGGACCAGGCGATCAAGTACGGCACGGCGCACACGGGCTCGATCATCACGGCCGCGGCGCTGATCATGATCGTCGTCGCCGCGGCATTCGCGATGAGCGAGATCGTGATGATGAAGTACATCTCCTACGGCCTCATCATTTCGCTGGCGCTCGACGCCACGCTGATCCGCCTGCTCCTCGTCCCCGCCATCATGCACGAGCTGCGCGAGGACAACTGGTGGGCGCCGCGTTGGATCAAGCGCACCGCGGAATCGTTCGGGGAGGGCGGCGACACGAAAAAGCAGCAACAGCAGCAGCTTATCGACGTCCAGTCCCACCCCCGCACCGGCGACATACCCGTCGGGGAGACCGTGCTGGCGAGCCAGCACGCCCGCTCCGGTGTCTCCGCGGACGAGGACACGCAGCTCATCCCGTTCGACGAGCTCATGCGCCGGCTGAACGGGTAGCCCACACACCATGACGAACGCCCGCGCGTGGATCCGCTGGCTGGCACCGCTTGTTGTGCTGGCACTCGTCGCCGTCGCGTTCCGCGACCAGCTGCCGTTTCTGGGTGAGGCATTCGCCGCCCTGCGCGAAGCCTCTCCCGCTCCCGTCGCGGCAGCGGTGCTGTGCGCGACGCTGTCCATCCTGGCGATGGCGGTGGTGATGCGTATCCTGCTCACCAGCGACGGCGTGCGCGTGAACATGGGCAACGCCAGCGCCATCACCCTAGCCAGCAACGCCTGGTCCACCACAGTCCCGGGCGGCCCGGCGATTTCCGCGTGGCTGACCTTCAAAGTGCACCGCTCCTGGGGCGCGTCAGTGGGCCTGTGTGGCTGGTTCTTCGTCATCTCCGGAGCGATGTCGACAGTGTGGCTGGTGGTCATCGGCATCGCCGCCGTGATTTTCCTCGGCGCCCGGTTATCGGTGTGGGCGCTCATCGGCTCGCTCATTGTCGCTCTCGCCGCGATCACGGGGTTGTTCTGGGCAATCTACAACCCGCACATCCTCCGCCGCTGGGTCCGCTACCTGCCGCAGAAGGTACGCGACAAAGTCGCCGACTTCGTCGACCAGCTCGCCGCGATCCGCATGACGCCGGGCGCTTTCCTCGCCGCGGCGACGTTCTCCTTGCTCAACCGGCTCATCGACGCCACCACCCTCTACTTCTCCACCGCCGCCGTCACCGGGACACTTCCCGGCCTCACCGCAGGCCTGAACGAGACGACAGTGCAGGGCGTGGCGTTGGCGTTCATCATGACCAAGCTCGCCGGCTCAGCTCAGGTCACCCCGGGCGGCATCGGCACCGTCGAACCCGTTGCCACCGCATCACTCGTCGCGTCGGGCCTGACGCTTGTCGATGCCACCGCAGCTACCCTCATCTACCGCATCATCTCCTTCGCCCTGATCACCGCCATCGGCTGGGTCATCTACCTCTTCGCCTACGCCGGGAAGGGCTTCATGATCGGCCGTGCCGAACAGGGGGAAGGCACCGAACCCCTGCCAAATTGATCAATCAGGTCTAACGTGGCCTTATATGAACGCATTGGGTCGCAGTGTGGACTGGCAACAGGTGACTCCGGTGGGGTGGCATGCCCATCACCAAGGCGTCGATAAGCTGTTGAGCTCTTTCAACGCCGTGCCGAAGGGGCAGCGCGTGCGGTTAGCGAAGACAACGTCGAACCTCTTCCGCTCCCGTGCTGGCGGCGGGGCAGGGTTGGATGTGAGCGGACTCGGCGGGGTGATTGAAATCGACCCGGTCGACAGGACAGCGGACGTGCAGGGCATGTGCACCTACGAGGACTTGGTGGACGCGACACTGCCCTTCGGCCTCGCTCCCCTTGTCATCCCGCAGCTGAAAACGATCACGCTCGGCGGTGCCGTCTCCGGAATGGGCGTGGAATCCACCAGCTTCCGCAACGGTCTACCGCACGAATCGGTGCTGGAAATGGATGTGCTGGTCGGCACCGGCGAGATCATCACCTGCTCACGCGAAGAAAACGTGGAACTATTCCGCGCATTCCCCAATTCCTACGGTTCACTGGGCTACGCGGTGCGACTGAAGATCGAGCTGGAAGAGGTCGCGGACTTCATCGAGCTCGCCCACGTTCGGTACAGCGACCTCGCCGAATTCCAGGATGGTCTGGCACAGGCCGCAGCCGACCGAACATGGGAAGGCCGCCCCATTCACGGCCTCGACGCCGTGGCATTTTCCCCCGACGAGCAGTACATCGTGCTCGCCTTCCAGACGGATGAGGCACCAGGGGTGTCCGACTACACCCGCGACGCGATCTACTACCGCTCCCTGCAACACCCGGCAGGAATCAAACACGACTTCGTGACCATCCGGGATTACATCTGGCGCTGGGACACCGACTGGTTCTGGTGCTCCCGTGCATTCGCGGCCCAAGAGCCGACGGTGCGCAAGATGTGGCCGCGGCAACTTCGCCGCAGCTCCTTCTACTGGAAGCTGGTTGGGCTGGACAAGAAATACGACCTGGAATACCGGTTTTTGAAGAAACCGAAGAACCTGCCCCGCACAGAACGCGTCGTGCAGGACATCGAGGTCACCGATGCCCACCTCGCAGAATTTCTGCAATGGTTCTTCGACGCCAGCGACATCGAACCGGTGTGGCTGTGCCCGATCCGTCTCCGTGACGGTGTCGACGAACTCGCCGGACGTGGTCTACCCCAGTCCGAGCCGTGGCCGCTTTACCCTTTGAAACCGGGCACTACCTGGATCAACGTTGGCTTCTGGTCCGGCGTCCCAGCCGACCACGTCTCACCGGCGCAGGAGCCGGGTGCCTTCAACAAGATCATTGAGGCGAAGGTCTCCGACCTTGGAGGTCACAAATCCCTCTACTCGGAGGCTTTCTACAGCCGGACTGAATTCGAGAATCTCTACGGAGGCCGCTTACCGGAACAAATGAAAGACCGGTACGACCCCCAGCGCCGGTTCCCAGGCCTGTACGAGAAGACAGTGGAAAACGCCTAGAGCTACGTCACACCGCACCCTGAGGAGGACACAGCATGATTGCTGGCAACTTGAACAAGAATTTCACGCCCATGACCGTCGCCGAGATCGTGGACACGCTCTTTCCCGCCGGCAGCCCGTTCCGCTGGGAGGCCTTCGACGGGTCCGCCACCGGCCCCGAGGACGCTGAGCACACCGTGCGTGTGACCAGCCCGGCGGGCCTGTCCTACATCGCTACCGCACCCGGCGACCTAGGGCTCGCGCGCGCCTGGGTCACAGACGGTCTCGTCGTCGAGGGTGAGCATCTGGCTCACCCATACGGGATCTTCGACCACTTGCGCACCCTGTACGACAACTACTCCCGCCCGGATATCGCCACCGGCCTGCGCATCGCGCGGTCCCTGCGGTCCATGGGAGCGATTCAGATCCAGCCGGTCCCGGAGGCGGAACAGGCATCATGGCTGGAACGCCGTCTGCGCCAAGGCCTTTCCCGCCACTCGAAAGAGCGTGACGCCGATGTCATCTCTTCCCATTATGATGTCGGAAACGATTTCTACGAGCTGTTCCTCGGCGAATCCATGGCGTACACCTGCGCCTACTACCCCGCCCCGGACGCCAGCCTCGACGAGGCGCAGGAGAATAAGTTCCGGCTCGTATACGAGAAATTGAACCTGCAGCCGGGCGACCGCCATCTGGACATCGGCTGCGGTTGGGGTTCCATGGTGCGCTACGCTGCGCGGCGCGGCGTGAAATCCCTTGGCGTGACCCTGTCGAAAGAGCAGGCTGATTGGGCGCAGGCGAAGATCGAGGAAGAGGGACTAGCGGACCTCGCGGAGGTTCGCCACCTCGACTACCGGGACGTGGTCGAGTCTGATTTCGACGCGATCTCCTCTATCGGCCTCCTAGAACACATCGGCGTGGACAACTATGCCTCCTACTTCGAATTCCTCGCCGGCAAACTCCGTCCGGGAGGAGTCATGGTCAACCACTGCATCACCTATCCGGACAACCACAAGACCAAGAGTGGCGACTTCATCGACCGCTACATCTTCCCCGACGGGGAGCTCACCGGCTCCGGCACCGTGGTCAAGAACATGCAGGACCACGGCTTCGAAGTCTTCCACGAGGAGAATCTGCGCTTCGACTACATGCGCACCCTGCACGACTGGTGCGAAAACTTGAAGGTCAACTGGGACCGCGCAGTTGAGCTGGTCGGAGAGAACACCGCCAAACTTTGGGGCATGTACATGGCCGGTTCCGAGTGGGGTTTCGAGCACGATGTGGTCGAGCTGCACCAAGTCGTGGGCATCAAGCTCGACGAGAACGGCTCCCGCGCCGGTACCCCCGAGCGGCGCTGGTGGAACGACTCCGTTTTCTAGAATGGGGCGTATGAAGATCTCCAGGACCACCGCCATCGCCATGGACACCCTCGCCATCGCTGTCTTCGCGCTGCTTGCCCGCATCGCGCACCAGACCGACGAGATGCCGTTGAATTTCACCGGCTGGCTGTCGACGTTGTGGCCGTTCCTGGTCGGTGTGGCACTCGCCTGGGTGATCGTCACGTTCGCCGGGAAGGCGGAGGGTGCGCGCAGCGGGGTGCTCATCTGGCTGGTAACGGTCGCCACCGGCCTGATCATCTGGGGCATGAAAAATCAGCAGCTGCCGCACTGGTCCTTCATTGTCGTGGCCAGCGTGATGTCGGCGCTGCTGATGTTGGGGTGGCGCGGCGTTGCGCGCCTGATCAAGCGTTAACGCTTAGAACGGCATCTGGCCGTTGAACGGCATCTGGCCGTTTTGGATCGAGCGGACGATCCACACGATGTAGTTGATGAGCTCGGAACCGAGATCCAGAACGCTGCTGAGCATGTTTCCTCCTGCGTAGGTAGTCGGGAAATTCTGTTTCTTCCCCGACTATCGCGGCCGGCCCCGGCAGCGTTACACAACCGTTACGGATCCGGCTACAGCGGGTGAATATTGTGCTTCTTCGGCAGGTCGGCGTCGTACTTGGTGGACAGCTGGCGTAGCGCACGGCGCAGCATCAGGCGCGTCTCCGAGGGCTGGATCATGCCGTCGAGGTAGCCGCGTTCCGTGGCCACGTACGGGGAGGTCATATTCTCCTCGTAGAAGTCCATGAACATCTTCTTCATCGCGTTGCGCTGCGCTTCGTCCTCGATGGCGGCGAGTTGCTTACCTTGGATCATCACAGCCGCCGCGGCGGAGCCCATCACGGCGATCTGCGCGGTGGGCCACGCGAAATTCAGGTCGCCGGAGAGGTTCTTCGAGCCCATCACGGCGTAGGCACCACCGTAGGCCTTACGGACGATCAGGGAGATCTTCGGCACCGTCGACTGCACCACGGAGAACGCCAGCTTGGCGCCGCGGTGGATCAGACCGACCTTCTCCTGGTCCACGCCCGGCAGGTAGCCCGGCGTGTCCACGACGAAGATCAGGGGCAGGTTGTACGCGTCGCAGATCTGGATGAAGCGCGCGCCCTTGTCGGCGGCGTCGGCATCGATGCAGCCGGCGAAGTGCATGGGGTTGTTGGCCACGAAGCCGACGGGTCGGCCGTCGATACGCCCAATGGCGCAGATCAGGTTCGGAGCGTAATTCTCCTGGATCTCGAGGATTTCTTCGTCGTCGCCGAGCTGGACCAGAAGGTCCATCATGTCGTAACCGGCGTTGGTGTCGTCCGGCATGAAGCTGTCGAGCGCGGAATCGTCCAGGTCCTCGTCGGACGGGGCCCACGCCACCGGCGGCTCGTCGAATGCGCTGGTGGGCAGGTGGCCGAGCAGGTCGCGGACGAACTCGAAGGCCTCCTCCTCGCTCGGGACGGTGACGGAGACGTTACCGTTCTGCTCCTGCTGCATCGCGCCGCCGAGCTCCGCCGAGGAGACATCCTCACCGGTGACCTCGCGGATGACGGCGGGGCCGGTTACGTACATTTCAGCTTGGCCGTCGACCGCCACAATGAAGTCGGTGGTCACCGGGGCGTACACGGCGCCGCCGGCGGACTTGCCCAGCATGATGGAGATCTGCGGGGAGCGGCCCGATAGCGGCAGCTGGCGGCGGGCGATTTCCGAGTACATCGCCAGCGAGGTCACCGCGTCCTGGATGCGGGCGCCGCCGGAGTCCTGGATGCCGATGACGGGGCAGCCGACCTTGATGGCCAGCTCCATCACGTCGACCACTTTGCGGCCGAAGGTCACACCGACGGAACCGCCGTAGACGGTCTTGTCGTGGGCGTAGATGGCCACCGGCCGGCCGTCGATACGCCCGTAGCCGGTGACCACGCCGTCGGAATAGACCGCGTCGTCGTCGCCGGGGGTGCGGGCGAGCGCACCGGTTTCGACGAACGACCCTTCATCGAGAAGCGCGTTGATGCGCTGGCGGGGCGTGGTCTGCCCGGCATCGTCGCGGCGCTTGCGCGCCCGCTCGGAGCCCGGGTCCTGTGCACGCTCCAGGCGGTCGCGCAGGTCGGCGAGTTTCTCAGCGGTCGTCATCGGCATCGTCATTGTCTTAATCCACCTCGGCGATCCATTCGGCGATGTGCTTGCCCACGATCCCCACCGCGGGTTCATCCACAACTGCCAGGTGGTCGCCCGGCAGCTGCACGATAGTCAGGTCCTCCACGATAGCGGCCCAGCCACCGTCCGGGTCGATCTCCTCGTAAGCCGGCTCAAGCATGATCGCGCCGTCGTGCATGCGCTCCGCGCGGAAGAGCAGCACGGGCAGATCCACGTCGGCCCAGTCCTGCATGTCCACCTTGGCCAGGATCTGGTTGTCCACGAAGGACGCGCGCTGGTGCTCCAGCACACCCGCAGCCAAACCGTGCTCGGAAGCATCGGTGGTGGCGAGGAAATCAGCGAGCATCTGCAGCATCGCGTCCTCACCCGCGGTCTCGAGCAGCTCATACGGCACCTCGAAGTCAAGGCCGTAGGTGTCTTTCGCGAATGCGGCGTAACGCTCCCAGCGCTTCTTCGTCTCCTCAGGGGTGTCCGGCGTCGGGTTCGACGGCTGGGTGGTGTCCAGAAGGGCGATGAATTTCACCGGGATTTCAGCGTCGGTTCCCTTGCGGCTCTGCAGCTGGTGCGCGACCTCGTAAGCCAGGGCACCGCCGAAGGACCAGCCGGCGAGCACGATCGGCTGGCCGGCGGCAAGGCGCTCGATATCCGCGATATAAGCCGCGGCACGGTCTTCCAAGGTGCCTTCAAGACGCTCGATGCCATAGACCGGCACGTTATCGGGCAAGCGGCGGGTCAGCGGCTGGTAGACCACGCTGGATCCGCCGGCCGGGTGGAAGACGAAGAGGGACGGTGTGGTCTCGTCAGTGCGCTCGCGCATGACGCGGATATTGCCCTCGACCGGGCTCTCCAGACCTTCACGCACGGTGTTAGCCAGCGGCTCGAGGGTCTCGGCGGCCAGCACATCGTCGGCGCTGACCTCGATGCCGGAGCGCTCCGTCAGGTGCGCGGCGATCTGCTCGGCCTGCCCGCGGGCGATCTCCGGCAGCGGGGAGGTCACACCTGCGGCTGCCTGGCCGGCGTACTTGGCCCAGGCGCCGAAGACCATGCGCTCGGAGGCGTCGCGCGGGGCGACGCCGACGCCGGCTCCGGCATCCTTTGCCTTCTCTACGGCGTGCGCCGGGTCGCGGTGCGGGTCGTTTTCCGCCATCGGCTGGGCGCCATCGGCGTTGCCGGCGACGGCTTCCTCCACCATGGCGATGACGTCGGCGACAGACGCCTCGCGGAGCGCCTGCACCTGCAGCGGCGGGATCTGGAAGTCGTTCTCGACACGGTTCTTGATGCGCATGCCCATCAGGGAGTCGAGCCCGAGGTCGATCAGCGGAAGTTCGTCGGGCAAGTCGTCGACGTCGTAGCCCATCGATTCGGACACGATCGCGCGGAGACGCTCCTCAACGGTCTCGGTCGCCGGGTCCCACCGCACGACATCGATGTCGTCGGTGGCGCCGCGGATCAGCTGCTCGCGGGCGGCCTTCACCTCCGGCGCCGGCTGCGGTGCTTCGGTCACGCCCGGAAGCGTCGCCTGGCCCAGGTCCAGCGTGGAGGCGAAGCCTTCCGCAACGAGGATCGCGCCGTTGTAGACAGTGATGGTCAACCCGCCCAAGCCACGGCGGACCATGGTGGTCAGTTCGCCGGCTGCGGGCAGCGGCGCACGCTCCTCGACCGCGACGACGTTGGCCTTCGCATCGACCTCGGCGGCGGCGAGCTCCACGATCTGCATCGCGGAGAAGATCTGGTCGGCCGGCGCCGCGTAGACGATCGTGCCGTCCGGCAGGGTCACCTTCGCGCCGAGCGGGCCGGAGCCGGAGGAGCTCGGGCGCGCGGATGTCCACAGTTCGTTGCGGTGCAGCGGCGTGTGTGGAACGTCGGCGCGGGCACCGTCGCCGGCGAGCGCGGCGAAGTCCACCGGCATGCCGGAAACGTAGAGCTTGGCGGCGAGATCGAGCAGCGTGCCTGGCTCGCTCTCCTTGCGCTTGAGGGCGAAGAGCAGCTGGGTGTCGGGCTTGCCCACGGTGAACGCCGTGTTCATCATGCCCATGATCGCCACCGGGTTCGGGGAGATCTCCACCAGGATCGTGTGGCCCGCGGCGAGCGCGGCCTCGGTGGCGTCCTGGAACAGCACCGGCTGGCGCGTCATGCGGATCCAGTAGTCCACGTCATGGATCGTCTCGCCGACACGGTGAGTGCCGTCGACGGAGCCGAAGTGCGGGATCCGGAGCGGTTTCGGTTCGATGCCCGCGATGTCGCCGGCGAGCTCGCCGAGAATCGGGTCGAGCATGCTCGTGTGGCCCGCGCCGCGAACATTCAACTTGCGCGCGAACTTGCTCTCCTCTTCGAGCGCCGCGACCAGGTAGTCCACGGCCTTTCCGGGGCCACCCACCGTGGTCATGCCCGGGCCCGCGTAGACGGCGGGCTCGACACCGGCAGCTTCCGGGTGCTTATCGACGAAGCCCTCAAGCTCCTCCCGCGACAACTCCACCACGGCCATCGCGCCTTCCTGCTCGGTGCCCTCGACGGTCTTCTCACCCTCGCCCATCAGGCGAGCGCGGGTGCAGGCGATCAGCATGGCGTCCTCGGCGCTCAAGCCGTCGGCAGCATATGCCGCGGCAATCTCGCCCATGGACATTCCCATGGTGGCGGCCGGGGTGATGCCGTAGCTGGCCAGCAAGTCCGTCAGCGCAATCTGAATGGCGGTGACGGTGACCTGGCCGGTTTCCGTGTCGTAGGTCTGCTCGTCGTCGAGAATGATGTCCAGCATCGACCAGCCGGATTCGAACTCAACGACCTTGTCCAGTTCCTGGATCCGGGCGCGGAACGCCGGTGATAGCTCCACCAGCGGCTTGACCATCTTGCGGTGCTGGGAGCCGAAACCGGAGTAGACGAAGACCGGGCCAGCGGGCGACGGCGCATCCGCCGCCGCCACGCCCTGGGTGACCTTGCCCTCAGCGACGTAGCCGAGACGCTTGCGCGCTTCCTCCACGGTGGAGGCGGTGACCACCGCGCGGGAACGGCCGTGGTTGCGGCCGGCCAGGGTGCGGGCGACGGCGCGCAGGTCGGTGCCATCGGTCAGGGATTCCGCCACAGCGGCGGCCAACTCACGGCGGCGCGACGGCAGCAACCCCGAGACCGGCAGCAGCACCGTGTCCGGGTTGGCCGGGTCGACCAGGCCGGCAGACGGCACGCGGGCGGGAACATCGTATTCCGCCGGGTCGAAGTCGCTGACCACGATGTGGGCGTTGGTGCCGCCGAAACCGAAGCCGGACACGCCGGCAATGCGGCGGCCGGAGTACTCGGGCCACTCACGGGGATCCTCGACGACCTCAATCTTCGTCGCGTCGAAGTCGATGAACTTGTTGCCGGTGGTGAAATTCGCCGTCGGAGGAACTGTGCTGCGGGTCAGGGCCTCGATCACCTTGATCATGGCCACCACGCCAGCAGCGGACTCGGAGTGGCCGATATTCGACTTCGCCGAGCCGAGCAGCAACGGATCCGCATCGGCACGCCCCGCACCGAGCACCTGGCCGAGCGCAGTCGCCTCGATCGGGTCGCCGAGCGCCGTGCCGGTGCCGTGCGCCTCCACCAGGTCCACCGCAGCCGGGTCGATGCCCGCATCGGCGTAGGCGCGGCGCAGCACGTCCACCTGGGCCTCCGGGTTGGGGGCGGTGAGACCGTTGGAGTGGCCGTCGGAATTGGTCGCCGAGCCCTTGATCACGGCGAGGACCTCGTCGCCGTCGGCAATTGCATCCTCAACGCGCTTGAGCACGATGAATCCCGCCGCCTCCGCGCGGACGAAGCCGTCGGCATCGTCGGAAAACGCGCTGATCTTCCCGGACGGGCTGATCACGCCGAGTTCAGCGAAGGCAGTGGAGATGAACGGGGAGGCGAGGATATTCACGCCGCCGGCCAGGGCCACGTCGGATTCGCCGCCGCGCAGCGCGCGCACGGCGTGGTGGACCGATACCAGGGACGACGAGCAGGCCGTGTCCACATTCATCGACGGCCCGCGGAAATCGAAAGCGTAGGAAATACGGTTCGGGATCACCGCGCTCGACGTGCCGGTCAGCGCGTACGGGTGCGCCGAAGCCGGGTCGGAGGTGATCAGCATGCCGTAGTCGTTCGAGGACGACCCCACGAACACACCGACGGACTCCCCGCGCAGCCGGTTAGCCGGGATGTGCGCGTCCTCGAGCGCCTCCCACGCCAGCTCCAGCATGATGCGCTGCTGCGGGTCCATGTTCTCCGCCTCAAGCGGGGACAGGCCGAAGAATTCGTTGTCGAAGGTGCGGATGTCGTCCAGGTAGCCGCCCTGGATATTCTGCTCGCGCATCTTCGCCGACATCACCGGGTCCTGCGAGTATTCGGTCCAGCGGCCCTCCGGCAACGGTCCGGTGACCGACTGGCCGGAGACGAGCAGATCCCAGAATTCGTCGACATTCTGCGCACCCGGGAAACGGCCGGCGCGGCCGACGATGGCGATGTCGCCGGAGCCCAGGCCGGCTGTGCGCTGGGCGGGAAAGGCGGGACCGGACGTCGACAAGCGCTGTGCACCGGTTGCCGTCGGAGCGAGCAGGCCGTGCGCGAGTGCTTCCACCGTCGGGTACTGGTACGCGACCGTCGGGTCGAGCTTGATGTCCAGGAGCCGCTCGAGCTCGCCGGACAGCACGACCACGTCGCGCGAGGAAAGACCGAGGTTATCCAGCGGAACAGACGGATCGACAGTGTCAGCCCCCGTCGCATCGGAGATCCACGACTGCAACCAGGTGGTGAGCTCGCTTTCCGTCATGGCTTAAGCCTCACGCCCCTTCTCTCGTTCTTTCGCTGTAAATTCTTACGGCCTACTTATCGGCCTGTAAGTCCCACGCGTTAACGTCCTAGTTTTCCCGCAGGAACTTTGCGCGGTTGACCACGCGGGCAATCTTGCCAGAGCTAGAGCGCGCGATCTCGTTCGGCGCGTAGAAACGCACGATTTCCGGACTGATGCCGTGCTTGTTCGTCACCGCCGCGCGGATCGCGTCCTCGGCGAGCGCGTCGGAGGCCTCTTCCGCGCCCTCCACGCGTTCCACGAGGAGCACGAGCTTTTCGGCATCCTCCCCCGGCACCGCGAACGCCGCCACCGAATCCGGGCGGACATGGTCGGACGCCTCCATGACCGTGGCCTCAATATCCTGCGGGTAGTGGTTGCGCCCGGCGATGACCACCAGGTCCTTCAAACGTCCGGTGATGTAGAGGTGGCCCTGGTGGAAAGCGACGAGATCGCCCGTGGCCAGCCAACCGCCCTCCCCGCGCAGCGTGTTGCCGAAGGTCTTCTTCGTGTCGTCCTCGCGCCCTTCGTAGCCGGCGGCGACGTTGTCGCCCTGCAGCCACAGCTCGCCGATGGTCCCTTCTTCGACCTCCTCGTGGGTCTCCGGGTCGACGATGGCGAAGCGCATGTCTGGGACCGGCTGGCCGTTGGAGGCGAAGGGGATTCCGTCCTCGGCCTCCACAACGCGGCCGGCACCGACCTGCTCGCGGTCGAAGGTCTTGAAGAACGGACGCTCGTGAGTCTGCGGAGTGGAGACGATCAGCGTGGCCTCCGCCAGACCGTACGACGGACGGAGCACCTGCGGGTCGAGCTTCGACGGGCCGAAGGTCTCCACGAACGCATCCACCGCGGCCTTGGTCACCGGCTCGGAGCCGATGAGGAGCCCGTCCAGCGCGGAAAGATCGTAGTCACCGGGGTTCTCCGGCGCGGCATAGCGGGATGCCAAATCCAGTGCGAAGTTGGGCACGACGGTGTAGACGAACGTCTCGTCGTCGTCCTCGCGACGGTTGATCTGGTCGAGCCAACGCTTCGGCTGCTGGATGAAGTCGCGCGGCCCCATAAGCTCGAATTCAATGCCCATGATGGTGACGAAGACGGTGAGAATGATGCCCATGTCGTGGTGCAGCGGCAACCACGTGGACAGTCGCAGCGGCATCTTCAGCTCGACCGCGTCGTAGATCTGCAGCACATTCGTCAAAATCGCGCGGTGAGTCAGCACCACGCCGGCCGGCAGACGGGTGGAGCCGGAGGTGTACTGCAGGAATGCGACCTCGTCGACAGCGTCCAACTCCGTCGGCTCCGCCGGCGCGGTCCAGGACTCCGCGAGCGAATCCGGCAGCGCGTCGACGACCAGGATGCGCGGACGCTCCGCGCGCGGCACCTCGGCGAAGAACTCGCGGACCGCCTTGGCACCGGCGTTGTTGGTCAGCACCGCCGCCGCCTTCGAATCCGCCAGCACCGCGGTGAGCTGCTCGCCGTGACCCGGCTCATTCGGGTCGTACAGCGGCACAGGCACCTGGCCGGCGTAGATCGCGCCCATGAACGCGAATAGGTACTCGGGCGAATTCGCCGCCATGATGGCTACGCGGTTGCCCGGCTGGCCGGTCTGCTGCAGGCGCGCGGCGACCGCCTTAATGCGGGTGATCACTTCGTCGCGGGTGTAATCCACGGCCACGCCTTCGCGGTCCTCCGAGAAGTCCCAGTACCGCAGCTGGTGCACCTCACCGGTGCCCATTTCCTTGCTGCCCTGGTAGAGCATCTCGCACAACTGGAACAGGGACAGCTCCGGCGGCAAGGCGATCTTGTCGTCGTCGTAGAACTGGTACAGCAGCTGTTCGAGATCCATGGGGCTCCTTGGTTGTGAAAATTAGTTTTTGTTGTCGATAGTTCCGCGAATCCACTCTACGGACCATTCGCTCGCTGTGGTGCCAGGAATCACATTCGGATTTGTCGCGTACATCGCGTGCACGCCGTTCGCTGCGACGAGTTCACGCGCCCGGCCGAGCGCATCCCCGACATCCTGCGGCGCGTCGCACACCGAATCATCGGGCGCGCAGATCTCCACCGCCCGGTCGTTGAGCGCGCCGAAGCCACCGTCGCGGGCTCCCCGCATGGTCGCGCCGGGCACAACCGTCTGGACGACACGGTTCAACGGCTGTAGCGCGATCTCCGCGCCGATGCCGCCCACCGGGTTGCCCGGGTTGATGCCCACGCCGTTTTCGCGGCGTCCGTCAGCAATCATCACTGCCCCGCGCACCTTTTCCGGCGGGATCACGCCCCGCTCGTTGCCGATGTCGCTGGCGATATCGCCCACGATCACCGCGCCCTGGGAGAACCCCGCGAGCACGAAATCTGTGGACGGGCACGTCTCGTGAATGAAGCGCAGCTCCGCGTTCAGGCGGCCGGTGCCTTCGTTGCGGGAATCGTCGTAGCTCATCTCCGCGCGGCCGTGCGCCGTCTGGATGTTCTTGAACTGGGCGGTGTACGGCAACGTCCACACTCGGACATGGTTGATGTCGTACTGCTGCTGCAGCGGGTTCGTGATCGACAACATGAAGCTGTACGGATTCGCCTTCGGCGCGAACGGGTCGTCATCCTTCGACGACTCCCACGTGCCCGGGGCAGAGATGACCTCCACCTCTGGGCACCAGTCCGGCTCCGCCGCCTTGGTGGGGCCGGGTTCCGGTTTGAACGGCTGCACCGGGTCTTCGCCCGGGCCGAGCCACTGGGCCGCCCCGAACGCGATGACGCCGATGACGGCGAGAGCGGCGATGATCGTGAGAATTCTGCGGGTGCGCACGGGCGTGCGGCCCTCCTTCTAGCTTTCTAGCAGAGGTTGTCGCGTGCCGCGGATTCGATGAGCTTGGACAGCTCCTCCACCTTCAATTGCGTCGCCTGCTGCTCAATGAGCTGGCCGGCCACGGCATCACGCGTGACGGTACTTCCGCCGCAAATCGTACGACCCGTACCTATCAGTTGCTCCTCATTTCCCTCGACGTTCACTCCGCCTTGGCGTAGAGCTTCCAGGTACGCCTGGTCTTTCTCCGGACGCATGGGCGCCGCGTCCGGGGTGTTCTCCACCTCGCTGGCCGCGCCTTCACCGGCAGCCGGGTCGTCGGCGGGAGCTGCCGGCGCCGCCGCTGCCGAGCTGGACTCGGTGGCCGTTTCGGTCCCCGTTGTCTCCGTAGCCGATTCCGTGGCCGGCGCGGAGCTGGACGGCGTAGCGGTTACATCGTCGCTTTCCACGGTCGCGCCCCCGCACGCGGCGAGACTCAGCCCCGCCGCGGCGAGTACCGCCGCCATAGCTGTTTTCCGCATACTGCTCAGCTCTTCCACCTAGTTCTTGCGCTCGCGGACCTGGCCGAAGACGAGGTCCAGCGTGCCGTTCTGGAAGGAGATGGTCTTTCCGCCAGTCGGGATGTCCTTCATGTCCGTGGTCGGCCAGCCGAACTTGCCCTGCTCCCAGCCGTTCTTGCCCCAGTGGTCGAAGATCTCGCCGTAGTAGATCACGTGCGCACCGGAAGCCGGGGACCAGTAGATGTTGCCGTGCTCGAACTCCTGGAAGAAGCCGCCGTTGACCTTCTTCTCGTTGCCGGTCGGGAAGCCGAGGTCGGAGCGGGCGCCGCCCAACTCGCCGTACTTCGCGCCGATGGCGCCGTAGACCATGAAGTGGTCGGTCTTGCCGTCCTTCTCCGGGTTGCGGGAAAGGTAGCCCTTCTCGAACTTCTGCACGTAGCCGCCTCCGGCCGCCTGCGCCTCCTGCACCGGGTAACCGAGCGGGCCGCGCTCGTAGCCGGAAGCGCCCCACGCCGCGAACATGTCACCCGGGATCGCCTGGGCCCCGGTGTTCGGGGTCCAGTAGACGGAGCCGTGCTCGAAGTGGACGTAGCGTCCCTTGCCGTCCGGGGTCTTCAGCTCGCCCGTCTTCGGGAAGCCGAGCCAGCCAGCCGGGCCGCCCAGCTCGTTGTACTTAGCCAGGATGGCGCCGAACACGATCTGCGCGCCGGTCCCCGGGGACCAGAATGCGGTGCCGCCGCGGAATTCCTCAGCCTTGCCCTTGCCGCCGGCGACGTCGTATTCATTGGTCACGCAGCTGCCGATGACACCGCTCTTGGTGGCCTCAGCGATCGCACCGACCGGGGTGCAGTCGGCGCCGCGGTCCGCTTCGGAGACCTCGAGGGCATCCGCGATGTGCGGCCACGCCTGGGTCATCTCGAACTGCCAGTAGTCCCACGCGTGGACACCGGACGGGCGGTAGCGGGTGATGATGGGCACGCCCGCCTGCTTGGCGTAGCGCTCGAAGGTCTGGGAGGACATGCGGGAGATGACCTCCAGGCCCACACCGGCCGGAACTGCCGGGCCGGTGGCCACGGAACCGGGCTTGCCGTAGTCGTCCTGGCCAGAGCCGGCGGAAACGTAGACGGTCTTGCCCTTGAGGTTCTCGATTCCCAGCTTCGGGTCGTGGTCAATCCAGTCCTGGGAGCCCAGCGGACCCCACATCGCCTCCGAGTCGTAGCCGCCAGCGTCCTTCTGTGCGGCCTTGATGGCCAGCGGCATACCGGAGGTGGTGGTGTCCAAGTAGCCGGAGAAAGAACCCACGAAGTTGAACAGGTGCGGGTTGCGCTCCGCCAAGTTGACTGCGGCGGTGCCACCCATGGACAGGCCGACGACAGCGCGCTTCCCGTTGGAGCGGTATTTCTCGTTCAGCAGCGGGACGAGCTCCTTGGTCAGGAAGGTCTCCCACTTGTAGTTCTTGCCATTGTTCGGCTTCTGCCAGTCCGAGTAGAAGGAGGACTCGCCGCCCACCGGCATGATCACGTTGACGTTCTTGTCCGCGTAGAACTGCTCGATGTTGGTCTCGATGGTCCAGCCGCTCTCGTCGTCACGCGCGCGCAGACCGTCAAGCGCCCACACCTCAGGGAACTTGGCCTGCGGGTTGGAGTGCCAGTCGCGCGCCAGCAGGATCTGCACCTGGATCGGCTGCTCCGGCATCGACGGAGAGTTGATGAACACAGCGACGCGGCGTTGCGTCAGCCACTCGATGCGGTCCACGGACACGCCTTCCGGCAGGCCCGGGATCTGCGGGTGCTCATCGACCTCGATCGGGGTGCGCGGCGGCGGATCGGAAGGACGCAGACCGTCAGAGATGCCGCGGCCAGAGGACAGGGAGCTGGACAAACCAGAAGAGCTGTTCTGCGCGACAGCCGGCACGACGGCTACCCCGACAGCGAGTGCTGTGGGAACTGCGGCGACTGCGAGCAACTGGCCCTTGGTGACCTTGCGGGGAGAACGTCGGGGTGAAAAGCGCATGTTAGAGCCTTTGGTTAGTTGACGGTACAGCGGACTAACGGGCGCTCCGCCCTGGGGGTTCCCCTCCCCCAGGCCGGGCCCGGTCTTCGTGATGAAGTTTAAGTTTCACTTGAGACTTTACAGGACGACACGCCGTGAACACAGAAAAACCCTGGGAAACAATGACCTCAATTGTGTCTGAAGTCACCGTTCACCAGGGTTTCAGGCGCTCACTCTTACCAAGCGTTCATGTGCGTGAGCACACGGCCCTTCGTCTTGTTCAGCTGGTAACCGAACTGGTCCCAGTTGTGCAGACCCTGCGCCGGATAGTCGGAGGTGACGCGGAGGCCCTGGGCACGGGCCTTCGCCTCCCAGACGCGGCTGGAGATCATTGCGCCGAACTCGAGCGCTGCGCCGGCTGCCTGGTGCTCCGGCAGGTACTTCGCGTCGGCTGGGCCAGGAACGCCGGAACCGGCGGAGATATAAACATCACTGTTGCGCAGCCCCTGCATATTCAGGAACGGGTCATTGGCGAAACGGTTCGGGTTGATCATGGAACCGTACATCGCGTTCAGGTTGTAGCCGCCGGCATCCAGCAGCGCCAGGCGCAGCATCGTCTGCATACCCGGCAACGTGGTGGTCAGGTAGCCGGAGAAGGACAGCACCTGGCGGAACTGGTTCGGGTGCTTCGCGGCCAGGTTCATCGCGCCGGTGCCGCCCATGGACAGGCCGATGATGGAGTTGTTGTTCGGCGCGACACCGAAGTGCCGCTGTAGGTAGCCCGGCAGCTCACGGGTCAGGAACGTCTCCCACTTGTAAGGCTTGCCGTCGCCGTACTTCGGGTCGTTCGCCCAGTCGGCGTAGAAGGATGCCTCGCCGCCGATCGGCATGACCAGTGTGATATTCGAGCCTCCGTACACGGCGGCCGCGTTGACGTCCTTGACCCACGCGTTGGTGCGCTCCGTGGCGCGCAGACCATCGAGGAGGTACAGGCCCGCGTTGCCGCCGCGTGCGGCCGGAACAATCTGGACCGGGATGTTGCGGCCCATGGCCGGGGAATAAACATCGCATCGCTGAACCCAGTACTTCACCGGGTCCCAGGTGCAGTGACCCGTCGCATCAGGGCGTAGCCAGCCACGGTTATCTGCTGCCTCCGCGTCACCGGGAGCAGCCATCATGAGCGTCATCGCCGCGGCGACTGCCACGACGAGAGCGATCAGCGTGCGGCGCACGGAAGAAATCGCGTTCATGTGTCCACCAATCAGATAGGTCAGGAATTTTTCGGATTACACACAGGTGTATCGCAAAGCGTTACGGTGATGTTATCAACGGCTGAATTTTGGTTCCAGCTATTGAACTGGCCAGGCGATACGCTGACCGGACAAACCTACGTCTTCACCACCCTCAATGCGCGCGAGGGTCTCGTCGTCGAGGTACACCGCCGGGTCTTCGGCGATCTCCAAGGTCCGCCCTTTTGTTAACGCGAACCTCATGT
This sequence comes from Corynebacterium sp. P4-C1, assembly GCF_030503595.1. Classification (NCBI taxonomy): domain Bacteria; kingdom Bacillati; phylum Actinomycetota; class Actinomycetes; order Mycobacteriales; family Corynebacteriaceae; genus Corynebacterium; species Corynebacterium sp. P4-C1. Next base: position 1,847,362 of record NZ_CP129966.1, on the reverse strand, counting down.
TCTCGGCGAACCGGCGGGGACTCATCGGTTCACGGGAGGTGGCCAGCAACTCCGCAATCTCCGGGGTGCGCAGCGCGGCGCGCGCTTCCCGCACTTTCTGCGCGTCGATGTCGCCCAGCAGCGCCCCAGTGTCCGCAGCCGTGTCGGCGAATTTCCAGTGGCCGGGAAGGTGCTTGTCGTGGCCGATCCGGCCGCCCTCGATGCGGGGCTGGCGCGCGGCGAGAGGGGTGGCCAACCCGACGTCGTCGAGCACGCGCATATTCAGATCCGAGTTCGCGCTGACCATGCCCAAGTTGATCAGGTAGGCCGTAGGTGCGAGGTTCTGCAGGTCCGAGTCCTTGGACACGCGGTCCAGCGGAAGCCAGTCGTAGACGAACGGGTCCTTCTGCTTGAGGATGATCGCGAGCGCGCCAGAGTTCTCCTCCTCCGCTTGAGCCACGCCGTCTGTCCACCCGTTCATCAGGTCGCTGGTTAAGAAATCCTCGGCGTACCGCGGCGGGTTGCCGGATTCGCGCAGCAGCACCGCCGTCCAGAATTCGCGCTCGTCGACGATGGTGAGGTTCTCCGGGCCGTCCTCGAAAGGCTCGAAGCCCAAGTCGTGGCCACGCGCGACAACGATGCCCGCCCACAGAGCCGCCGCCGCGGCGCAGATGCCGCCCACCAGCGTCAGCGGCACCGCGGCGACCGGCAGCAGCATGGCGAACAACGGCAGGAGCACCATGCGCCCGTGCATGAAGTCGCCGCCCACGCGCACCACGTAGAGCAGGTGCAGCAGCCCGCAGCCGACCGCGACGGCCGCCACGAGCTTCTCCCGCGACGACAGGCGCAGCGCCCAGTAGATGCCGAGCGCCGCCGCGACGAGCACCGGAGCCCACAGCGCGTACGGGCTGACCGTGTCCCACACGTAGCGCGCACCTGTCCCCCAGTACGCTCCCGATGCCGACTTCGCCACCGCGGTGTGCGGGGTGAGCAGGCCGTAGTAGCCCATGCGGAAGATCTCGTAGCCCGCCGGCACCGGCAGCGCCGCCGCCAGAATCAGCCCGATCTGCTTCCAGTCGCGCCGGTTGGCCGCCAGCAGGACAATCCCGGTGATGCCGCCGTACAGCGCCAGTTCCGGTCGGACCAGCCACGACAGGCCAGCCCAGAACGCCAGCCACAGCTGCGCCCGCCCGTCAGCCGACCACCTGACCAGAAGCGCCCACCACACGCCGATCCAGGTCAGGGACAGCCCCCACTCCAGGCCGGAGGTGGCGAAATCCCGCGCAGGCGGCAGTGCCAGATAGATGAGCACACCGAACGGTGCGACGAGACCCGGGTGCACGCGCTGCCACAGCTTTCCCGACCCCATTGTCGCCGCGACCACGCCGACCACGGTCAAGATGAGCGCCAGCCACATGGCCACGTCTTCCAGCCGCATGCCGGGCACCCAGCTGAACGCCACGATGAGGTACTGCCAAAGCGTCGAGGTGTTCGTCTCCACGCGCTCGCCGATATTAAAGACAGGCCCGTTGCCCGCCAAAATATTGCGCACGGTGCGCAGGACGATCAGGCCGTCGTCACTGATCCAGCGGCGTGCCCACCCGCCTGAAAATGCGAGTACGCCCGCTAGCGCTGCCGAAACAAGCAGCGATATGCGGGCGCGTTTTTCCATGCGCGACATATTAGCCCATGGCGGGCGCAACATAGACAGCCATCACGATGGCGAGGATCCACAGCAGGGCGAGTGCCTGCAGGACGCGGTCCTCGAGCGCGATCTCATCCGGGGCGCCGCCGTTGCCGCTGTCGACTTCTGCGGCGTAGCGCAGGATGGCGATGATGAACGGCACCATCGAAATTTGGTACCAGAGTCCCTGGCCTTCATCGACGCCGTCGCTAAGCGTGAAGCCCCACAGCGCGTAGGACATGACCACCGCCGTTGCGGACAGCGTCCACACGAAACGCAGGTAGGTCTGCGTGTAGCCCTGCAACGACTTGCGGATTTTCGCGCCCGTGCGCTCGGCGAGCAGCAGCTCCGCGTAGCGCTTGCCGGAGGCCATGAACAGCGATCCGAACGCCGCGACCAGCAGGAACCACTGCGAGAGATCGATTCCAGCCGCGACACCGCCGGCCATCGCGCGGAGCATGAAGCCCGAAGAAACCAGCGCAATGTCGATCACCGGGATGTGCTTCCAGCCGAAGCAATAACCCAGCTGCAGCGCGATGTACACGCCGACGACCGTCGCCAGCGCCGGACCATCCGTGGCCAGGAACGACAGTCCGATCGCCAGCGCGATGAGCACCACCGACATGACGTACGCCAGGTTGATCGGCAGCATCCCCGAGGCGATCGGGCGGAAACGCTTCGTGGGGTGCTCACGGTCCGCTTCCACGTCGCGGGCGTCGTTGACCAAGTAGATCGAGGACGCGCCGAAGCAGAAGACGACGAATGCGAGTGCGATGTCGATGAAGGTGCGCGAGGTGAACGAATCCGCCCCCGCCGCCAACGGCGCGGCGAGAACGAGGACGTTCTTGACCCACTGCTTCGGGCGCAGACCCTTGATCATCGCGTCCGGCAGGTTCTTCGGCGGATTCTTTTTCCGGTTGTACTCGACGCCCTCGGTGTGGGGCTCGGATTTCAGAAACGGCTCGTCTACAGGCTGCGTCACGCTGTTCGCCTCTCAATGTTGATTGCGGCTCGTGCCACCCCGATGCCGAGCAGCGCGCCGGCCAGGGTGTCCGTGGGGTAGTGCACCCCCAGGACCATGCGGGAGGTCATCATAATTGGAATTCCGGCGTACGGGAGTTTCGACCCAGTGATGTCGGCCAAGTGGACCATCGCGGCGCTTGTCGACGTCGCGTGCGAGGACGGGAAGCTCATCTTCGACGGGGTTCCCACACCGATCCTCACGCTCGGGTCGTCCGGGCGACGGCGACGGACAATGCGCTTGAGCACCACCGACGCCGCGTGCGCCGTGAACGCGCCCGCCCCCATGGCCAGCCACTTGCGGCGGCGCCGCCTATCGACGGCCGCCCCCGCCCCAGCGATCCCCATCCATCCGAGGGCGTGTTCGCCGAAAAAGCTCATGCCGCGTGCCGCGGGCAGGACCCCGGGGGCGTCGAAAAGCACGCCCTGGAGCTCGTGCAGGATGCGCACCTCCGCGGAGGTCAGGGAGTTGCTATTGCTCATTGAAGATTTTCTCCCAGTTCTCGTGGCTGGTCAGCTCTGGCTTGGCTTCGCGGTATGCGCGGGTGAGCCCCGGCCACTGCTCCTTGATCTGCTTGTGCAGCGCCTTCGTCTCCTCCAGCAAGTCGCTGGCCAGCTGCTTATCGCGCTTACGGAAGGCCACGCCCGTGCCGCCGGCGGTGGACACCGTCGCGGAATCGACGCGGGACAGCGTGTACCAGCGCGCCTCCTCGGCCGTGAGGTTGAGCTGTGGCGCCTCCCAGTGCGCGCGGTCCTCGGCCTTGGTCAGGTGGCGCAGGGACTTGATGGCCCACGGGATCTTCTTAATCTTGGCCAAGCGCCCACCGATGACATGCGTGGGTACGCCCGGCGCGCCCGTCGGCGCGGGCAGGTCGGACGCGGACTCGATGACCTGAGCGTCGCTGTAGTCCTTGCGGATGCCCTGGATGCGCGGCAGCGAGGACTCGAGAATGTCGAAGAGTTGATCCGGGCCAGCGAGGAAGTCCTTCATGGCCTCGATCTGGATCGCCAGCGTCGAGTACTCCATACACATGATGTGCTTGTAGCTCGACTTCAGCATGGACTTGAGCAGGCCATTCGGGTCGCCGTCGTGGTACATCGACGCCACGATGAGGCGGTTGCGCAGGTGGAAATACGCCTGCCAGTCGATCGCGTCGTCCTTGTCCGCCCAGGCCATGTGCCAGATGGCGGCGCCCGGCCAGGTGACCGTCGGAAAGCCCGCTTTCCCTGCGCGCAATGAGTACTCGGTGTCGTCCCACTTGATGAACAGCGGCAGCGGCAGCCCCATCCGCTCCGCGACGACGCGCGGGAAGAGGCACATCCACCAGCCGTTGAACTCGACGTCGATACGCCTGTGCAACGCGCGCGACGTGATCTTACGCGGGTCGAGCTCTTCTTCCTGGGTGCCCAGGTAGCCCAGCGGATACTTGGCAAAGTCGTGGTCGTACACCGCGTGCGGCGCCGCGCCCCACATGAAGTCGGCGCGGTTGACCTGCTCGCCGGAGGTGCGCAGCTGGCTGCGATCCTGCAGGTTGAGCATCTGACCGCCCACCAGGATCGGACTTTTCGCATACCGTGCCGCCTGTACCGCGCGCAGAATCGAGTCTGGCTCGATGGCAATATCGTCGTCCATGTACAAGATGAACGGCGCATCCGTCTGGTGCAGCGCCTCGTACATGATGCGGGAGTAGCCGCCGGATCCGCCTAGGTTGCCCTGACTGAAAATCTTCAACCGGCCGCCGAGCTTATCCTCCGCCTCCGCGAAGTCCGGCTCATCCGCCGGGTGCTGGTTGCCCTGGTCCGGCATGAGCACATCCGTGATTGCCCCCAGGACCAGCGGGTCCTCCGCCAGCGCATGCAGCGCATTGACCGCGTCGCGCGGGCGGTTGAAAGTGGGGATGCCCACGGCGACCTTCTTCTCTGCAGGCGCGATCGTCGTGCCGTCCGGCAGCGTCTGTTCGCCCGGCGCGCACGGCGCGTACCAGCCAGCATTGCTTATCGACGTCTCCCCCTGCCCCGTCTCCGTCGTCACATCGAACCAGAGCCAGCCGCCGTCCTCGAAATTGCGCAGCGGCAACGGAATCTCCACCCGCTCATCGGCCGCATCGACGTTGAGCACCGAGATGCGGGTGCCGTCGTGCTTTGAGCGGTACACCGAGATCGTCGCCGCGCCTTCCACATCCATGGCCAGCACCACCGTGTCCAGCTGTGACCAGCGCCGCCAATAGGAGGCGGGGAACGCGTTGAAGTAGGTCTGGAACGAGACCTCTGCGCCTTCCGGCACACTCACACGCGAACGGTCCGGCCAGCTCACACGCTGTGTGTTCTGCTCCGACTCGATCAGGTAGAGCATTCGCACATCGTGCGGCTCACCCTTCCGGGGCAGCAGAATGCGTTGCAGGACATCGACAGCTTTCATGTCATTCACGGCCTCAAGCGTAATAGCTGCCACCGACATGCCATTCCCCGGCGCGCGGGGCCAGGACCGTAATACACGCTGAAAACCGCAGGAACTATGCAGCGCATAGCGCGCATGCTTATCGACGACACGTGCACCTGATTTCAGCGCCCCTTACCGCTATCACCTCCACCACCCGCAAAAGCGCAGGAACTATGCAGCGCATAGTGTCCGGCCCATCGTCGAAGGAGTTATCCACAGGACGAAAGGTCCGACCAGGTTCCATGGTTCACCCCGTTTTGTACAGTTCATTCAACCACCAAAACAAACCACAAAACGGCAGGTAGATACATGCGTACTCTCAAATATGATAAAGACGTAATCCTCCTCGTCGACCGAATCCGATATCTCGTGCAGTCGCTAACTAAGAGCAAGGCTGAGCTGCTCCAACTGATCTACGACTTTGATGTCAATGAATTCGCCAAGACCTTCGGCGCTTCCTCCACTTCGTCCTGGCTCGTCCGCGAATTCGGCATCGCCTTCTCCACCGCTTACGAATGGCTGCGCGTCGCCAAACAGGCCGTGCATTTCACCTTCCTCATGGACGCATTCCGCGCCGCTGAGATCGATTACTCCACGGTCCGCCTGCTGCTGAAGTACCTCACCACCGACAACGAGGTTGAACTCGTCGAACTGGCCAAGGAACTCGGCCACGAACAGATGAAGAAGTATCTCGCCGGCCACGACGCTAAGGAGCCTAAAGAGGAGCAACCCGAGCGCTACCTGCGCGTCAAGGACCTCCCCAATGGCGACGTGGCCGTTGAAGGGGTCATGAGCGGGACGGAGGGAAGCTGCTTCAAAGCCGCACTGAAGATCGGAGAAATGGCCTATTACGAGCAGGATCACGCCGAGCAGCAGGCCGCCGCCGAAGAAACCCGGCCCGCCCGCCAGACGGTGTCCGGCTACGGCATGCCGATCGGCCGTTCGCTCCTGCAGTCCTTCATGGGCATCGTGAACATGGTGCGCACCAAGGCGACGAACACGCTGCGCACTCCTGGCGCGCACGTCAACATCGTGCTGAACGCAGACGGCCACGCCTACATGCCGGCGGCGCCGAAGGTTCCTTCCGCGGCGCTGGCGAACCTCGTCGCCAATGGCATGAGCCGCCTCAACGTCTGTGATAGCTCCGGACTCATCCTCAACGTCGGCCGCGCACAGCGTTTCGCCACTGACGCGCAGGTCAACGCGCTGATGACGATGTGGGGCCACCAGTGTGCAATGCCCGGCTGCACGCACACCCGCTTCATTGAAATCCACCACATGAAGGAATGGGCAGACGGTGGAAAGACTGACTTGGACAATCTGATCCCTTTGTGCAGCGCATGTCATTCGCTAGTCACGGACGGCTGGGCACTCATCGAGCGGCATGGCAAGCAGATCTGCTTCTTCATGGGCGACGGTTCCGCCTATATTTCGGATAACCACTCCATGACGCGGCGCGATGATTCGCTGATCCCCCGCCCGCCCGTCGAGGACTGGGCGGACACCGATAACTTCGCTGATTCCCGCGAACCAGTAAAGGCATAGAGAGCAAAAAGTGAAGCGTCCTGGTTTTCGTTCCGCTTATTTAACGCCCAACGTTTGAGCGCCTGATCGTTGATAGTAAGCGTCCTCCATCTCCTGTGGAGTGATATATCCTAGGGATTGATGAAGTCGCTGGTTGTTCCACCAGTGCACCCAGCGAAGGGTGGCAATCTCGACTTCACCGACCGATGCCCACGGCCGGTGGGGATAAATCAGCTCTGTTTTGTAGAGCCCGTTGACCGTTTCAGCCAACGCGTTGTCATAGGAGTCGCCAACGGTGCCGACAGACGGATCGATACCGGCCTGGGCGAGCGCTTCACCGTAACGGATCGACACATACTGCGAGCCGCGGTCACTGTGGTGGACAAGCCCTTCTGAGCGAAGATCACCAGCGTGATACAGGGCGTGCTCAAAGGCCTCCAGCGGCAGTTCATCGGTACGCATGCTCGCCCGGGTCGCGACACCGACGATCTTTCTGGAGTACACATCGGTGATAAACGCGGTGTAGGCAAAACCAGACAAGGTGCGTACATAGGTAATGTCAGCGACCCACAACCGGTGCGGTGCGGGGGCAGTGAAATCACGGTTGACCAGGTCAGGGCGGCAATCTGGCACGTTGGCCCGAAGCGTTGTCATCGGTGTGCGGCCACGCCTGCGGCCGTAAATGCCAGCTTGCTTCATCAAACGCGCGGTCTGATCACGACCGATGTTCCAGCCGGCGCGCTGCATGGCCTTCCACATCTTGCGGATCCCGTAGACGCTGAAGTTGTCCTCGTAGACCCTCACCAATTCAGGAATAAGCAGCGCATCTGACAAACTTCTCGCCGACGGTGCTCGTGTTTTCGCTGCTCGGTAACCGCGAGAGGTGATGAACCCACATTCTGTCTTTTTCAATGTGCGACAGATAGCCTCGACCCCGAAGCGATCGCGATACGCATCGATGTATTCGATCATCTTCTGGTGGGACGGTCGAGTTCCGCCGCGAAAAAAGCTGACGCGGTTTTCAAGATCTCATTAGCCCTGCGTAGCTCCTTAATCTCTTTCCGCAGCCGCTTCAGTTCGTCAGCCGTTGACTCGCCGGCGCCAATCTCAACATCGGATGAGACCATATTCGGCTTCAGCCAATCGTTGAGCGTGTGCGCTGGAATGCCGAGCTTTTCACCGATCTCTACGGCTGCACCCCATTTCGAACACCCTTCGAGCTCAACGAGGTCCTCAGCCAAACGCACTGCCTTGGCCTTGAACTCGTCACTGTACTTCCTTGGCATGATTCCAATCCTTCTCTAGAAATGATCGGAACTAAACCCAGGACACTTCAAAGCCCCGCACCAGGACACTCCTGGGGCGGGGCAGATTCGGACCGCGTTATGCGGCAATCAGAGACCCGGAGATTTCACCGGAATCGAGGGTGCCGTCTGCGAAGCGCGCGAGCTTTTCAGCTGCGTCGCGGCCGGCGAGAACAGGAACCCAATCGGTAACGTCCGCCCGCTGCAGGTGCTCGCTCAAGATGTCGCGGAAGATCGTCTCGACGACGTGTGCGCCGAGCTCCTCATCGAACCGAGCGTGCAGGTCCTTGGAAATATTGTTGATTGCGATCATGGCATCCTCCTTTCGTGTTTCTGATTGCCATGAAATTGAAGGTGCGCCCGAGGGGTACCCCGGGGCAAGGTTTCAAGCTTTCGCTTGTTGTTAACCTGGAGTTAACTTTATCAGATAGTTGGTGAACAACAAGTATTGGCCTTTCTTGAATAAGTATGACCCGTTTGAGCAGCTCTTTCTGCATGAATATAATTAGCAAGAACGCGACCCCGGAACCTAGGTTCACAGTTCGTTAACTTTAGCGCCATTAAGCGAACGCTGCTGTTAACCTTACGGTCATTTTTTCTCGGCCGGCCGCGCCGTTTTGACGTGCTAATCTCCCGGCTGTGTTTATCGACGACTCCCCACGAAGCGGCGCTCCACCACGGCCGCGGCCAACCCGGTCCGTCGAGAAGCAATCCCGCTGCTCTACACGCTGATGGGTTTTGTCCTGCTCCGTTCGGCGTTCATGTTCCCGCTAGAGAACCCGGAAACGGACTTCACGCCGATCTGGAGCGCTGCAAACAAGTACTTCGCGAGCGAACCGGTCTTCAACTCGGACTACACGATCGACATGCCGCACTATCTCTACAGTCCGGCAGGCACCGTCCTGATCTCACCGGTAGCGCTGTTCCCCACCGAGTCCATGGCCCGTGCCGTGATGGCGTACTTGGGCGCGGCATCGATCATCGGCGCGATCGCATTGGCGTCGTGGATGGTCTCCCGCCGCTGGTTCCACGTCGCGTTTCCGCTTACCGTGTCCTTCTTCTTCATCACCCCGGAGCCGGTCCAGTGGACGTTAGCGCTGACCAATATCAACGGTTTCATGCTGCTGCTCGAGGTGTTGTTCGTGTGGTTTTCACTGCGACTGCGTGAAAAAGGTGTCGGCTGGAGGGGCCACTTCAACCGCCCGGAGGCGTGCGCCGCCGGAATCATCGCAGGTATCGCGGTGTCGATCAAGCCCCAGTTCGGTGTGCTGTTCATCGTGTCGCTGGCGTTCGCCCAAGTCGCCGTCGTCGCTGTGGCGGCGCTGGTCGCCATCGTCACATTCGCCATCGGCTGGTTCACCATCGACGAGCCCGAACTGTTTTTCACCAACCTCGTCCCCTATTTGAGCGAACCCCGTCCCCGGTTCAACGATTCCATTGGCGGGCTCGCCATCGTGCACGGCTGGTCAGATGCGACGGTGACGGCACTGACGGTGTTGACGCTCATGGGGACACTGGCGGCCGTCGTCACGCTCTAACGCTGGAAGGAAATCGACCCGGTGATGTTCAGCTTCACGGCGATCGCCGTGTGCTTCGCCGGCGGCTTCATGGTCAGCGGGCTGATGCAGAACTACTACGCGATCTGGTTCATCCCCTTCGTTCTCACTGTGCGCCGCCCACACTCCCCCATGCATTGGCCGCTCACCGTCCTGGCACTGCTCTTCACTGTGGCAAACCCGACATGGCCCGCTACCGGCAACGCTACGATCGACGAAATGGTCAAGCACATGCCGGGCTTCATGTTCATGGCCCTGCCGTTCATCATCACTGCATGGGGTCTCGCCGGGCGATCATCTGCCCCGGAGACGCGAAAGCGTCCCGCTCACTCGCGATGACCATCCGGTCGATCTCGTCGAGCACGGCATCCACGTCCGCGGGGTTGTAGCGCCGCTCCCGGCGGGCTTGCTGCATCTCCGCGGTTGCCGCCTCAAGCGCAACGCGTTGCATATCAGCGGCAGCCTGCCGAGCTTGAGCAAACGCTTTTCGACGCTCCTTCGACCCCTCCGGATCCACATGCCGCTTCTCCGCCATTAGATTCAGCCACTCTTGGACCATGTCGTAGGCTTCGGGCGCGTACTCGGAGCCATGTTGCTGCACAGCTTTTCGGGCGGCCACGTACACCCGCCGATTGAGTTCGGCGTTGACCCGGTCGCCTTGCGCGTCCGGTCCGGAGTCTAGGTCGAGTTTGCCCACCAGCCAGGGCAGAAGTAGACCGGGGATGACCATTGTGAAGGTGAGCACGCTGAGCGCAATGACGGAGAATTCGTGGTGGTACAGGGTTGTTCCGGCGGGAATCGATAGAACGAGCGCCAAGGTGACCAAGCCGCGCATGCCCGCCCAGGTCATAAGCAGCACTTCCTGCAACCGCAGCGGGGCAACGTCAGTCCGTTTCATCCGTTTCTTGAACTGGTAGAGCACCCACATGCAGGCGAAACGCACAACGAACGCGACGGCGGAGAGCGCGAGTCCGATGAGGATAGCTTCCATGACTTTGGTCCCGGCAGTGTCAATCGCGTCGCGCACACTCATCCCGATGAGTCCGAAAGCGACACCGGTGAACAGCAATTCCACCGTCTCCCAGAACGACTGACCGGAGAGGCGGTCCTCGGCGGTGAACGATGCACGTGATGACATTTCAACCGCGGCGATCACGATTGCGATAACACCCGATGCATGAATTTCCTCGGCGGCGACGAAGATTGCGAAGGGAAGCACCCACGTGAAAGCAGTCCGAATGACTGAATCGGGAACGGTGTTGACAAACATTGCCGCCAAACGGCCTGCCAATAGCCCGATAATCACGGCGGCGGCAGCAGAGTAGAGGAATTTAAGGAACCCTTCGCCGAAATCGACCTCGCCCCCAGCGACTAGGGCGCCGAGCGCCACGTTGAATGCGACGATGGAGGCCGCGTCATTGAACAGGCCTTCTGTCTGCAAAGTGCCGGTGATGCGTTTGGGAATGCCCGCAGGCCCCGCCACCGCGTCAACAGCCACTGGGTCGGGCGGGGCAATCGCCGCCGCTAGAACCATCGCCCCTGCAAGACCAATACCGGGCATGAGCCACATCGCCGTCGCCGTCAATGCCGCGACAGTGAGAAAGACCAGCACCACCGACATCACAAGCACGACGTGTACTTGAGCACGGATCATGGCCCAACTCGTGCGGCGGGCCAAAGACCACAACAAGGGCGGCAGGAACACCGGCAGGATCAGCTCAGTGTCCAAGCTCACCGTCTCGATGCCTGGGATGAACAGCACCGGGGCGACCACGATGGTGAGCAGTGCAGACCACGGCAAGCCCGTCCGTTCGCCGATCGCGGCGACAAGAGTGGTGGCAAGGAGGAGGCCGATAACGACAAGGAAGATTGTCACGCAGTCATGGTAGCGGAGCGGGCGTGACCAAGTCCCCCCGCAGGTTTAGCCCCTAGTGCCCGCGCGGCTGGTCGATGGGCTTGCCGTCCTCGAAGTAGGTGCGCACGTGGTTGTCGAAAACGGACAGGGCGGCGCCGATGGCCATGTGCATGTCCAGGTACTGGTAGGTGCCCAGACGGCCGCCGAAGAGCACCTTGTTGTCGCGGGATTCGGCGGCGGCGAGACGTCGATAAGCCTCGAGCTTCGAGCGGTCCTCGGGGGTGTTGATCGGGTAGTAGACCTCGTCGTCATCCTCGGCGAAGCGGGAGTACTCCTTGACGATGACGGTCTTGTCGTCGCCGTAATCGCGCTCCGGGTGGAAGTGGCGGAACTCGTGGATGCGGGTGTAGGGGACGTCCGCGTCGTTGTAGTTCATCACCGGGGTGCCTTGGAAGTCGCCGGTGTCGAGGACCTCCTGCTCGAAGTCGAGGGTGCGCCAGCCGAGGCGGCCCTCGGAGTAGTCGAAGTAGCGGTCGAGCGGGCCGGTGTAGACGACTGGCGCGTCGGGGCTCGCGGCGCGCAGCTCGTCGCGGACGTCGAACCAGTCGGTGTCGAGCTTGACATCGATGAGCTCGGACGAGGCCATCTTCTCCAGCCAGGCTGCGTAGCCGTCGACGGGCAGGCCCTCGTATTTATCGTTGAAGTATCGGTTGTTGAAGGTGTAGCGCACTGGCAGGCGGGAGATGATCTCCGGTGGCAGGTCGGTCGGGTCGGTCTGCCACTGCTTGGCGGTGTAGTGCTTGACAAATGCCTCGTAAAGCGGCTTGCCGATCAAGGCGATGCCGCGCTCCTCCAGGTTCGTGGCCTCAGCCGGGTCCTTGCCTTCGCGCTGTTCTTCGATGAGCGCCTTGGCTTCGTCGGGGCTGTAGTAGCGGCCGAAGAACTGGTTGATCAGGCCGAGCCCCATCGGGAATTGGTACGCCGTGCCGTTGTGCATGGCGAAGACGCGGTGCTGGTAGTCGGTGAAACCAGTGAAGCGGTTGACGTACTCCCACACGCGGTCGTTGGAGGTGTGGAACAGATGGGCGCCGTATTTATGCACCTCAATGCCTGTTTCGGGTTCCGGTTCGGAATATGCGTTGCCGCCGATGTGGGCACGCTTCTCAACGACAAGCACACGCTTGCCCAGTTCACTTGCTGCTTGCTCTGCGATGGTGAGGCCGAAGAAACCGGATCCGACGACGATGAGGTCATAAGTCATGCCTTAAAGGCTAGCGGTGAATCCCCTGCGCACCGGGCCCGCGACACGCCGAAATCACATTAACCACAGTTGTCACATACGTAGCTTAGGATCTAGATTAGTCACAGCTGTCACTATCAAATCAGGAGCGATCACCGTGAAACAACGACGTCGGCTGAATCCGTCTTCTGCCAGGAAGACTCCGGTCCTCGCGGCCGTCACCTCCGTCGCGCTCGTCGCCGCAGGCGCGTTCGGCGGCAACGAGATCCTCAAGACCCAGGACGTGAGCGGAGGCGAGGTGAATGTCACCAGTTCCACCGCTTCCTTCGGCGACGGCGAGAACGTGGTCGTCGACGATGCCGCAATCGCCGCCCAAGGCGAGGGCGACGAGAACCGCACGGTGAAGGAATTCACCCGCGACGAGGAATTCTCCATCTTCGGCCTCACCTGGACCGGCGAGCGCGACATCGCCGCCTACGTCCGCGCGCAGCGTGCCGACGGCACGTGGTCGGAGTGGTACCGCATGCAGCCAGAACCCGGTCCGGAAGGCTCGGAGATCCAGGGCACCGAGCCGATCTACGTCGAGCCGACGAAGAAGATCCAGGTGTCCACCGCCAATGTGGATCTCGGGGAGACCAACCTCGACACCGCTGAAACCGTGACTGACCAGGACGCCATCCCGGAGGTTCCGGAAGAGTCCCTGCCCAGCTCCGATGTCGTCGACGTGCCGAACGTGCCCGACTCTGCCGCCCCGGCATCGATCGGTGACCTGCCGCGCGCACTCCCGTCCAACCTCGGCGATATCGCGCCGGTGGCCGACGTCGAGGAGCTCGGCGGGGAAGCAAGCGAGGAAGCACCGGCTCCCGCTGGAGCCGGCACCAGCGCCAACGACCTGGAGGCTGTGTTCATCGACGGCGGCGAAGGCACGGCCGACGGCGGGATCGCCCCGGCGCAGTCCAACACCAACGGCATGCCGCGCGTCGTGTCCCGCTCCTCGTGGGGTGCCGGAAGCAGCAGCAACCCGACCTACACCGAGCCGGTGAAGGCGGCGACGGTCCACCACACTGCGGGCTCCAACAACTACTCCGCCGCACAGGCACCGGGCGTGGTCCGCGGTATCTGGCAGTACCACGCCGTCACCCGCGGCTGGGGCGACATCGGCTACAACGCGCTCGTCGACAAGTACGGGAACATCTACGAAGGTCGCGCCGGCGGTCTGGACCGCGCCGTGGAGGGCGCGCACGTGGGTGCGTTCAACCAGCACACCTTCGGTGTGTCCATGATGGGCGACTACAGCACGGCCAGCCCGTCGAACGAGGCGCTCCGCGCCATGGGCGAAATCATCGGCTGGAAGGCCGCGGTGGCCAAGTTCGACCCGAAGGGCAGCTCCTACCTCGAGGCGAACTTCAACTTCAGCGGATCCAAGTTCCGCGCAGGCCAGGGCAAGGAATTCCCGAACATCAACGCCCACCGCGACTTCCACTACAACGACTGCCCGGGCGACAACCTCTACGCACAGATGGACACCATCCGCAACTACGCGAAGAGCAAGTACGACCAGATCAACGGTGGAAACACCTCTGTGTGGCAGCCGTCCACGCCGAAGCAGGACGACAACACGAATACGGCTGACACGACGGGCACGACTGGCACAACCGGTGACTCGGGCAGGACTGGCACAACCGGCACTGTCGGAAACAACGACGGCACAACAACCACGATCAACAACCTGGCCAACACGTCGAGCCAGATCTCCTTCGAGAAGGTGCTTTCCGGCGACCCCGCCGCGATCGCCGCCGCTGCCGGCACGGTCGCTGGTGCGCTGCTGCTGGCAGCCGCCTCGAACGGCATGATCCCCTCCCAGGTCGCGCACATCGCGAACCTGGAGGTCCTGCCGGGCATGACGCTGAGCAGCATGCGGCCGCTGATCGGCCAGGCTATCAACCTGGTGGGCAGCGACGAAGCCAAGGAGACCTGGGGCAAGCTCGAGCCGACTCTGGGGCAGCTCGACGGAGTGCTGCAGGGTGTCGGCGGCGACCAGTACGCCATCTTCGAGAAGGGCATCGCCATCCTCACCGGCGAGGGCGAAGAAATCGTCATGCCGGAGAAGATCGCGGATGCCTGGCTGAAGCAGGGCATGGACCTAGGCCCGCTGGGTCGCCCGGTGAAGAGCGATGACGCCGCGAATAACGGCGACGTCCGAGTCGAGTTCCAGCGCGGTTCAATCTTCTACACCGCGAACACGGGCAACGTGGACGTCAACGTCGACAAGTAAAAGAGCGGCAACTAGGCGAGGTTGAGGGAGCGCTCAACCGCTTCCTCCCACCGCGCAATGAGCCGGTCCCGGTCGGGGCCGGCCATTTTGCTTTCCCAGGTGGTTTCACCGCCGAGGGTCAGCGGCGCGTCGGCCAGGCCGGCACCGACGCAGGCCGCGCTCGCCGCACCCATGACGGTTGTCTCCATGTTGTCTGGGCGGACGACATCCGCGCCGAGAACATCGGCCTGCATCTGCATGAGCAGATCGTTGCCGGTCATGCCGCCGTCAACACGCAAGGCGTCCACGGTGATGCCGGAATCGGCCTCCATGGCGCGAACTACCTCGACGGTTTGCAGGCAGGTGGCGTCGAGGGCGGCGCGGGCGATGTGGCGGCGGTCGGTGAAACGTGTGATACCGGTGATCACCCCGCGCGCGTCGGGGCGCCAGCGCGGCGCGAACAGTCCGGAGAAGGCCGGCACGATGACCACTCCCGCGGCGTCGTCGACTTGGGCGGCGAGCGTCTCCGATTCCGCTGCGGAACTGAGGATGCCAAGTTGGTCGCGCAACCACTGGATCAGCGACCCGCCGACGGCCACGGACCCCTCCAACGCGTAGACCGGCGGCTTCCCCGCCTGCTGGTATGCGACGGTGGTGAGCAGACCGTGATCGGAGAACTGCGCCTCATCACCGGTATTCAGCAGCATGAACAGCCCGGTGCCGTAGGTCATCTTGGCCTCGCCCTCGCGCAGGCAGCCCTGGCCGAAGAGCGCGGACTGCTGATCCCCCAGCACGCCCGTGATGGGAACGTCGCGGTTCCCCTTCTTACGGCGCATCGCACCGAAGGAGCCGAAGCTGGGGCGGATCTCCGGCAGAATCGAGCGCGGAACACCGATCTCTTTGCACAGGTCCTCGTCCCAGTCGAGCGTCTCTAAATCCATGAGCAAGGTGCGTGACGCGTTGGTCACATCCGTGACGTGCTGGACGCGACTGCGGGTAGTGAACAGGTCGAGCATGCCGCCCTTTTTCCCGCCGTGCGCACCGCCGGTCAGCTTCCAGATCAGCCACGTGTCGACGGTGCCGGCGAGCAGCTCGCCCTTCTCCGCACGCTCTCGGGCGTCCTCGACGTTGTCCAGAATCCATGCCCACTTCGGACCCGCCGGGTACGAATTGGCAAGCAAGCCGGTCTTGCGCATGTAGCGGTCTTTCCGCGCCCCGTCGGGCCCGAAGTCCTCTGTTCGGGTGTCCTGCCAGCAAATCGCGTTGTAAATCGGGCGGCCGGTGCGCTTGTCCCAGATCACCGCCGTTTCGCGCTGGTTGGTCAGACCGACGGCGCTGACGTCCTCGAGCTCCAAGTCGGCGTCGACAAGCGCCTCAGAGAGCGCGCGACGGGTGTTGCGCCAGATCTGCATCGGGTCGTGCTCGACCCAGCCTTCGCGGGGCATGATCTGCTCGTGCTCGAACTGCGCGGTGCCCACGACATCCCCGTCCGCGGTGGTGATGTAGCAACGGGTAGAGGTGGTGCCTTGGTCGATTGCGGCGATGAACGGCATGGGGGTTATTAAACCCTACGGCCTAGAACCATTGCTCGATGACTCGTGCGACACCGAAATCATCGTTCGAGGTGGTGGTCAGATCGGCGGCATCGTGCACGATCGGGGCGGAATCCGCCATGGCCACGCCGAGACCGGCCCAGGAGAGCATCTCGATGTCGTTGGGCATGTCGCCGAACGCGACCACCTCCGACGGGTCGACGCCCATGCCGGCGGCGATGACGGACACACCCGCGGCCTTGTTGATGCCGGGTGCGCTGACCTCGATCAACCCGTCGTTCATCGAATACGTGACGTGCGCGCGGGCGGGGTCGACGGCGGGGGCGATGACATCGAAAAGCTCGGCGGACGTCATCGCTTTGTGCCGCACGAGAATCTTCGCGGCGGGCACGGACACGAGCTCGTCCACGGTGACGACGCCGTAGCCGATGTCCCACAGATCCGTGCTGTAACCGGAAGTGATGAGGAAGCACTCGTCTTCCGGGTCGAAAGCGGAATCGCCGACCCGCTCCACACCGAAACCGAATTCGCCGCGGCCTTCGAGTGCATCCGTCGCCGTCCCCGCGATCTCCGCCAGGGTCTCCGGGTCCAGCTCGTGGCGGTGAAGCACCTCGTCGTGCGAGGGATCGTAGACCACCGCCCCATTCGCGCACACGCACATCGGGGTGAACGGCAGCTGGTCCAACACCGGAGCCAGCCAACGGTGCGGGCGCCCCGTGGCCAGCGCGACCTTCGTCCCGCCGCGGACCGCTCGAGCGAGGGTGTCGCGGAGACGCGGGCTCACTCGTCCGTTGCTGTCCAGCAACGTTCCGTCGATATCGCTCACAATCAGCTTCGGCGCCAAGGTCTACCTCCCATTTTCCAGTTCGGCGTAGCGCACACGGGCGTCGATAAGCAGCTTATCGACGTCTCCACTCAACCTCTCCGTCACCTCATCCACCGTGCCCGCTGTGTCCACCGGTTCACCGACAACGGTGACTACGGGAAGGTGCGCGCGCCCCATCTTTTTCCGGCCGCTTTTGACCCAGAAGTGCTGCGTTCCCCAGGTTGCGGTGGGGATGAGTGGTGCAGCGGAGGCTTGGGCGATGCGTGCCGCACCCGTCTTGAAGCGGGTCAACTCGAGCGTTTCCGACAGTGTTCCTTCGGGGAAGATGCCGATCAGTTCGCCTTCGCGCAGACGCTTGACCGCCTCGTCGATGCTGCTTGCCCCCAGCGACCGGTCGACCTCCACGTGGCCGACTGCCCGGGAAATGGGGCCCATGAGCCAGCGGTCGAAGAGCTCCTTTTTCGCCATGTAGCGCGTGGGACGGCGACCACACAACAGGCCCGGAAGGGCACCGGAGATGAAGTCGTAGTAGCCGATGTGGTTGCCCGCCACAATCGCCGGACCCTCCGCCGGGACGTTCTCGAGACCGTGGACGTAGAAGCGCGCGCCCTGAATGCGCAGCACCGTTGCAACGGTGCTTTTGATCGTCCGATACATGTACTCGCGCCGCCACCCGGGCTGGACCGGCGTGACTGGGGCGTCCTCCGGGATGAGGAAGACGTGGCTGTCGGCGCGGTAGCCCTCGGGCACGGACATCAGGAACCGTCCTTGGCTTTCTTTGCCTCCCGGGCCCTGCGCTTCTCCTCGCGTTCGCGGGCGAGAATCTCGTTGGCCTCGTCGAGCGTGGGTGCGGCGCCACCGAGGGATGCTGGCATCCAATCCAGGCCATCTGGGAACGGGCCGAAACGCTCGGCGTATTCCTCACGGTTGGCGGTGAGAAGCTCCTGCATGGCGGCCTTGACGCGCTTGGTGTCGCGCTCCGGGTCGCCGGTGGTCCTCACCGGTTCGCCGTAGGAGATGATGATCGGGGTTCGGGACCTGCCGAGGTTCTTCTTCAGCCCCTTGGTCAACAGGCGCTGGGAACCCCAGATCACTGTCGGGATGACGGGCACTCCGGCTTCGTCGGCGATACGCGCCGCACCGGTCTTGAACTCGGCCAGCTCGAAGGAACGCGAGATCGTGGACTCCGGGAAGATACCCACGAATCCGCCGCTGCGCAGCCACTTCACCGCTTCAGCGATGGAGGCGGCGCCAGCTGCGCGGTCCACCGGGACATGCTTCATGCCGCGCATGAGCGCGCCCACGACCTTCATGTCGAAGACCTCTTTCTTCGCCATGAAGCGCACCAGACGGTTGCCGCGCAAGTGCGGGCCGATACCGGCGATGATGAAGTCGTAGTAACCGGTGTGGTTGATCACGAACAGGGCTCCGCCGTCCACGGGGACGTTCTCGGCGCCGTTGACGTAGAACTGCAGCCCCTGGGCCTGCATGATCTTCTTGAAGCCGCCGATGATGCCCTGGTAGAACCGCTCTTTCGATTCCACCGGGTGCGGTGCGGGACGCTCGAAATCGTCCGGGACGTTGAACAGACGGTGGAACCTGCGCATGATGCTTCTACCCCTTTTCCGGCGTCAGGATGTCTTTGCCCACCCACGGGCGGAGCGCCTCAGGGACGACCACGGAGCCGTCCGCGCGCTGGTTGTTCTCCAAGATGGCCACGAGCCAACGCGTGGTTGCGAGCGTGCCGTTGAGCGTCGCTGCGGTCTGGGTCTTGCCGTCGGCGTCGCGGTAGCGGGTGCCCAGGCGGCGGCCCTGGAAGGTCGTGCAGTTCGACGTGGAAGTCAGCTCGCGGTAGGTGCCCTGGGACGGAACCCACGCCTCCGTGTCGTATTTGCGTGCGGCCGACGAGCCGAGGTCACCGGCGGCGACGTCGATAACGCGGTACGGCACCTCCACGGCAGCGAGCATCTCGCGCTCGAGGCCGAGGAGCTTCTGGTGCATCTCCTCCGCTTCTTCCGGCTTGCAGTAGGCGAACATCTCGAGCTTGTCGAACTGGTGGACGCGCAGGATACCCTTCGTGTCCTTGCCGTAGGAGCCGGCCTCGCGGCGGAAGCACGAGGACCAACCGGCATACAGCAGCGGACCGTCAGACAGGTCGATGATCTCGTCCTTGTGGTAGCCGGCCAGCGCCACCTCGGAGGTGCCCACCAGATACATGTCGTCGCGCTCGAGGTAGTAGATCTCCTCGTCGTGCGCGTCGAGGAAGCCGGTGCCCGCCATGATCTCGGGGCGCACCAGCACCGGCGGAACGACGACTGTGAAGCCGGCCTCGCGCGCCTTCTGTGCCGCTAGCATCAGCATGCCCAGCTGCATCCAGGCGCCGTCGCCGACGAGGTAGTAGAAGCGTGCGCCGCCGACTTTCGTGCCGCGCTTCATGTCGATAATGCCGAGGGCATCTCCGAGATCCAGGTGGTCCTTGACCTCGAAATCGAATTCCGGGACCTCACCGACGTGCTCGAGCACGATGAAATCTTCCTCACCGCCGGCCGGGGCACCTTCCACGACATTCGCGATGCGGTACTGCAGCGTTTCGACGTTCCCTTCCGCCGCCTTCTGCGCTTCCTCCGCTTCCTTGACCTTCTCCTTCAGCTCGTTGGAACCCTCCAGGAGTGCGGGGCGGTCTTCGGGAGCGGCCTGTCCGATCTTCTTGCCGAAAGCCTTCTGCTCGCCGCGCAGCTCATCCGCTTTCTGGATACTGGCGCGGCGCTCCTCATCGGCGGCCAGCAGCTGGTCCACCAGCGCCGGGTCTTCGCCACGGGCCTGCTGGGAGGCGCGGACAACATCAGGGTTTTCACGCAGAAACTTCAGATCGATCACGGCTACCAACCCTACCCCGTGGGATTAGCTCGTGGCCCCACATAAGGCATGATGGAAGGCATGGCTGCACAGAAATCCTCTCTGAGCACATCCGGCCTGCGCTCCATCCTGGTGGCCACGCTGGCTGGAGCTCTTAGCGTGGGCACCTACGCCGCCTCGACCGGCTACGCCGTCGACGACCAGGCAGGCGGCACCCCGGCGAACCCCACCCCGCAGACCGGCGCGACCGCGTCGGAGGAGCCCAACCCCTCCTTCACCACCGCCGATAAAGGCACGTGCCTGACGTGGGATGTCTCCCCGGATGGCTCTGTCACGGGATTCACGGAGACGGACTGCGCCAACGAGCACCGCTTCGAGGTGACCTCCCGCGAGGACCTGAACACCTACCCCACCGCCGAGTTCGGCCCGGAGGCGGAGGCACCGAACCCGACCCGCCAGGCGCAGTTGCGCGAGGAGCTGTGCCAAACAGCCTCGATCCGCTACCTCAACGGGCGCTATGACCCGGCCGGGCGCTACTCCATCGCCCCGATCCTGCCCCCTGCGGACGCATGGGCGGACGGTGACCGCACAATGCTGTGCGGCCTGCAGGAGACCGACACCGACGGAACCCCCATCCTCACCACCGGCCACGCCGCCGAGCAGGACCAGGCCCGCGTCGCCAAGCCGGGCACCTGCGAGGCCACCGACGAAGCGAATAACTTGCGCGAAGTCGACTGCGCCGAGCCGCACCACATCGAGGTCACCGACGTCGTCGACCTGGCTCCAGTCTTCGCCGACCGGACCCCGTCGCCGGAAGACCAGGACAAGCACCTCGGCGCCGTGTGCGCCAAGGCCGCCGAGAATTACCTGGGCAACGAGGAGAACTTGTACCAGTCCACCCTGCAGGTCTACTGGGGCACGATCTCCACTCAGGCCTGGGACGGCGGCAGCCGTTCCGTCAACTGCGGCCTAGTTTCCCCGAAGGACGGCAAATTCGCCTCCATCACCGGGTCGGCCAAAAACGGCCGCGAAGCGCTCAAGGTCGACGGCCAGACCCCGAAGGCCCCGCCGGAGCGCCGCCCGCTGCGCGAGGACCAGAAGCGCCAGCAAGAAGCGCAGAACGCAGGCGGTAACCCCAGCCCGGCAGCCCAGCCATGATGGAGCCGGTCAGCGACGAGGTCTTCGAGGGAATGATCAACGACGCCCTCGACGACATCCCCGAGGATGTCGCCCGCCACATGACCAACATGGTCGTGCTTGCCCGCCCCCACAACGAGGACAACCCCGAACTCCTCGGCCTCTTCGAGGGTGTGCCGCTGACGGAACAGCACTCCAACCACACCGGGTTCCTGCCCGACGCGGTGTTCATCTACAAAGACGCCCTCGAGAACATGTGCGCCGACGTGGACGAACTACGCCACGAGGTGAAAGTGACCGTCTTCCACGAGGTCGGCCACTATTTCGGACTCGAGGAGCACGAGCTTCACCACCTGGGCTGGGGCTAGCCCGACGCTCCCGGCAGCGGGTACTCCGCCCAGCGGACCACGCGCCACCGTCCGAAATCCGCGGCGGGGTCGCCCGTCGGGCCCGCGGTGGGATCGACCACCACGTACTGGCAGTTGGGCAGGTAGCTCGCCTCGGCGAAGTCCGGGTCGATCTCGCAGGCATTCGCGGCGAACGCGCGGATCGCCCCGCCGTGGGACACCGCAACGGTGGTCCCCTCCTGCGCGGCGTACGGGAGGAGTCCGCCCTTGTAGCGGGAGAGGAAGATGTCGAGGGTGTCGCCGCCGTCGATAAGCGCCTCAAGCTGGCGGCGGTAGAAACCGCGGAACGCTCCCAGGTACGCCTCGTGCGCTTCGCGCGAATTGTGCATCTCCCAACGGCCAGCGTGGACTTCATGAATGCCATCCACGGCGGGAATGTCGCTGAACCGCTCGCCGAAACCGATCTGGGCCGTCTGCTTCGCGCGCGTTGCACGCGAGGAGATCACGCGGTCGACCTCGTAGCTGTCCAGGATCTCCGCGCCCGCGCTCTTCGCCTGCTCACGCCCCAATTCTGTGAGCTCGGCGCCGGGGAGGACGGTGTCCAGCTTGTGGTCCACGTTCGAGGTGGTCTGGCCGTGACGCAGCAAGATCAGCATGATGTTCCTTCCCGGGCCGCGCGGACCCACTGTTCAGCCTGGTCGATACGATCCGGATCGACCATATGCTCCTCGCCCCCGCCGCCGAACCGCGGCCACGAACCGAGGAACGCGATGGTGGTGGTGCGCAGCCAGAGGGAGCGCAGCGCCTCCGCGACCGGCACGTCGTCGATGTGCCCGACTAGATCCACGTAGAAGTTGTACGTGTTCGCCTTCTCGCGTGTCGGGCGCGACTCGATGCGGGTGAGATCCACTCCGCGGTAAGCGAATTCCTGCAGCGCACCCACCAGTGTCCCAGGCTCGTTGGGCAATTGGAAAACCACCGAGGTGCGGTCGTTGCCGGTGCGCTGTGTGGGCACGCCGGCGCGTCCGGCGAGCACGAACCGGGTGCGCGCCTCACTCATATCCGCGATCCCCTCCGCATGCACGTCGAGCCCGAACAGGTCCGCGGCCCGGCGCGGGGCGGCCGCGACATCGGCCTCCCCGTCGGCGACAGCTTTCGCTGCGGCGGCATTCGAGGAGGCCGCCGCGAACGGCACTCCGGGCAAGTTGTCTTCCAGCCACTGGCGGACTTGGCGGTGGGCGACCGGATGCGTCGAAAAGCGGGTAGCTTCACGCAGCTGGAAGCCAGGACGGGTCATGATGGCGAAGCTGATGGGTAACTCCACCTCGCGGTAGATCATCATCCCGCCGCCCTCAACGAACGCGTCGGACGTGCTGGTCACCGCGCCGTCCACGGAATTCTCGATCGCCACAACGGCGAACTGCGCACGGCCGTCACGCACCGCGTTCAACGCGGCGGACGGCGACTCAACGGGCAACGGCGTGATCTCGCCCGGAATGTGGTCGCGGAACAGCCACAAGGCTTCCTCAGTGAAAGTCCCGGCAGGCCCCAGGTAGGCAACGCTCGTCGTGCTCATGCTCTCCCAGCCTACAGTTGACCCATGACCATCGACCGGCGCCGCCTCACACTCGAGGTTCTCCTTGTCCTCGCCGTCACTTTTGGCATGTCCGGCGTGCGCGCGGCGCTCAAGCTTATCGACGCCGCCCTGTCCCCCACCCCGCTCAACCAACAGCGCACAGTGCTTAACGACGCCACGTCGTCCCTTTCCTGGCTCGACGCCGCATTGCAACTCGCCTCAGCCGCGACCCTGCTGGCCTGGGGCGGCCTGGCCCTGTACCTGCTCGGCGCGCATCTGCCCTGGCCCCGCTGGCGCGACTGGGTATGGGGTGCCGGGTTGGCGGCGCTGATCGGCATTCCCGGCCTCGTCCTCTACGTGATGTCCCTGCAGATGGGGTGGACCAAAGAGGTCGTACCCGCGACCGACGCCGCCAAGGTGCCCCTGCTGCTTCTCTGGTCCGCCGCGAACGCCTTCGCCGAGGAGACCGTCGTGGTCATGTGGCTTCTCACACGCCTCAAGCAGCTGCGGGTTCCTGTGTGGGGCGCGATCGCCGCCTCCGCCGTCCTGCGCGGCACCTACCACCTTTACCAGGGCTTTTCTGCCGGTGCGGGGAATATCGCCATGGGTGTTATCTTCGCCTTCTACTTCCACCGCACCGGGAAAGTCTGGCCGCTCATCCTGGCCCACTTCCTCATTGACGCGGTGGCCTACCTCGGTTACCTGTTCCTCGACGTGAGTTGGCTCGGGCTGTGAACGGGTCTCCTGCCCCGCGGGTGTCGCGCGGCTGCCCCTCTACAGTGCGGTGCGGTCACAGTACTGTCCGCCTTCGCCCCGCCCACCACAGACCATAGCCACATATGTTGCACGTGTTAATGCTGTGGCGTGTGGGATCGGCGTTTAAGATGTTTTCCATGTCGCACACCCCGCACTCCAACGACCCCCGGGACAACCCCGGGGATTTCCTCGTAGGCAAGGACGGGAAACCCCTGATCGACAGGTACGGGCGCCCGATCCGGAAGCGCTCGGCAAACCAGCCAGCCCCGAGCCCCCGGCGAGAGACTGAGCGGCCCGTCAGGGAATCTGGGCGGGGGCCTGTTCGGGAACCCGTCAGGGAGACGGTACGCCCGCGCCAGCAGATGCCTCGGGAGACCAGGTACGAAGCGCCACGGCGTGAGGCTCAACGCTACGAGCCGCGCCGGACTCCGCTGGCTGACAGGGGAAACGGGGTGCGCCGTGAGGCGCCGCGGCGGGAACGCTGGGAACCGCAGCTGGAACTCTCGCCCGAGCGGCGCGTGCGCCCTGCACGCCGAGAAACTCCTCGGCGCCCCCGGCCGCGCATTCCGCGCCCCCGCGCCGGCTGCATCCCGACACTGCTGTCGCTGCTCATCGTCTTCGTGGTCGTCGGCACGCTCTTCGCCGATGCGCGTTTGACCCGGGTGGATGCGTTCCCGGACAACCCGATCGGGAACACCTCCGGCACGAACTGGCTGATCGTCGGCTCCGACTCGCGCGAGGGACTCACCGAGAAGGACGTCGAGCGCCTGGGCACCGGCGGCGACATAGGCACTGGCCGCACCGACACGATCATGCTCATGCACATTCCCAACGGCAGGAAGGCGACGCTGCTGTCCATCCCGCGCGACTCCTATGTGGAGATTCCCGGCTACGGCATGGACAAGATCAACGCCGCCTTCGCCTTCGGCGGACCCAAGCTGCTTGCGGAGACCGTGGAAAATGCCACGCACCTCCACATCGACCACTACGCCGAGGTGGGGATGGGCGGACTCGCCAAGATCACGGACGCGGTGGGCGGGGTGCAACTGTGCCCGACCGAGCCCATCGACGACCCGCTAGCCAACCTCAATATCCAGGCGGGCTGCCAGAAAATGGACGGTCCGACGGCGCTCGGCTACGTGCGCACCCGCGCCACCGCCATGGGCGACCTCGACCGTGTGCAGCGCCAGCGCGAATTCGTCGGCGCGCTGATGAAGAAAGCCCTGTCGCCGTCCGTGCTGCTCAATCCGTTCCGCCTCATTCCCCTGGTGATGCGCGGCAGCAGCATGTTCATCGTGGGTGAGGGTGACCACGTGTGGCACCTGGCACGCATGGCATTCGCGCTGCGCGGCGGGGTCAACACGGAAACGGTGCCCATCGGCGACTTCATCGACACAGAGGTCGGCAGTGTGCTCGTGTGGGATGATGCGGCCGCGGAGCAGCTCTTCGCGGGGATGCGCTAGCTGCTTTCCCGGCCGCCCCGCTAGTTGCGCGAGGTTTCAATCCCGAGCTCCGGCTCTGGGAGCTTGTGCCGGCCGGTGATGAAGTACAGCGCCACAGTGATCACGCTGAACGCGAGGCCGACGACGAAGGCGACGCGGAAGTCCGGCAACCACACCATGATGCCGAAGGTGAAGAGGATGAAGGCGATCGCGAAGTACTGGCCGTACGGGTACAGCGGAGTCTTGTAGTCGAGGGCTGCCACCTCCTCCGGCGTCATCTGGCGGCGCGAGGCGAGGTGCGCCAGCAGGATCATCAGCCACACGAAAATCGTGGCGAAGGTGGCCAGGGAAGCAATGGTGTCGAAGATGCGGTCCGGAACGAGCGTGTTGGCGACAACGCCGACCACGAGAACCAGCAGCAAAATCACCGTGGTCATGACCGGCACGTCGCGGATGGTGCGGGCCATCACGCGCGGTGCGTAGTTCTGTTTGGCCAAGCCGGTGAGCACGCGGCCCGCACCGAAGAGGTCCGCGTTGATGGCGGACAACGCGGCGGTGATGACCACGAAGTTCAGTAGACCAGCGGCCCAGTTGACGCCCAGGGTGGAGAAGATCTGCACGAAGGGCGACTCATCGCCGGTGATGGTGCGCCACGGATTGATCATCAAGATGACCAGGATGGACAGCACGTAGAACAGCAGGATACGCACAGGGACGGTGTTGACCGCCTTCGGCACAGCCGCTTTCGGGTCGGATGCCTCGCTGCCCGCCACACCGATGATCTCCGTGCCACCGAATGCGAAGAGCACGAGGATGAAGGAAGCGACCATGCCGGTGAGGCCGTTGGGGAAGAACCCGCCGTCGTTGACGAGGTTGACCGGGCCCGTGGTCTCCGCCGTGGACAGGCCGAAGACTAAAACGGCGGCACCAGCGAGAATCATGGCGATGACCGCGCCGACTTTGACCACTGTGAACCAGAATTCCAGCTCGCCGAAGGCCTTCGCACTGGCCACATTGGCGGCGCCGACGACGAGCAAGGCCGCGACGATCCACACCCACCGTGAGACATCGGGAAACCAAAATCCCATGTAAATGCCAATTGCCGTGAGGTCCGCCAACGCCACGATCACCATTTCGAAGGCGAACATCCAACCGGTCAAGTATCCGGCGGCGCCGCCCAGGTAAGCGCGGGTGTATTCGGCGAAAGAGCCGGTGACTGGGTGGTGCACCGACATCTCGCCGAGGGCACGGAGGAGGAAGTACACCACCGCGCCGCCGAGGAGGTAGACCAGCAGGACTGACGGTCCCGCCGCCTGGATCGCCCCGGCGGAGCCGTAGAACAGGCCGGTGCCGATCGCGGATCCGAGTGCGATGAAATTGAGGTGGCGCGTGCTCAATCCACTACGCCCACTACGTGCCGTCCCAGATGCCATGACCCCACCGCAGCCTAAATGGTGACCTGGCGCGACTTGATGTTCTCCAGCTGCTTACGTTCATCAGCGTTGAGCTGGGCATCGTTGTCGTACTCAGCGGCGATAGCCTCGTCGACCTTCTTGAGGGCGTCGCCGTAGGAGTCGGCGGCGACGGCCGGGTCGAGGTCGAAGACCGGGACGAGCAGACCGTGGGTGCGGAAAGCGCCGGCGAATTTGGTGTTCTCTCCGAGGTTGAGCTCACCGCGGGCGGCGATGCGGGCGAGGGCGTCGAGCATCTTGCGCTCGTCGTCCTCCGGGCGGATCCAGCGAATGTGGGCCTTGCCGCCGCCGGGGTTGACCCACCAGATGGAGCCCGGCAGGTCGGCATCGACCTCGACGGACGGGATCACCGCGCCGTTCGCGCGTGCCAGCGCCTGCTGGACCTGCGGGTTGGAGACTGCGGACTCGGTGAACCACCAGTTGAAGTCGTCGTGGGTGGTGATGTCCAGCTCAGCGGACTCGCTGATCAGGGTGTTCAGCTCGGGCTGGGAGCCGTCGGCGGCGGTGGAGTTCAGCGTCGCGCCCGGTTCGGCCTCGAGCACCCAGCTCAGGGCGTAAGCGAGGTCGCGGTTCGGGTTCTGGGAGTGGGACTGGACTTGCAGAGCGACGAAGCGCTCGCCGCCGTCCTCCTCCGGACGGCGCAGGGCGGCTCCCGCACCAGGCAGAACGGTGACGATATTCACCGGGGTGCCCTTGACATCCACCTTCGCGACGGCGGAGGGAACGAACTCCTGGAGCGCGACCAAATCGGTCTCAGCCTTCAGGCCCTTGTACGGGCGCGGGTCTTTCTGCAGTGCTTCGCGCTCGGCGGCACGGGCAGCCAGCTTCGCCTGGCGGCGGCTCATGCCCTCGGGCAGGTCTTCC
The DNA here is from genome assembly GCF_030503595.1 of Corynebacterium sp. P4-C1. Lineage (NCBI taxonomy): Bacteria > Bacillati > Actinomycetota > Actinomycetes > Mycobacteriales > Corynebacteriaceae > Corynebacterium > Corynebacterium sp. P4-C1. Next base: position 1,819,677 of record NZ_CP129966.1, on the reverse strand, counting down.
TTCTTGCGGTTCTTCTTGGCCATGCCGACCAATCTACCGTGGTCAGATCAGTTCACAGTGCCTGGGGTGCGGAATGTCTCCACCGCGAGGTGCGGGTTGTCGGTGGCGAAGACATCCACGCCCTTGTCCCGGCACCAGCGCATGTGCTCGGGCTCGTTGACTGTCCACGTGTACGTCTTCAACCCGCGGTAGCCGAGCAGCTTCGGCATGCCGCGCAGGTGCACGAGAGCCGGGCCGACACCGTATGGGCGGGAGAACATCGTGCTCGTCGGGTTCCATTTCTTCTCGCGCAAACGAAACAGGTAGAAAGTCTCCAGTTCCGGGACGACGTGGGTGAAAAAGCGCATCGCGGAGTGGGAGAAAGAGATGAGGTGGACGCGGGGATCCTCCTTCATCCCGCGGTACCAGAGGGTGCGCACTGTCTGCTCGTCCACTTCGGGGCCGAAGCGGGTGGGGTGCTTCGTTTCGATGTAGATGTGCTTGTCGGGGTAGTCCTGCATGAGGTCCAGAAGTTCGTCGAGAAGCAGGAGCTGCTGCGGGTCGTCCTCGGTGCCGTAATTGAATTGGCGCAGGTCCGCGAAGTCCATCTTGGCGATGCGGCCGGCGCCATCGGAAGTGCGGTTGATCAGTGCGTCGTGGTGGACGACGAGACGGCCGTCGCGGGTGAGGCGCACATCGCACTCGATCCCGTGCACGCCGTCCATCTTCAGCGCCTCGTCGAATGCGCGGAGCGTGGATTCCGGGTGGAGCCCCGACGCGCCACGATGGGCGACGATGAGCGGGTGGGTGCCGGGTACCGAAACCTGGGCGGAGGTGGCGATGGTCATGCCTGCGAAGTCTCCCCAAAAAGCGCGTGCAACTTAATGCTCGACATTAGGTGCGCGGCGGGGGATCGAAAAGCGCTGGACGAGGAAGATACGCAAGTATCACGCGAAAATAACGCTGCGTTCACCTCTCGTTGGTTTAGGGCCGTGCACAGCGGTTCCACCCCACCGCCGCAGCCAATTTTTGCCACAATAGGGCGCATGCTCTTTACGCCGCTCGACCCTTCGTACCGCTCGTTCCGCACGCGCGTAAGCGAAGCGGCGGAGAATATGAAGGACACAGTGACCCGTCTGTGGCCGCGCCGCACTCATGCGGTCCGCGCCCCGCTCTACGCAGTGGAGTTGCTCGCGGATTTGACGCCTGTCGTGCGCATGTCGGGTTTGCGCAGGCTCCCGGATGATTTCGCGGGCGGCATTCTGGGCGCGGAGGTTGCGACGTGGAGCGCGATTTCGCCCTCGCTGCTACCCCACCCGTGGTGGGTGACCACGGCGAATGTGGCGATCTGCCAGGCTGCGGGCCACTCGGTGGGCGTGGGCGCGACGAAGGCTTTCGGCACTGTCGCGGACGCGCGGCAGTGGAAGTACCCGCGCGCTTTCCGACGCAAGGCGGCGGTCCCCGTGCAGATCGCCATGGGTGCAGTCACGGTGGCCACGTATATCTCAGCTGCTTTACGACGTTCCGAGCACGAGCGTCTCGTCGAGGACCCCACCCGGCTCGGCCCGCTGCAAACACTGGCGGGAATTGGATTGGGCTCCATCGGTTACGGTGCTCTCCTGCTGGCCGGGGAGGGAATCCAGGTCACTGCCGACCGCTTCAATTCCGAGTTGCGCCGCTGGATGCCGCCGTTGGTGTCGTGGCCGCTGGCGATCCTGGGGCTTAGCGCCCTCGGTGCCGTGCTGACCGACAAGGTGGTCGTGCGGCAGATCCTCAACACCGCCTACCGCAACGCCGACGAGCTCAACCGCGAATTCCTGCCCGGCGCGAATAAGCCGCGGGAACCAGAGCGTTCCGGGTCGCCGGACTCGCTCGAGCGGTGGAGGTACCTCGGCCGTCAGGGTCGCGCAGTGGTGGCGGGCGGACCCCGGAAGGCGGATATCGAGAAGGTGCGCGGCGGCGAGGCCAAGGAACCGATCCGAGTGTTCATCGGGCTGAAGGACCGTAGCCCAGAAGAGCAGGCGCAAATGGTGCTGCACGAGATGGACCGCACAGATGCGTGGTCGCGCAGAAACATCGCCGTGCTGTCCTCGGCGGGCACCGGGTGGATCAACGACTTCCACACCTCAGGCTTCGAATTCCTGAACCGGGGCGACTGCGCGATCGTGGCCATGCAGTACTCCTTCATGCCGTCGGCGTACTCCTACGCCTCGGACCGCGAGGTGCCTGTGCGCAGCTCCAAGGTTCTGATTTCCGCGATCAAGGAGCGCCTCGCCGGGATGCCGGAAGACGACCGGCCGCGGCTCTATGTCGGCGGGGAGTCGCTCGGCGCTTACGGCGTCGCCGACTCCTTCGAGAGCGTCGAAGCCCTGCTTGACGGCGTCGACGGCGGCGTGTTCACCGGAGCCCCCGGATTCACCAAACGCCATATTGAACTGACCAAGAGACGCGACCACGGCACTCCGGAACGTCTCCCAGTCGTCGACGGCGGACGCCACGTGCGCTTCACCGCGCACCCCGACCATTTGGTGAACACCTATGACGGCAGCGGTTACGAGCAAGATTGGGAATTCCCACGCGCAGTGTTCGCCCAGCACGCCTCCGACCCGGTGGTGTGGTGGGATTGGAAGCTCTTCGTTCGCAAACCGGACTGGCTGCGCGAACCGGGCTCGCGCGGGGTGAAAGCACCTGCAGCGCAGCATGTAGATGTGCTGCAGAACATGCGGTGGGTCCCGTTCATCACCGGCTGGCAGGTCGGCGTGGACCAGTTGACCTCGCAGCAACAGCCGGGCGGCCACGGCCACCAGTACCACGACGAGACCGTCGCCTATTGGAATGCGGTGCTGGATGCCGGTGCCGGCGACGAAGAAGTCGCGAAGATCTCCGAGTGGATCCATGCGGATTCCACACGCATCCGTGCCACCGCCGCGTCCGCTGCGAAGGAATCCGCGCAGAGCACCTTCAACCGGTCCGACACCTAAATCCCGCAGGCCACGCCCGTGGAGTGGATCGGGCAGTAGCCGTGCGGCACCTTGTGCAGGTACTGCTGGTGCTCGTCCTCGGCCAAGTAGTAGTCAACGCCTACCCGCACCTCGGTGGTGGTGGGGCCGAAGCCGGCGTCGATAAGCGACTGGCCGTAATCGCGCACCCAGCCGCGAATGAGCTCGGCCTCGTCCTCGCTGTCGGTGAAGAACGCGGAGCGGTACTGAGTGCCCACGTCGTTGCCCTGGCGGAAGCCCTGCGTCGGGTCATGCGCCTCGAGCGCGGCGCGGACCAATTCTTTCAGGCTGATTTCATTTGGGTCGTAGACGACCTCGACGAGCTCCACGTGGTTCGTCTGGCCGGAGCACACCTCGCGGTAGGTGGGGTTGGGTGTGACGCCGCCGCCGTAGCCGACCGATGTGGATTCGACTCCGTCCATGTTCCAGTACATTTTCTCCGCTCCCCAAAAGCAACCGATGCCGATGAGCAGGCGTTTCTGGCCCTCGCGCCACGGGCCGGTGAGCGGTGTGCCCAGCACGGCGTGCGGGCGCGGGTTCGGCAGGACCGGTTCACTGCGGCCGGACAGGGCGCGGTCCGGATCGACGAGTTGCGGGGAACGTCCGAAGAAGAATTCCATACTTCCCATAACTACTGCGCTGAGGCGGAGATTCCCACCGGGCCACGGCCCCGAAGCGCAAACTTCCCTATCATGGGCGGGGTACGGCGCTGAACCAGCGCGAACGAAATAGAAAGGACACAGATCATGGCTGTTTACGAGCTTCCTGACCTTCCCTACGCATACGACGCACTCGAGCCGCACATTTCGGCCGAGATTATGGAGCTGCACCACGACAAGCACCACGCGACCTACGTCAAGGGCGCGAATGCTGCCCTCGAGGCGCTCGAGGCCGAGCGCAACGGAGAGGCGAACCCGGACAAGCTGCGCGCACTGTCCAAGAACCTGGCCTTCAACCTGGGCGGCCACACCAACCACTCCATCTTCTGGAAGAACATGAGCCCGAACGGCGGCGGCGAGCCGGCCGGCGAGCTGGCTGAGGCCATTAACCGCGACTTCGGCTCCTTCGAGGGCTTCCAGAAGCAGTTCGAGGGTGTCGCCACCTCCCTGCAGGGCTCCGGCTGGGCAGTCTTGGGCTACGACCACATCGCTGGTCGTCTGATCATCCAGCAGCTGACCGACCAGCAGGGCAATATCTCCGTGGACTTCACCCCAGTGCTCATGCTGGACATGTGGGAGCACGCTTACTACCTGCAGTACAAGAACGTGAAGGCTGATTACGCCAAGGCGTTCTGGAACGTCGTCAACTGGGACGATGTCGCTGAGCGCTTCGCTAAGGCTTCTGCCTAAGCGCTTCGCTTGAACGCAGAGAACGCATCAAAGAGGACCGCGCACTGACCCAGAAAACAGTGCGCGGTCCTCTTTTCCGCTTCCCCGGGGCTGGAGGAACCCGGAGCCGGCGGTACCTGATTTTCGCAACGAGATCCGGTAATTCCGGTCCCGAAACTGATCGTAGGTTAGGCTCCCCTTACCGCACAAGGGGGTCCCGCTGTGGCCCGCGTCACGGCCGCATGCTTGGATGGTTAAGTATGGAGGAACAGACGCGGGAAGGAATCCGCAAAGGCACCGCCGAATACCGGCGGGCGAGCACTGCACTTCTCTTCGCCGGTCTAGCTATCTTCAATTCGCTGTACGCCACGCAGGCCCTCCTGCCCACGCTGACTGATGCGCTGGGTATGACTGAGGGTGAGGCGGCGCTCACCGTTTCCGCCACCACCGGCGGGTTGGCGCTGTGTGTGGTGCCGGCATCAATCCTCTCCGAGCGCTTCGGGCGGGGCCGGGTGCTGATCATCTCGGCGCTCCTGGCCACCACACTGGGCTTGTGCCTGCCGCTGGCGCAGACTGGCGGGCAGCTCATCGCCATGCGCTTCGTGCAGGGCTGCCTCATCGCCGGCACCCCGGCAGTGGCGATGACATGGATCTCCGAGGAGATCGAAGCGGATGACGCCGCCGGCGCGATGGGTCTCTATATTGCCGGCAACTCCATCGGCGGTTTGATCGGCCGCCTGGTTCCGGCATTCATGCTCGAAGTGGCCAGTTGGCGCTGGGCGTTGCTCGGCGGTGCAGTGACGGCCCTGACCTTCGCCGTGATCATGTGCATGCTCCTTCCCCCGCAGCGCCGCTTCGCGGCGAAGGCTCTCAAACCGGGCAACGAACTCGCGGCGATGCTGCGCCACCTCACCGACTGGCGGCTGGTCGGTCTGTACGCCACGGCGTTCTTCGGCATGGGCATGTTCGTCTCCGTGTACAACATGTTCGGTTTCCGGGCTGTCGACCACTTTGGCCTGCCTCCGGCCCTGGCGGGGCTCGTTTACCTGATGTACCTGTCCGGCACGTGGTCGTCGGCACGTGCCGGCGTGTACGTGAAGCAGGCCGGCCGCGGACGCGTGCTGGTCGTCGCCGCGGGCTTCATGCTGCTCGGTGCCATCACTCTCGTCAGCAGCAACCTGTGGTTCACTCTGGTGGGCCTGCTGCTGTTCACGGCCAGCTTCTTCGCCATGCATTCGGTGGCCTCCGGCTGGGTCGGCCAAGTGGCCACCCGCGACCGTGCGGAGGCCTCCAGCTCGTACGTGTTTTTCTACTACATCGGCTCCTCGGCGCTTGGCGCACTGACCGGCTGGCTGTTCCAGTTCACCGGCTGGGCCGGCTTCATCGGCATTGTCGCCGGCTTCCTGGTCGCCCTGGTGTGCATCGCCGGATGGCTGGCGCTCACTGTGAAGAAGACGCAGTGAAAAGGACGCAGTGACAATGTCGCGGCACCAGAGACAGAGCCGGATTCAGCGTAACAATCAGAACTCGGAAAGCCGAGGGATGCCCGGCGCCCCGGCGCTGAGGAACCGGCGCACGGCGGCGGTGGCGCGGCAGTCGTCGCCGTTGTAACGGATGAGCATTTCGCGAGCCTCGGCGCTACCCAGGCGCGCCTCGCGGCGGAGAGCCACGGATCGTTCGCCGTCGACATCATCGTCGTCCCAGGCAAAGCCCGCGACGGGGGCCACGATCTTCAGCCCGAGCCCCTCCGTGCCGACGAGGTGGCGGCGGACGTGGGAGAACACGTCGACCCACTCGTCGGAGGCGATGAAGGCGTGGACTTCTGCCTCGTCGACAGAATCGAAACGGCGCGCGGATGAGGTCAGCCAGTGGTTCTCCCCGCCCGCGGCATAGCAGTACGCCCGGAACGACTTGCCCTGCTCGCTGGCCTGTGCGCGGACTGTCCGCAGCCACGTCCAAAAGGCCACGAAATTCTCCTCCTCGGCGGGGTTATCCGCCCCGCCGACATCCTCCCAAGTGGCGAAGGCGCGGTATTGTTTCCCGTCGTAAGCGCCCCACAGGTACGCCCCCTGGTCGAGGTAGGCCTCCATGTCCACGTCCACCTCGACATCGGCGCGCAGATCGGGCGAGGGCTCGACGTCCGCCCGCGCCACCACCGGAATCCCTTCCCGCCAGGCACGGGCGATCTTGCTGGACTCCCCCAGGCCGGCGGCGATGGTCTCCCCCACCGTGGTGATTCCGCGCTCGCGCAGGGGGCGGGCCTTCTGGCCGGGAAAGACCAGGGAAATATCGTCCATCGCCCGCAACTCCGGCTCGCACAGCGCCCAGTAGCGGCAGCTCGCGCACTGCTTCAGCCGCAGTGGACGGGTGGGCGTGGGCTGCGCCAACGCCTCGCGGAGAGCCGGCACATAGCGGTCTCCTTCGCCCAGGTAGGCGCGTTCGCGGTCCTGGCCGACCACAGCGCCGCGGCCGTAAGCGAGGCCGGCTTCCTCCAGCAGGAGGTGGGCCAGGGCGATGCGGTAGCCGTCCACAGTGTGATGCCGGGCCTTCGCCTTCGTTTCCAGCGGTTTGCCCAGTCCCAGCCGGCGGGTGGGAATGAACTGCATCCACGACGACTGGCTGGCACGCGCGACGCGGTGGTTGGACACGATCACCGGCAAATACATGCCATCTTCCTGGCGGGCGAGAATGTCGATCTCAGCCAGCACCGGCACATCGTCGACCTCACCGGTCAAGGCCCCGTCGACGATCAAGGTGGTGCGGTCCTTCATCGCTTTGCGGGTGGCGGTCTCGCGCTCAGCCACCGGCATCGCCGGGTCGATGAAGAGGCGGGAGAAGGGCTTGCGACGGCCGTCGCCGAGCGCTCTTTGCGTAGGCAGCAACCCGATGGCGGCCGCACGCCCGGCGTCGACCTGCGGCTGGCGCTCCAGCGCATCCGGAAGCGGCGGAATGTCGGGATGGTTCAGACGTTGGCGGAGCCGGTACCTGCACCCCACGAGGTCGCTCGCCCGCACCAACGAAACGTCGCCACTTCCCATTTCTTTCACCGGGACCAAGCCTAATGGCTCGAGATAGGTAAAGTTGAACGGGACAAACAGCGACAAAGCACGACTAATCCAGGAGTACCGACCATGGGACTGTTCGAGACCATCCGCGCTTCCCGCGCAAAGACCAAGGCCGAGATCAAGGCTGCGGAGGCCCGCGCGCGCCAGCTGGCCAAGGACGAGGCCAAGCACGACAAGCGCACCGCGAAGCTCCTCGATAAGGCGGAGAAGCGGCTGCTGAAGGAAGAGAAGAAGGGCCTGAAGAACAAGCAGAAGCACGAGAAGCAGCTGGCCAAGACCGAGCTGCAGAAGATCCAGGAGGCCGGCCTGACCAAGAAGAAGGCCAAGCAGTGGGTCGGTGCTTCCCGCATTCTGCTGCCCGTCCTGATTCCGCTGGTGTACCGCGCGCTGACCGCCTACCAGGAGCGCCAGGTCAACGACCGCGCCCGCGCCGCGGGCCTGACCGCGAATGACATCGCGCGTTTCTCAAGCCAGGGCGCGGAGCTCAAGGGCCGTGTGCAGACGATCCGCCGCGAGGTCGACGGCAACGACGCGCTGGACAACAAGTTCCGCCGCGATGCCAAGGTGCGTCTCGACGAGCTGGACGCGGCCGTCAACAACGTCGAGCAGATGAACGACGCCCAGCGTCGCCTGGCGCACGAGACGATCGACCGCGACATCAACAAGCTCACCGCCGAAATCCAGGAAAAGACCCTGCGAAAGTAGTTTCCGGCTTCCTCACTCCCGAAATGCACGGCAGTTCCGCACCAGGTTTCGGTCTGAAGTTTGGACCAGCTAGTATGTTTTTACAAGTAAGTAACATGTGAAACCTTTTCGGGAAAGGGACTCATTATGGCTCGGCGTGAGGTGACCCAGTTTTACGACGACCTCGACGGTTCGGCGTTGTCGGAGTCTGAGCACCAGGCAGTTCACTTCAGCTTCAACGGCACCGATTATGTGCTCGACCTCTCCAAGGAGAACGTCCAGCGATTCCACGAGGCACTCATGCCGTTCATCGCGGCGGCGCGTGAGGTGCCGGCTGATCCGCGGACCCGCGTCGATGCCTCCCAGATCCGCGCGTGGGCGCGCAAGACGGGCATGAAGGTGGCTCAGCGCGGGAAGATTCCGTTCGAGGTCATTGACGCTTACCGTCGCGCGAACGCGTAAGTCACGCGTTCCGGCGCTTCCTTCAAGGCGTGCTGTGAATTCCGCACCGAGCGGGTTTACAGCACGCCTTGTTCGCGCGCCGAGGCCACAGCGGAGGTGCGGGAGCGCACACCGAGCTTGTCGTAGATGTGCACGAGGTGGGATTTCACGGTCGCTTCGGAGAGCATGAGCTGCTGGCCGATCTCGCGGTTGGAGGAGCCACCGGCGACGAGCTGCAGGACCTCGAGTTCGCGCGGGGTCAGCGAGGAACGAGGGCTGCGGTCGCGGGTCTGCAGGCGGCTGCGCACCACCGGCGACATCGCCTGATCGCCTTTCGCTGTTGAGCGCACCGCGGCGAGCAGGTCCGCCGGCGGAGCGTCCTTGAGCAGGTAACCGACGGCGCCCGCCTCGATCGCGCCGAGAATGTCCGCGTCGGTGTCGTAATTCGTCACCACCAGCACCTTCGGCGGATTCGCCATGGTGGCGCGGATCTGCGCGGTCGCTTCCGCACCAGTGGTCACCCGCGCGCCCTGTGCGCCGGCACCGAAGCGGAGATCCATGAGGATCACGTCGATTCCGCCTGCTTGAGCTGTCGCAATGGCCCCTTCTGCGGTGGCCACTTCCCCGACGACGATGATGTCGTCGGCGGCCTCCAGCACAGAGCGAAGGCCGAGGCGGACGATCTCGTGATCGTCGGCAAGCAAGACGCGAATCATTCTTCCTCCTCAATCTTTCGGTTGATCCTACCCTCCCCGCCGGCAGGTGCGTCCACCGGCACGGCGACGGACACCGCGGTGGGACCTCCCGGCGCGGATTCGACGATGAACTCACCGCCGAGCTCCCGCGCGCGTGTCCGCATCGCGTCCAGCCCCAAGTGCCCGAGGCCGACGGGCTTTCCCGGTTGAGCCTCGGCATCGAAGCCACGGCCGTTGTCCACAACATCGAGGCGCACCTCGCCGGGGGCGAAGGTCAAGGTCACGCGCGCACGCGAGGCGCCGGAATGCTTGACGACGTTGCCCACCGCCCCCTGCGCGATCCGCAACAGACCGGCCTCCACCCTCATCGGCAGCTTCTGGGCCGCACCGTCCACCTCGACTTCGATGTCCAACTCTCCCGCCTGGGCGAAAGAGTCGGCGATGCGCTGCAACGCCTCCGGCAACGAGGTCTCCGACAGCGGAGCCGGAGTGAGAGCGGCGATCATGGCGCGGGTCTCGGAGAGGTTGTCCGCGGCCGAGTGCCGCGCCACCTCAATGCGCTCCAGCGGGGCTTTCAGCTCCTCGTCGGACAGGCGGGTCGCCCGCAAATCGCGCTCCGCAGCGTGCAGCAGCATTTGGATGCTCGAAAGGGACTGCGCCACCGTGTCGTGAATCTCGTGGGCGAGACGCTGCCGCTCCTGGGCCACGCCTGCTTCGCGCTCGGAGGCTGCGAGGCGGTCCTGGGTGCTGACGAGCTCGTCGATAAGCGCCGCGCGTTCCGCGCTCACGCGCACGATGACCTTGAACGCGTACGTGATCATGACGACGACCAGTGCGGAGACAGCCGGTCCCATGACCCCGCCGAGGGTGAGGCCGTGAGGCACCTGCATGAGCACGGCGATGCTCAGCACAAGGAGCACACCGACTATGCCGATCCAGTTGTCGGCCGAGCGCATGAACAGGAAGAACAGAGTGAACACCCAGTACACGGCGACCGGGGTGAACATCATCGCCACGATCCACACACCGGTCAGGCCCAGCAGCCACACGAATCGCCCAACGGTGTTCCAGTGCGGCATGTTCAGCGCGCCGAAGGAGTAGACAAAACCAAAAACGACGATAAGCAGGACCAGCACCGCTCCCTGTTCCAGCGACGCCCCGACGACTCCGCCAAAAGAGACCAGCAGCAGGGAGACCGTCAGCAACGCGATGCCCACGTCGAGTGCGCGCGTGCCGGGGGCTTCGGCCCCGTTGTCCCCCGCCGGTAGCATGGCTGTCATGCAGAAAAGCGTACCCGTCCGCCCACGCACAGCCGCAGGTGCCCTTGCCTGCGCGGTAGCCGTGAGCGCCCTGACCGGGTGCTCGCCCGCCGCCGAGGAGGAGACCGGCGCGGCCCCTGCCTCCAGCGCTAGCTCCGGCCCAAACTCCAGCCCCGCTTCCAGCACAGACTCCGGCCTACCTGCCGACGCCGCACCGGAGGTGGCACGCGAAGGCATGACGGACTGCCCGTATCTGGACACCCGGTTTGTCGCGGAGACGAACGGGCAGAAGGTCTCCGCTTCCGGCACGGACACCCGTTTCGACACACCCGCTTGCGTGTACTGGTCCTACCCCGAAGAACCCCAACTGCAGGTCATCGTCCGCCATGCCGCCAGCGAGCAGGACGCCCGCGCTGTGGTCGACTGGGCTGCACCTGTGGATGTGACCGATCCGGCTGGTCAGCCCAGCGGGTGGAACGGCGGCCGCGCCGGCGGCGGGGTCGTGCCCGGCCGCGACGGTGCCGTCTACGCCGTGGCGAAAGGCACCACCGCGGTGGTGGTGCTGACCAACCAGAAAGAGTCGGTGAAGGCCCAGCTCATCGCGGAGCAAGCAATAGCGAATCTCTCGCTTTAGTATGTGAGGCATGCGCCCCTGCCTCCGTCCACCGTGGAACCGTCTCCGCGCCGCCGCTGTCCCGGCTGTGGCGCTGACAGTGGTGCTCGCACTTGCCGGCTGCGGTTCGCAGGGTGAATCGGAACGCGTCACCGTCGAGGTGCCCACGACCGTCACGGTCACCGCGGACCCCAAGGATTTGCCGTCGTCTTTCGATCTCTACGTCGCACTCGGCGATTCCTACGCGGCAATGGGCTCGGCCTCCGGCCCTTTCGACGGGCCGGAATTCTGCGCCCGCAGCACAGACAACTATCCGCATGAGCTGGCGGAGATCTACCCGGGCATCAACGAAAAACGCGGTTTCGTCGACGCGACATGCCAGGGCGCGACCACCGAGCACATCTACAACGAGCGCCACATCGACGATTCCCTGGGCGCCGAAGAAGCCGTCGAGAAAGAAGCATCCAGCCCCTCCGCAACTAGCACCTCCACGACCAGCAGACCGGAGAGCGAAAAGCTTGGCGAGAAGCTCAGGGTGCTGGGCGCTCAGATCGACGCGTTGGAGCCGGACACCGACCTGATCACGCTGTCCATCGGCGGCAACGACATCAGCTTCGGGCCGTGGAGCCGCTGCGTCAGCGGCATGCTCGAGGACCGCGGTGAAGAGGATTGCGACGACGGGCTGTACGAGGAATCCGCCCGCTCGCTTCTCGACCTCCCCGCGCGTCTCGACGACATCTACCGCCGCATCCACGAGAAAGCGCCCGACGCGACCATCATCACCACCGGCTATATGCCGATCGCCTCGCTCCAGGACGAATGCGAGGCCACCGCGGGTCTCCCCAGCGGATCCTTGAACTGGGCCGCCGGGCTGACCGTGACCATGAACGCCATGGTGCGCGACGCCGCCACCCGCAACGGCGCGCTCTACGTGCTGCCCGCCAACGCGGACTTCCACTCCGTGTGCGCACCAGTGAGCGAACGGTGGACCGACCCCACAGGCGAGGAGACGAATTCCTTCCCCGCGCACCCCACACCCGCCGGCCAGAAGGCGATGGCGGAGGCGATCGTGGACGTGCTCAAGAAACTCTGACGCCTTCGCCCACCGAGGGGGTGCCTAAACTGCGACATCGTTATAGGGCATCAGCGGTGACAACCACGGGAAAACCACGTCCATCAGCAGGAAAAACACTGCCACCAGGAGCGCGACGACGATGAGCGTCTTCACCGGCGCCGGTCCGGGCAGCGCGTGCCAGAATGCTCGGTACATGACTATTTCCCCTCTCCGCTCTGCGTTCCACCGCCGCCAGTCAGTGCCGGTGGTGGACCGGCCGATTTAACGCGCGCGTCAGTCTGCACGGCGTGAATGATCATGCGCTCCGCGTTGGAGAACTGCGGGTAGCAGGTCGTCAACGTGATCACGCGGCCCAGCTTATCCTTCTCACCCGCGGCCGCAGCCCCACTTTCAGGTGCTTCAGGCAGCGGCGCGAGCACCGAGGTGTCGGTCGGCAGCGTGATGTGGCGGCCGAGGACGTGGGCGTAACGGCCGCGCGCGACATCGTTGAGAAGCGGGCCGCGCAAACAGCTTTACGACACCGCCGTGCGCCTCTCAGCACCCTCCTCCATCGGCAAGACACGGTAGGTGAACCACTGGTTCTGGGCCTCCGCCACAATTGCGTCGCAAACGTTCAGGTGGCCCAAGTCATTGAACGGCGCTCCCTTACCCACGCGGTGTCCGGCCAGGGCGAAATTCCCCGGCTCATCCGGCATCTGCGAGTCGGTGTAGTGGCCCAGCCCAGCCAGCAGCGTGTCGTCGTCCGTTCCCTCCAGCACGGCATAGCTGTAGTCTGAGCCGAAAGCGGGAATATAGAGCTGCGCAAATGCCTCGCCCATTCCGGGGAGGTGCGTGGTACGGGGGTTGCGCCATTCGTCGTCAAGCTGCTGCTGCGCTTCCTGCTGCAATTCACCCGAGGTGATGTTGGTCTAGAATGCCTCGTAAAACGCGAAAAGCAGGAGAAGAACACCGAGGGTGATGTAGACTTCGCCGGTCACTTCCCACACGGTGACCGGGGCGCGTTCCGGGTTACCTCGCGCCCCGCGTTCCGAGATTTCCGCAGTGGAAGACACGGCATAACATTAACCCACAGTCCGCCGCACACACCTGGAGAGGAGTTCACCGCGCCCATGCTGCTCGAAGCATTTGTCTGGCCCGTTTCCGCGGTGATGAAAATCTGGCACTGGCTGCTCGCGCAGGCTTTGCACATCGCCCCCGATACCGCATGGGTGCTGTCCATCCTGCTACTCGTAGTCACCGTGCGCGGCTTCCTCGTCCCCTTCAATTGGTCCATGTACCGCTCTACTCGCGTGATGCTGATGATGCGGCCCGAGCAGGAAAAGCTCGAGGAACGCTATGGCCAATCCACTGAGCCCGAAGATGTCATCGCGCACGACAAAGCGCTCAAGAACCTGAACAAGGAATACGGGTATAACCCGATGACGGGCTGTATCCCGCCGCTCGTGCAGATCCCCTTCATCCTCGGCCTTTACCGCCTGCTCATGTGGATGTCCGTGCCGGAGAACGGACGCACGAATAGCGACATCGGACTGCTCACCCCGGACGACATCGCCAGCTTCCTGGATGCCTCCTTCATGGGCGTGCCGCTGCCGGCATACGTGTCCATGAGCGCCGAGCAATTCGCCGCTCTCGGCACCACCAGCGACGATGTGCGCGCGGTGGCCATCCCGCTGCTCATCTGCGCGCTCACCTTCACCACCATCAACACCGTTGTTTCGCAGTTGCGCACCCGCGTGCACCTGGACTGGAACAAGACGATGTCCCGCACCATGTACCGGTGGCTGTGGTCGCTGGTGGTCGTGGTGCCTGTCATGCTCGGTTTCGTGGGCATGACTGGTCTTATCCCTGTCGCGTTGCTGATGTACTGGTTCCTGGGGAACCTATGGACGCTGTCGCAGAGCGTGATCATGTGGATCCTGCTGGCTAAGAAATACCCGCTGCGCGAGGTGCATAAGGAACAGATCCACAACTCGCGCACAAAAGTCCTGGGCGAGATGCGCGAAGCAAAGCAGACCAAGAAAGCGGCGAAGCGCTCATGGCGGCGAAAGAAGCTCACCGCGCTGGTCCGCCCCTCCACCATCCCCCAGGTGCGCCGTGAGATCGAGGCCGAGAAGACTGCTCTGAAGGACGAGCGCAAAGAAGCGAAATCCGAGAAGCAGTCGCTGAAGAAAGCCCGCGACAAAGTGCGCTCCGACAACCGCAAGGCGGAGATGGAAAAACGCCTCGAAGAGCGCAAGAAGAAGAAAAACGAGAAGAAAGGTCAGGTCGAAGACCCGGCCGAGCAGTCAGATCAGATGGAATAATCCGCCGGCGGGGCGGACAGCATCTGCCGCGCCAGCTCCTTGGCCGTGAGCAGAGGCCCCTCATCGCGGCTGATCCGCGCACCGGTCATCCCGCCGTCGAGGAAGATCAGCAGCTGGCTGGCCTGCGTACCGGACGGGTAGCCGTTCTTCTTGTCCAAAAGCTCCGTTATCGTGGCGTGCATCCAGTCGCGGTGATCAACGCACGCGGCGACGATGTTGCGCTCCGAATCAGTTTCCGGGCGCGGGTACTCGGTGGCGGCGTTGACGAAGGGGCAGCCGCGGAAATCTTTCGTCGGCTCCTCGTCGATGGCCATGTCGAAAAACGCGAGGATTTTCGCGTCCGCGTCAGTCATGGAGGAAGTCCGTTCGGCCCACCGGGCGCGGTACTCGCCGTCGAGGCGCTGCAGGTACGCGATGACGAGGTTGTCTTTGGAACCGAGCAGCGAGTACAGCGAGGCCTTGGCCACGTCGGCTTCGCGAAGAATTCGGTCGATACCGATGACGCGGATGCCTTCCTCAGTGAAGAGCTTCGTCGCGGCATCCAGCAGGCGCTGGCGCGGCGCAGGCCTGTTCCGGCGGCGCGACGCCGGCTTCTTCTTCGGGGTGGCGGCGGTGTCCCGGGTCACCACATCTCTCCTTCCAGAGGTTTTGCACTCCACCACATAATAGACAAACCGGTTCGTTCACACAACGCCAGCGCATGCCACTGGCGCATGAAAAAACTCCCGCCCTCCATGAGTGGAAGAAACGGGAGCTCTCTATTTAATCCGCGCGCTTAGCGGCGGCGGCCTGTGATCATGTTCACGATCCACAGAACGATCACTGCGCCGAGGATGCAGGTAAGGAAGCTGAAGATCAGGCCCTTACCCGCCAAGTCGTCGAAGAAGAGGCTTAGTACCCATCCACCGACGAGACCACCGACGATACCGCAAGCGATATTGGCGAAGATGCCCATAGAAGCGTCGCGGTTCATGATCATGGACGCGATCCAACCAGCGATGCCGCCGAGGACGATCCAGCCAAGGAAGCCACCCAAAGAAATCATTTTGTAGTCCTCTCTTTAAAACTCACTCTTTTTACCCAACCCATTATGCCTGATTAATGTGTCACGCGGAAAAACGAACAGACCACGGCTAGATAACATTTCATCTAACCGTGGGAGCCGTTTTCATGATCTCGCCTACTTCGGCAGGCGCTCCGGGCGGACGACCATCATCGGGCACGGAGCCGCCTGCAACAGAGCGCGGGACGTGGAGCCCAGCAGCATGCCCTTGAAGCCGCCGCGGCCGTGGGAACCGGTGATCAGCAACTGAGCGTTCGCCGCCTGCTCCACCAGAGCACGGACCGGACGGTCGCGGGTGACCACCTTGGTCACCTTCACGTCCGGGAACTTCTCCACCAGCGGCGCGAGCTTCTCATCGAGCTTCGCCTGCCGCTCCTCCTCAAATTGCTTCCACTGCTCGTCACCGAGGATCGCACCGGCGACAGGATCGTGCACCTGGTTCTCCATGTAGGTGTGCACGGCTATCAGTTCGGCACCGCGGGCCTTAGCCTCCTCGAATGCGACCTCTGTCGCTTTGACCGAGACATCGGAACCGTCCACACCGACTACCACCGGCCCGTACTTCGTCTCGTCAGTAACGGAGTTGTCCTCGCGGACGACAACGACCGGGCACGCGGCGTGAGCCACAACGGCAGCGGAGACCGATCCCAGCACCATGCCGGACAGACCGCCGAGGCCGCGCGAACCCATCACGATCATGGTGGCGTCCTTGGACAGGTCCAGGAGCATGTCGATCGGCGAGCCCTCGGCAACCGTGTGGCCGATCTCCAGGCCCGGGGCGACTTCCTGCGCCACTTCGCGCGCTGCCTCGATCGTCTTCAGGCACTCGTTCTGGAGGTCGTCGAAAAGCTCCTGCGGCGGGACCATGCCCTCGGCATACAGGAATTGCGGCATCGTGTACGACGACGCCAAGCGCAGCGGAACGCCCCGTTTCTGCGCCGTATTGGCGGCCCAGCGGACAGCGTTGTTCGACGCCTCGCCGCCGTCGACAGCGACAATGACCAAGTCTTGGTGGCTCATGAGGAAGTGCCTTTCCGTAACCTACGACGTGACGCGCCTAGAGGTGGTGGTCACCTGACACTTCCATTGTAGCCCCGATTACACGGGGTCTGGGAGAGCTTAACGCGGGATATCGATCGGGCGGGCGGCCTCGGCATTCGCCGGGAACAGCACGGTGTAGATTGCCCAGAAAGCGTCTGCGATCGACTTACCGATCCCGGTGCTGAAGAAATCGGTGAGCTGGGTAACAATTGCGTCAAGGTTCATGCGTCCTAAATTAATACATATGACTCGATCTCGGAAACGCCGGCGCCAACCGCCCCTACCCCCGCGGGATGGATTGGGGGCCACACGCGCCCGTGTCCCCGACGGCGAATTCATCACCGCACAGGACTTCATCTGGCACCTCGTCTCATCACAGCGGCACAGGCACCCGGAAGACGACGAGAATGCCGTGATCGAAAGGTTCGAGCGCCACGAGGTAGTGCTTAGCGACGCCACCCCGCTCACCCCCGCCGACACCCTGGGCCCGGACACTGACGTGTATTTCTACCGCCGTCCCGCACCCGAGGAACGAGTGCCCTACGAGGTTTCGACGGTCTACGAGGACGCGAACATCATGGTGGTGAAAAAGCCGCCTTTTTTAGCGACCATGCCGCGGGCATCCCACATCACCGAAAATGTCACGGTCCGTCTGCGCCGTGCCACCGGCAACGAAGAGCTCACGCCGGCACACCGGCTCGACCGGGTGACCTCCGGTCTCATTCTGCTCACTAAGAAGGCTGAACTAAGGGGCGCCTACCAGGAACTCTTCGCCCGTCGGCAGGTAGAAAAGATCTACGAAGCAGTCGCACCCGATGTGGGGCTTCGGGCTCCACTCGTCTGGGAGCACCACATTGAGAAGAAAGAGGGGATCCTCGCCGCGCGCATTGTCCCCGGCGAAGAACCCAACGCATGCACGCATGTCGCGGAAATCACGCCTCTAACAGATAGACCGGGCTACGCGCGCTACGTGCTCAAGCCGGTAACAGGACGGACGCATCAGCTCCGAGTGCAAATGCTCGCCGCCGGCGCACCCATTGTCCACGACCCCGTCTACCCGGTTCTGTTGCCTGCCGAAGCCGAGGACTACTCGCGACCGATGCAGCTCGCCTCAACCGGGCTCTCCTTCACGGACCCATTGAGCGGAGCACACCGCAGCTTCACGACGGATGGCTGGTCGGGGCTGCCCACATAACGCGCTCGAATGCGAAAACCCCCGGGGGTTGGTTCGTTTGTTGAACTGGGCCTCGGGGGTTTGTTGTTGAGTTTTTGGTCGGCGGTAACTTACTCTCCCACACCCTCCCGGGTGCAGTACCATCAGCGCGGGTGGGCTTAGCTTCCGGGTTCGGAATGGGACCGGGCGTTTCCCCACCGCTATCAACCACCGACACACCTATTGGGGTGTCTGTCATGGTCGCAACATGGTGGTGTTGCGGGTATTGAGTTATCTGTTGTTGGCCACACACACCGGTGGTGTGTGGTGTGTCAGATACTGCATAGTGGACGCGGCATTTTTTGTTGTTGTTGTTTGTTGTTGTGTTCCCGACGATTATTTGTCGTGGTGGGTTCAACTATTGGTGTTTGTTGGTTGGTGTATTAGTACCAGTCACCTTCGCACATTGCGGTGCGTCCAGATCTGGCCTATCAACCCCATCGTCTATAGGGAACCTATGAAACCTCATCTTGAAACAGGCTTCCCGCTTAGATGCTTTCAGCGGTTATCCCTTCCGTACGTAGCCAACCAGCGGTGCTCCTGGCGGAACAACTGGCACACCAGAGGTACGTCCGTCCCGGTCCTCTCGTACTGGGGACAGCCTTTCTCAAGTTTCTGCGCGCGCGGCGGATAGAGACCGAACTGTCTCACGACGTTCTGAACCCAGCTCGCGTGCCGCTTTAATGGGCGAACAGCCCAACCCTTGGGACCTACTCCAGCCCCAGGATGCGACGAGCCGACATCGAGGTGCCAAACCATCCCGTCGATATGGACTCTTGGGGAAGATCAGCCTGTTATCCCCGGGGTACCTTTTATCCGTTGAGCGACACCACATCCACAAGTAGGTGCCGGATCACTAGTCCCGACTTTCGTCCCTGCTCGACTAGTAAGTCTCGCAGTCAAGCTCCCTTGTGCACTTACACTCTAAACACCTGATTGCCAACCAGGCTGAGGGAACCTTTGGGCGCCTCCGTTACTCTTTGGGAGGCAACCGCCCCAGTTAAACTACCCACCAGGCACTGTCCCCAACCCAGATCATGGGCCAAGGTTAAGACATCCACTACGGTCAGAGTGGTATTTCACGTGCCGACTCCACACCCACTAGCGTGAGCGCTTCACAGTCTCCCACCTATGCTACACAAACCGCAGTAAACACCAATACCAAGCTATAGTGAAGGTCCCGGGGTCTTTTCGTCCTGCCGCGCGAAACGAGCATCTTTACTCGTAGTGCAATTTCACCGGGCCTGTGGTTGAGACAGCAGGGAAGTCGTTACGCCATTCGTGCAGGTCGGAACTTACCCGACAAGGAATTTCGCTACCTTAGGATGGTTATAGTTACCACCGCCGTTTACTGGGGCTTAAATTCTCCGCTTCGAACACAAAGTCCTAACAGGTCCTCTTAACCTTCCAGCACCGGGCAGGCGTCAGTCCGTATACATCAACTTAACCGTCTTCGCACGGACCTGTGTTTTTGATAAACAGTCGCTTCCCTCTCTTTTCTGCGACCCCAACCAGCTCACCAACGCATGGGTGGATCACCGGTTGTGGCCCCCCTTCTCCCGAAGTTACGGGGGCAATTTGCCGAGTTCCTTAACCACAGTTCACCCGACCGCCTGAGTATGTTCTACTTGACTACCTGTGTCGGTTTCGGGTACGGGCCGTACACATACATCGCTAGAGGCTTTTCTCGACAGCATAGGATCACTACCATCACCCAATTCGGGTTACGCATCACGCCTCGCACACATGGCACCCGCATTTAACTAGGTGCCGTGCCGCACGCTTGCACCACAATCCACTAAGTGGCGTAGCTACCAATCTGTGTCACCCCATCACTTGACTACTACAGATCAGGCCCCACGCATCACACCCACCTGATGATCAAAGATCACCTTGGCAGATGGTCAGGGTGGTTAGTATCACCGGTTCATCATTGGGCGCATGTATACGGGTACGGGAATATCAACCCGTTGACCATCGACTACGCCTGTCGGCCTCGCCTTAGGACCCGACTCACCCTGGGAAGACGAACTTGACCCAGGAACCCTTAGTCATTCGGCGGATACGATTCTCACGTATCATTCGTTACTCATGCCTGCATTCTCACTCGCATGCAGTCCACACGCCCTTACGATCGTGCTTCACCCCACATACGACGCTCCCCTACCCAGTACAAAAATACTGCCGCGGCTTCGGCGGTGTACTTGAGCCCCACTGAATTGTCGGCGCGCAACCACTCGACCAGTGAGCTATTACGCACTCTTTCAAGGGTGGCTGCTTCTAAGCCAACCTCCTGGCTGTCTTCGCGATTACACATCCTTTTCCACTTAGTACACCCTTAGGGGCCTTAACCGGCGATCTGGGCTGTTTCCCTCTCGACTATGAAGCTTATCCCCCACAGTCTCACTGCCGCGCACACATGTCACCGGCATTCGGAGTTTGGCTGACATTGCTAAGATGATAGTCCCGCTCAACCAACCAGTAGCTCTACCTCCGGCACACCTACGCGACGCTGCACCTAAATGCATTTCGGGGAGAACCAGCTATCACGGAGTTTGATTGGCCTTTCACCCCTACCCACAGCTCATCCCCGCAGTTTTCAACCTACGTGGGTTCGCGCCTCCACAACCTCTTACAGCTGCTTCACACTGGCCATGGGTAGATCACCCCGCTTCGGGTCCAGGACATGCCACTAAAAACACACAATTAGCATTCGCTTTCGCTACGACTACCCCACACGGGTTAACCTCGCGACATGCCGCTGACTCGCAGGCTCATTCTTCAAAAGGCACGCCATCACACACTTTGAGGTGCTCTGACGGATTGTAGGCACACAGTTTCAGGAACTATTTCACTCCCCTCCCGGGGTACTTTTCACCATTCCCTCACGGTACTAAATCCACTATCGGTCACACTGAGTATTTAGGCTTACCGGGTGGTCCCGGCTGATTCACAGCAGATTCCACGAGCCCGCTGCTACTCGGGGCAAACATAGCCACCACAGGCACATGCACATTCACGTACAGGACTCTCACCTACTCCGGTGGGCCATCCCAGACCACTTCCGCTTACACACACACCACATGGACGTATCTGGCAGAACACGACCAGCTACACCCCACAACACCGCACACGCAACCCCTGCCAGGTATCACACGCACACGGTTTAGCCTCATCCACGTTCGCTCGCCGCTACTAGCAGAATCATTATTATTTTCCTCTCCTGCCGGTACTGAGATGTTTCACTTCCCGGCGTCACCCCCTGCCAGCTATGCATTCACTAACAGGTAACCGCACATAACCACGGCCAGGTTTCCCCATTCGGACACCCTCGGATCAACGCTTTGTTGACAACTCCCCGAGGCTTAACGCAGTCTCACACGTCCTTCATCGGCTCAGCATGCCAAGGCATCCACCATGCGCCCTTGAACAACAAACACACACACGAATAACCCAACACACAAACAATCAAAAAACACACACAAACAAAAAAACAAGATGCTCGCGTCCACTATACAGTTCTCACACACCACACCCACCACCACCAACCAGCCACAACGACCAGCCAGCAACCAGTGAGCCAACCAGGAACAACCACCCACACCACACACAAACGCATACAGTGCGGGCACCATGTGCTGCCCCAGACACCCAACAGTGCACCAACAATCACCATTTTTTGCTCAGCCACAACAGGTTCATGCAACCAACACACCCCACACACGCATCCACGCGCGCGGTGTGCATCCACCTGGATTTATCAAAAAAACGTCAGCAGCACCACACACGGGCACTCAACCAACAAAAAATGGGCCTACAACTGTAAACCACACAAAAAGCTCCTTAGAAAGGAGGTGATCCAGCCGCACCTTCCGGTACGGCTACCTTGTTACGACTTCGTCCCAATCGCCAATCCCACCTTCGACAGCTCCCTAACACGTTTGGGCCACTGGCTTCGGGTGTTACCAACTTTCATGACGTGACGGGCGGTGTGTACAAGGCCCGGGAACGTATTCACCGCAGCGTTGCTGATCTGCGATTACTAGCGACTCCGACTTCATGGGGTCGAGTTGCAGACCCCAATCCGAACTAAGACCGGCTTTCAGCGATTAGCTCCACCTCACAGTGTCGCTGCGCGTTGTACCGACCATTGTAGCATGTGTGAAGCCCTGGACATAAGGGGCATGATGATTTGACGTCATCCCCACCTTCCTCCGAGTTAACCCCGGCAGTCTCTCATGAGTCCCCAACCAAATGCTGGCAACATAAGACAAGGGTTGCGCTCGTTGCGGGACTTAACCCAACATCTCACGACACGAGCTGACGACAACCATGCACCACCTGTACACCAGCCACAAGGGAAACTACATCTCTGCAGCGATCCGGTGTATGTCAAGCCCAGGTAAGGTTCTTCGCGTTGCATCGAATTAATCCACATGCTCCGCCGCTTGTGCGGGCCCCCGTCAATTCCTTTGAGTTTTAGCCTTGCGGCCGTACTCCCCAGGCGGGGCGCTTAATGCGTTAGCTACGGCACGAACCCCGTGGAAGGGACTCACACCTAGCGCCCACCGTTTACGGCATGGACTACCAGGGTATCTAATCCTGTTCGCTACCCATGCTTTCGCTCCTCAGCGTCAGTTACTGCCCAGAGACCTGCCTTCGCCATCGGTGTTCCTCCTGATATCTGCGCATTCCACCGCTACACCAGGAATTCCAGTCTCCCCTACAGCACTCAAGTTATGCCCGTATCGCCTGCAACCCCGCAGTTAAGCTGCGGTATTCCACAAACGACGCGACAAACCACCTACGAGCTCTTTACGCCCAGTAATTCCGGACAACGCTCGCACCCTACGTATTACCGCGGCTGCTGGCACGTAGTTAGCCGGTGCTTCTTATCCAGGTACCGTCACTTTCGCTTCGTCCCTGACGAAAGGAGTTTACAACCCGAAGGCCGTCATCCCCCACGCGGCGTCGCTGCATCAGGCTTGCGCCCATTGTGCAATATTCCCCACTGCTGCCTCCCGTAGGAGTCTGGGCCGTATCTCAGTCCCAATGTGGCCGTACACCCTCTCAGGCCGGCTACCCGTCGACGCCTTGGTAGGCCATTACCCCACCAACAAGCTGATAGGCCGCGAGCTCATCCCACACCGAAAAAACTTTCCACCACCGACACTAAACGATGGTCCTATCCGGTATTAGACCCAGTTTCCCAGGCTTATCCCGAAGTGCAGGGCAGATCACCCACGTGTTACTCACCCGTTCGCCACTCGAGTACCCCTGCAAGCAAGGGCCTTTCCGTTCGACTTGCATGTGTTAAGCACGCCGCCAGCGTTCATCCTGAGCCAGGATCAAACTCTCCACAAAAACACCCACCAAAAAAGCGAGCATCAATCAGTAAAAGATTACTGAGCCGTGAAAAGCCCAAAACCCAACCAAAACAAACCACACCACACACCAACACAGCATGCGGCCTGGCAATCCAAAAATTACAAAAACAAACCCAAAAAAGGTTCATCAACCATTGCTGCCCCTCCGACGAGGAGAAAAGACAACAACAAAAATCCAATCAGTCATGCAACCAACCAGACGAACAACACCCCATCAATGGTTCAGGCATCATCCGACCAGCACACACCAAAAAAGGCGCATCAGCCACACAAACCAACCAAACAAAAATCATTGGCACACTATCGAGTTCTCACACAACACACGCACACCCAAACACACCCCAAAAACAAGGCCCGTTCAAAGCGGCTTAACCGACCCTACACACACCCACACAACAAACAAAACCGCCTGCCATGCAAAGCAAATGAAAGGATCCACCAGCGCTCGTTTTCCTACCGCCATCTCACCAGAACCACCGTCCGGCGGGGCGTTGTCGGTCACGCTGACTCACATAAAGCTACACACACCCAACCAACAACACAAACCAGCAGGTTATTACAGCTTTTCAAGCCTTTTGATTTGTGTGTTTCGGGTTGATCAGACCCATGAGATACCGGGCCTGAATGACAGTGCCGACAAGCGCGATGATTCCAGCTACCACCAGCGCGAAAATGACGCTAGCGTCGTGGAAGCTTTGTGCATCCGATGCCCCATTAGCGATGAAGAACATCATGTAGCCGGGAAGAATCCCCAGTTCAGTGCGCCAGATTTTCACTGCGGAACCGATAACGGCACTGGCGAGACCACCGATACCGACGGTGATCGTTGCAGCCCAGGAAAATTCAGACGGCGATGCTAGGCCCGCCACGGCGATATACGCCGCCACCGAACCCACTGCTGACACCCATGACCGCGCCAGCCACCGCCAGCGCGGCACGCCGTAGCCCGCGCCGGTTGCCGCACCGGGTATACCGAGCCCCGGCATGCAGTACGCGGAGTACCAGACAATGATCGGGAAACCGCCGAAAAGCTGGCGGAAAGTGTGGTTGCCGACGAAGTTTGACAGGTACAGAAATATGCAATGCGCAATGGCCACACCGAGAGCCCACAGCAGCTGCGGTTTGAAGATCAATTCGAATTCGAAGCTGCCACGGCCAATGTGCGAACCTGCCTTTTGGTCACTCACCACTGCATCGCCGGTTATGAATTTCCCGCCGAAGAGCACGCCTGACACCAGCGCCACGAGTGCACCGGTGATGCCGACCCAGTCCGGGCGCGCGAGTAGCGCGATGGCCGCACTGAGCACCACTGCGGGAACGACGGCCATGGCAGTGAGCTTCATGGTCCGGGACTTTGGCATCCCGTATGCCGTGTAGGCGGTGTCCTCCAACGACAGCGCACCGATCATGAATACCGTCAGCATCATCGGGCCAAAGATGACAGCCATAGGCGAATCACGGGTGACATAAAGCACCCCGAATGCAAGCATCGCAAGTATCGGGATCATCCAGATCAAACGTGTCAGCGGCGCCGCGACAAATTGATGGCGGAAATATCCGAGCAGACTTGTGTTCATCTAGGACACCTCCAAATAATGCTCGATCAGGTCGTCGAACGTGGCAGCGCGGGAATGACGCGGGGCGTCACTGATCGGCACGAGTTCCGGGCCCGCGACAGCGAATTCATCGGCGTCTTCAGGGACGCATCGCTTGACGACGACCCCGCCCCTCCCCAGAATCACCGCATCATCCAGCACTTTTGCCGCGTCGTCGATGTGGTGCGTGGCCATCACGATCGTGCGTCCTGTATCCGCCTGCTCAAGAAGGCGGCGGTAGAACACCCCCGTGTTGTGGGTGTCTAGGCCGACATAGGGTTCGTCGAGTAGCAAAACCTCCGTGCTCGACGCCAGACCGATGATGATGGAGACCATGGCGCGCTGACCGCGGGATAGTCGGCCATAGCGGGTTGCCAGGGCATCCCCCAAGACGAAATCCGCGATGAGCTCATCAGCGAGCGCACGGTCCCACGAGCGGTAACGAAGGCTGGCTCCCTTGATCACATCTTTGCCTGACCAGGAGTCCGGATATGCGGTATCGACGCCGGTCAGGCACGTGTTGTCCATGACGCGTGCGTTGTCGAAGGGGCGCTGCCCGAAGACCTCGACGGTGCCTGAGTCAGGTTTGAGCTGGCCACCGATGATCTGCAGAAGGGTGGACTTGCCCACGCCGTTGCGGCCGAGCAGACCGTGAATGCCTGGGCCGAAGTCCAGGTCGACACCCTGCAGTACATCTTTTTTGCCGAAGCTATGGGCCAAGCCCGATACATGAATTGTCATTGGTACATTCCTCTGCTTTCTGCGACGCGGTCGATGAGGTCGTGGAGATCAGCGCGGGCATAACCCAGGCGCAAGGCTTCGTCGATAAGCGGTGCGATGTAGTTGCCCGCGAAATCCTCGCGGCGCTTGCCGACGATGCGTTCCCGTGCCCCTTCCGTGACGAACATTCCGATACCGCGGCGTTTTTCTAAGACTCCTGTTTCCACGAGCAATGTCAGCCCTTTGCGCGCTGTGGCCGGATTGATGCTGTGAAATGCGGCGAGCTCGTTCATGGACGGGGCCCGCTCGCCAGGCTCGAGTTCGCCGTCCATGATCTGGTCCTGAATTAGGCGTGCGATCTGAAGGAACAGCGGTTCTGTGTCATTGCCCACCTTTCACCTCCGGTTAGTTAGTTATGTAACTAACCGTATAACCGTCGGAAGTTTTCGGCAACGCTCTACGTTGAACTGCACAGAACCTATCCCCCTCCTGCGGATTATTGCTGTTCAACGGAGAGCTGCAGCGAGACTGAAGCAAAACAGGCAGACTGGGGGGACGACAAAACGTCTTAGCTATATGAATAGATACGGATTTAGGAGCCATGCTTGAACGCACACTTGTCTTCGTCGACACGTCATACCTGCTCGCGAGCTTTTACAACTCGTGGGAGACAGGAGCGCGGTCGCAACTAGAAATCGACCTGCCTGAGGTGGTGAACGACCTTTCAGGCATGATCATCCAGCAACTCAATCAGCCGATCCACCGGCAGTTCTGGTACGACGGCATTCCTGATTCGGGTCCGCACCGCTACCAGCGCGCCCTCCGCACCTGCGACGGGGTGCAACTCCGCACCGGCCAGCTCATCGAGTGGGGTGAGCGCCGCACGCAGAAAGGCGTGGACACCCGTCTTGTCGCCGACATCGTGGTCAACGCGATGCGCGGCCAGTGCACCGATTTCGTCCTGGTCAGCGGCGATGCTGACATGATTCCCGGTGTCGAGGAAGCCACGAACGCGGGCATTCGCGTGCATCTTTACGGCTTCGGGTGGGACTCCATGTCCTCCGCCCTGCGCCACGCCTGCGACACCACGACGATCCTCGACCCCCGCGAGGACTTCGCGGAGGCCATGCAACTGCAGGTCCTCGAAGGCCCCCTGCCCCCGACCATCCGGGAGCGCCCGATGGACGACGGGGGCTTCGAGGAGGCCGAGGGCATGTGCGGCGTGCCCCGACCCGACGGCGGGAACCCGCTATCCGCGGACAGCGCCGCGGATGCCGAAAGCAGCGAAGATGCCGCAGGGAGCGGGACTCCGGGCAGCGCTTCGCCCACCGAGTGCGTGGAGACTGCCGGCGGCGACCAGGCCCCCGAGGCAGATGACCTCGCGGGCATCGAGGCGGAGGAACCCTCCGAATCCGAGACCGCGGAGCCGTCCGCCACGAAGCACCCTGGCCCGCCGTCGCCGGCGCAGGTCGCTGCCGCTACTCCGCGGACAATGCCGAAGCCGTCGATGATGGCACCGCGCCGCAAGCTCCGTTCGCGCTACGTGCCGCTGCCGGAAGAGGTGTGGACCTCGTCCGGATTCCAGACGCCGTTCGATGTGGGCCAGCAGTACGCGACCTGGTGGTACGACAACGCTGCCTCCTCCGAACAGCGCGACAAAGCGCACATGCTCTCCGGTGGCGGTCTCCCACCTGAGATCGACCGCCCGCTGTTGCAGTTCGCCTGCGAGACGCTGCACGAGTACACGCTGAGTGAGCACCAGCGCGTCAACCTCCGCGACGGTTTCCACTCCGGCATCCGCGGAGTACTGATCAACATCCGCCGGACGCAGAGCTAAAGATTCGGGTTAAGGATCAAGCGCGCGGCGACTCCCCGTCGAAACGATCGAGGCTCTCCTCGGAGGGCTCGCCGTCGGTGGCGCGGGTGTCGTTCGTGCCGGCGGTGAGCTCGCCCGCCTTCTCTGCGTCGAGTGAGGCACGGATCTCGGCGAGCTTCGAGCTGGCGGCCACGTCGGTTTGGCCGGACTCGATCTCCGCCATCACTCCGTCCACACCGGATTCGGCGAGCTCCTGCTGGCCAAGGGCAGTGGCATAGCGGCGCTCGATCTTCTCGCGGACACCGTCGAGCGTGGGCACCGAATCGTCCTCGCGAAACTGACCGATGGTGTCCATTGTCTGGGCGGTGTGCTCCTGCATTTTCGCCTGGTCCACCTGTGCGCGCAGACGGTTGACCTCGTTCATCTGCTCCTGCAGGCGCGCCTCCGATTGCTTCTGCTGCTGCTCGGCCTGCGCGGCGGCTTGCTCGGCGGCGGAGTACTGCGTTGACAAGTCCTGCAGTTCTTGCTCCACCGTGACCAGTTGCGCAGCGAGGGTTTCAGCGGTGGTGTTGAACTGGGACGCCTTCGCGGTGTCCCCCTCAGCGGTGGCCTTGTCCGCCATCTGCAGCGCGGTCTTTGTCTTGTCCTGCAGCTCCGCCTGCTTCTCGCGTTGACGGTTGATCTTGAGCTCAAGCTGCTTCTTCGACCCGATGATCTCTGCGGCCTGGCGAGTGATCGCGTTGTGCTGCTCCTTCGCAGCAGCTGCTGCCTGCTCAATTTGGACCTTCGGATCGGCGTTCTCGTCGATCTTGGAGTCGAACG
Source organism: Corynebacterium sp. P4-C1 (assembly GCF_030503595.1). NCBI lineage: Bacteria > Bacillati > Actinomycetota > Actinomycetes > Mycobacteriales > Corynebacteriaceae > Corynebacterium > Corynebacterium sp. P4-C1. Next base: position 1,791,579 of record NZ_CP129966.1, on the reverse strand, counting down.
ACTGCATGAGATACTTCCAGCCCTTGCTGAACGGGTTAGCCATGAGTGCGGATCCTTCACTTCCGTAGTGGTTCATCGAGATTTTTCGTTTCCCGAGTCTACGTGCCTTCCCGTGCCACTGTCAGGACATGAACCGAGGAGGATTCAGCCGGCAAAACGCCCCCGGGCACTCCACAAAAAGGGTGACCGGGGGCGGAATCAACGTCGATAAGCTGCGCTTTAAGCCTCACTCTCCTGCGCGTTCTGCGCCGCGATATCGCGGTGCACTTCCTCCATGTCCACATCGCGGATCGCCTGGATGAACTCCTCAAGGTCAGCCGGCGGCATCGCTCCGGAAGTCTGGCCGAGTGCAATGCCCTCGCGGAAGACGAACAGAGTGGGAATCGTCTGGATCTGCAGAGCAGCTGCCAGCCCCTCGTTCGCCTCCGTGTCCAGCTTGGCAAAGACGATGTCGTCGTGCTTTTCAGAAGCTTTCTCGAATGTCGGAGCGAACGCCTTGCAGGGCCCGCACCAGTCCGCCCATGCGTCGACGATGACGATGTCGTTATTCTCAATCGTCTGGGTGAACGTGTCCTCAGTTACATTGACGGTACTCATGCTTCATCTCCTATGACTGCTTTAGTATTCTCATACTTAGGGCATTCCCCGTGTTCCTGGGGTCTGTGTTGGTTCAACCCTATCAACGCCGCCTGCATTCCCTTTGGGGTGTGAGCAGTAGTTTTAAGGAGATCACGTGACTAAGAACTACCGGTTCGAAGGCCCGACGGACGAGACATCCGTGGCACGCTTGAAGGATGAGGTGGGCCAAGTCCTGGGCACCCAAGGTGTCAAGGTTGAAGTCGAGGAAGGCATCCTTCGCGTGCGCGGAGAGAACTTCACCGACGACCAGATCTCGCTCGCTGTGGAGTATGCGGGCTTTTCGCTTATCGACGAATAAGGAGTAGTGAGCACCATGGCAGACGAATCCAACGTCACCGAATACACCGTCGACGGCATGACCTGCGCACACTGCGAAGCCAGTGTGAAGGAGGAAATTAGCGAGGTCCCAGGCGTGACCGGCGTAACTGCCGACCACACGACCGGTGCCGTGACTGTCACCGGTGATGGCTTTTCGCGCGATCAGATCGCCGCCGCTGTTAAGGAGGCCGGCTACACGCTGGTGTAAGGCTGTCAGGGTAAACGCCGAGAGCAAGAACCGGCGTTTTCATATCGCGACATCACGGGCCCAGTGGTTCCCAATTCCGGGAATCTCTGGGCCCTTTTCCGTGTTCTGGTTAGTGGACACTGAAAAAACGGCGCATTGGCGACAACGCAGAGGAAGGATGAGTTCCCAGTGAGCACCCCGCTGCCGGCGACGGCTTCGAAGCAGCTCGAACACCTTGACTTGGGGGTGACGGGGATGACCTGCACCTCCTGCTCGTCGCGGGTGCAGCGCAAGCTGAACAAGGTCGACGGGGTGGATGCCAGTGTCAACTTCTCCACCGAGACCGCTTCCGTTGATTTCGACCCGAAGAAGACCGACCGCGCTTCACTCGTCCAGGTGATCCGCGATGCCGGCTACGATGCCTTCGCCATGTCCGCCGCAGGGCCGGCAGAAAGCGATGACGCTGGGCGAACCGACGGCGTGAGCGGTATCGACAGCATTGAGCTCGCACGCGAGAACGAAGCAGAGAAACTCAAGCGCACCGTGATCTGGTCCGCCATTCTCGCCGTCCCGATCATGCTGATATCAATGATCCCCGCTCTACAGTTCACCTACTGGCAGTGGGCGGTGTTCACCCTGACCACGCTCGTCTACGTCGTGGCGGGTGCGCCTTTCCACCGCGCCACCTGGACGAACCTCCGCCATGGAGCGGTGACCATGGACACCCTGATCACTTTGGGCACCACGGCCGCCTATTTGTGGTCGGTGTGGGCGCTCTTCCTGGGCACTGCCGGCGAACCCGGCATGACGATGAAGATGCACCCCTTCTCCCCTGCCGGTCATGGTGGTAGCGCAGATGAGATCTACCTTGAGACTGTTGCTGTTGTGATCACGTTCCTGCTGCTGGGACGCTGGTTTGAAACCAAAGCGAAGGGAAGGTCATCGGAAGCGCTGCGCAATTTGGCCACGATGGGTGCCAAGGACGCAGCTGTGATCCGGGATGGCCAGGAAGTGCGCGTACCGGTCTCTCAAGTGGCCGTGGGTGACCGCTTCGTGGTCCGCCCGGGAGAGAAGATCGCCACCGACGGCCGCGTGGTCGCCGGCGCCTCTGCAGTGGACAACTCCATGCTCACCGGTGAATCTGTTCCGGTGGAGGTGTCGGAGGGCTCGACAGTCACCGGTGCCACAGTCAACCAGACCGGTCGTCTCGTCGTAGAGGCCACCCGGGTCGGTGGGGAGACCACGCTGTCCCGCATGAGTGAGCTCGTGCGCCAAGCGCAGGCCGGGCAGGCCCCGGTGGAAAAGCTCGTCGACCGCATCTCCCGCGTCTTCGTGCCGGCCGTCATCGCAATCGCTGTGGTCACCCTCATTGTCCACCTCGCACTGGGCAACCCAGTTCCGGAGGCGTTCTCGGCGGCGGTGGCGGTGCTGATCATCGCGTGCCCGTGTGCGCTCGGGCTAGCCACCCCCACAGCCATTCTGGTTGGTACCGGCCGCGGCGCGCAGATGGGCCTGTTGATCAAGGGGCCGGAGATCCTCGAATCGACCCGGCGCGTAGACACGATCGTTCTGGATAAGACCGGCACGGTGACGACCGGGGAAATGTCCGTCGATGCTGTTGAGCCTGCTGACCCGTTCAGCACCGACGAGGTGCTGTCGCTGGCTGCCGCAGTGGAGGCCGGCTCCGAGCACCCCATTGCCCGGGCGATTACCGCCGCCGCCGGCGAGCGGGCGCTCCGTCCTGCGTCGGCGTCCGACTTCTCCAGTACTACGGGAAAGGGAGTGCGCGCCGTCGTGGATGGCGCCACCGTCACTGTCGGCCGCGGCACCGGGGATCAAGCCCGGGCGCTCGAGGAGAGCGGCGCGACCGCGGTGACCGTCACCGTCAACGGCGAGCCTGCCGGTGTGATCGCAGTGCGCGACACCGCGAAGGACACTTCGGCGCAGGCCATTGCCGACCTGCGGGAACTGGGGTTGACGCCGTATCTGCTCACCGGCGACAACCCCGGTGCCGCCCGCGCGGCGGCGAGGGCTGTGGGGATCGACGCTGACAAAGTGACGGCGTCGGTGATGCCGGAGGAGAAGGTGGGCGTCGTCGAAAAGCTCCGCGAGGAAGGCAAGGTCGTCGCGATGGTCGGCGACGGTGTCAACGACGCGGCTGCCCTGGCCACCGCCGACCTCGGCTTGGCGATGGGCTCGGGCACCGATGTCGCCATCGAGGCCGCCGACATCACCCTGATGGGCGACGATCTCCGCTCCGCGGCGGACGCGATCCGGCTCTCCCGGGCGACGCTGCGCACGATCAAGGGGAATCTGTTCTGGGCATTCGCCTATAATGTGATTCTCGTTCCCGTCGCCGCGACCGGTCTGCTCAACCCGATGCTCGCGGGGATCGCGATGGCATTCTCCTCGGTCTTCGTGGTCTCTAACTCGCTGCGACTCAACCGGTTCCGTGCGCTCCACGGTGAATAGATTTCCCTTTAAGGCTTCTGTTCACCGATTGCATCTGGCTATGCTTTCAGCGCATGAGCACGACTGCCAGCCAAAACACACTTTCCCGAAATGAACGGCTCGAACGGCTCCCCGTGACGGGCAAGCACAAGCGCCTGCTCCTCGGCTCCGGAATCGGCTGGGCACTCGACGCGATGGATGTCGGACTGGTGTCGTTCATCATCGCCGCGCTGAAAGTGCATTGGGAGCTAGATAAGACCACCACCTCCTGGATTGCGTCGATCGGCTTCATCGGAATGGCGATCGGCGCTTCGCTCGGCGGTCTACTCGCCGACAAAATCGGGCGCCGGCAAGTCTTCGCCGCGACCCTCCTGCTCTACGGTCTCGCCACCGGCGCTTCCGCGCTGGCATGGTCCGTGGGCGCGCTCATGATCTTCCGTTTCCTCGTCGGGCTCGGCCTGGGTGCTGAGCTTCCCGTCGCGTCAACGCTGATCAGCGAGTTCTCTCCGCGTAAGGTGCGCGGCCGGATGGTCGTTCTGCTCGAGGCCTTCTGGGCGGTGGGTTGGATCCTGGCCGCTGTGATCGGCACATTCGTGGTGTCCCAGGGCGAGAACGGGTGGCGCTGGGGCTTCGCCCTGGGCACGGTCCCCGCACTCTACGCGATCTACGTGCGGCTCGGACTGCCTGAATCCGTGCGCTTCCTGGAATCCGTCGGGCGCCACGAAGAGGCGGAGGAGATCGTGCGTTCCTTCGAGGCTGCCGCCAATCTGGAAAATGTGGACCGCTCCCCTGCCCCGGAAACTGACGTTGCCGAGTCCTCCGCGCACGGTGGAATCTGGGGGCAGGAGATGCGCCGCCGCACCGCCGCATTCTGGGCTGTCTGGTTCGGGGTCTCCCTGTCCTATTACGGCGCCTTCATCTGGATCCCGTCGCTGCTGGTGGACCAAGGATTCACGCTCGTGAAATCGTTCACGTTCACGCTCATCATCACCATCGCGCAGCTGCCCGGCTACTCCGCCGCCGGGTGGCTGATCGAGGTCTGGGGCCGCCGCAAGACCCTCTCGGCATTTTTGGCCGGTTCCGCGTTGGCCGCAATCCTCTACGGCTTCGCGGCTGCACCGTGGCAGATCATCGCTACCGGGTGCCTGCTCTCTTTCTTCAATCTCGGTGCCTGGGGTGCCTTGTACGCCATCGGGCCGGAGCTCTACCCCACCTCCATCCGCGCCACCGGTACCGGGGCGGGCGCCGCTTTCGGGCGCATCGGTTCGATCATCGCCCCGCTCATCGTCCCGCCGGTGCTCGCCTTCGGCGGCCCCGGGGCAGTCTTCGGGATTTTCGCCGCTGCTTTCGCCCTGGCTTGTGTCGCGGCGTTCACTTTGCCGGAGCAGCTCGGAAAGGCACTGAGCTAGCTTCTCGATGCCACATTCTCCCGATCAGCCGCGCGCCATGTTCACGAATCGGGAGTAGTGCAGCTGGTGCGCCACGGCGATCGTGTCGATCGGACCGCCGCGGTGCTTCGCGATAATGATGTCGGCCTCGCCAGCGCGCTCGTTGTCGCGGTCTTGGGAGTCCGGCCGGTACAGCAGCATCACGATATCCGCGTCTTGCTCCAGCGAACCGGACTCACGGAGATCCGCCAGCTGAGGGCGTTTGTCAGTGCGGGCTTCCGGGCCACGGTTGAGCTGCGAGATAGCGATGACGGGGACTTCGAGCTCCTTGGCCAACAGCTTGAGCTGCCGGGAGAATTCCGAGACCTCCTGCTGACGGGATTCGACCTTGCGGCCGGAGCTCATCAGCTGCATGTAGTCGAGCACCACGAGGTCGAGGCCGTGCTGCTGCTTTAGGCGACGGGCCTTGGACCGGATCTCCATCATGGTCAGGTTCGGGGAATCATCAATGAAGATCGGTGCCGCCTGGATCTCGCGGAGGCGGTGGGTGAGCTTTTCCCAGTCGGATTCCTCCATCTGGCCCGAGCGCATCGCCGACAGCTTGATCTCCGTCTCGGCGGACAAAAGACGCATGACGATCTCGGAGGCGCTCATCTCTAGCGAGAAAATCACGGAGGTCAGACCGTTGTGGATGGAGCACGAGCGCACGAAATCCATGGCCAGTGTCGACTTGCCCACACCAGGGCGGGCGGCGATGATGATCATCTGTCCGGCGTGAAGACCGTTAGTCAGGCGGTCCAGGTCGATGAAGCCGGTGGGCACTCCGGCCGCGAGGCCGCCGTCCTTCTCGTAGGCCGCCAACTCGTCCACGGTGGGCTTGAGCAGGTCAGCCAGCGCGCGGTAGTCCTCCCCTGTCTTCTGCTGTGCGACCGCGAACACTTCCTGCTGGGCCCGGTCGACCAGCGACTCGATCTCCATGCCCTCCGCACCGTCGTAACCCAGCTGCGCCACACGGGTACCGGCATCCACCAGCTGCCGCAGCGTAGACTTCTCCGCCACGATATCCGCGTAGTAGCGGGCGTTTGCCGAGGTGGGCACCTCGGAGATCAGCGTGTGCAGGTACGGTGCCCCACCCGCCCGTTCCAGCTGGTTCAGACGGTCGAGACGGCCACTGACGATGAGCACATCCACCTCAGACCCCTGCGAGTAGAGGTCGAGGATAGCCTGGTAGATCAGCTGGTGGGCCGGAAAATAGAAATCCTCGACGCGCAGCAGCTCGATCACGTCGATCACTGTCGTCGGACTAAGAAGCATAGCGCCGAGAACGCCCTGCTCCGCCTTCCTGTCGTGCGGGGGCTGACGGTACTCGGACAGGTCAGAGCGGTCTTGGGTGAATCCCTTGCGGCCCCGGTAGCGGGACGACCCACCACGGTATTCCTCCGGTCCGTCACTTGGTTCCGGGGGCAGAGGCACCGCCTCGTCGGCGAAGCTATCCCCGTTGTATCCCCCGTCCTGCGGCGAGCTTCCGCCCGCTGTCCCCGATGCCATATTCTCGCGCTCCTTCACGTTGTCGACTCCTTCGAAATGTTACCCGCCGCTTTCACCCACACTGCCGTCGAGCAGGCCCTGCAATGCCTTGAAATCGCAGTTATCCACAGGGGCATGTGAATAAGTTCCACATTGCCCATGATTTTTTCCACACCCCCACCACCTCATCTGTGGATAACTTGTGGACAACTCGCTCTGCTATCCCCAGAATTCACGATTATCCCAGCTGAGCTCTTTATTATTCATTCGAGACAGGCCGCACATTCGGTGAATAAATCCACAACCAGTGGGTTTGACAAGTCCAAAATGACATCTAATAAGTGAACAAACTGTCTCGAATCATCTGCTTTCGCCCTGTGAACTGCTAGTTTTGCACCGAGTTATCCACAGGAGCTGTGCGCAACCCCAGCTCAGCGCGTCATACCCAACGGCCCACTTATTTCTGGTTCTTCACCGCACACAAAAAGAGCGTGGGCCCCACTCCTCACAAGTGGGACCCACGCTCAAAGCTGTTGTCGTTGGATCGCTGAAGCGATCGCCGTGGAAGCGCTGCTGTTAAGCGTTCACGACCTCGAAGTTCACCTTGCCCTCCACGTCATCGTGGAGTCGGACCTTGACCTGGTAACCGCCGGTGCTGGTCACGAGACCCTTCGGCACGTTGATGCGGCGCTTGTCCAGGTTCGGGCCGCCTGCTGCCAGAACGGCGTCGGCGATGTCGGCCGGCTTGACCGAACCGAAGATCTTGCCGTTGTTGGCGGTGCGCACCTTCACGGTGACGCCCTGCAGCTGGTCGAGCTGGTCACGCAGTTCCTTAGCGTGGTCCAGATCGCGCACTTCGCGTTCCTGCTGGGTGCGCTTGATGTCCTCAATCTGCTTCTCTGCGCCGCGGGTGGCCACGATGGCCAGGCCGCGCGGAAGCAGAAGGTTACGTCCGTAGCCGTCCTTGACCTCGACAATGTCGCCGGGTTCACCAAGGTTCTCAACGGCAGCGGTGAGGATCAGCTTCATAATCCTTACCTTTCCTTCTGAAAGTTGATGGTGTTTTGTCGATGTGCTTTAGAACGGGGGCTCGTCGTCCATGCCGCCGAAACCTCCGGCGGGAGGAGCAGAGTTCCACGGGTCGTTCGCGGGCTGGTTGTTTTGCTGGTTGTTCTGGCCAGACTGACCACCCTGGTTGCCCTGGTTGCCGCCACCGAATCCACCGGTGGACTGGCCGCCCTGGTTGCCACCGAAGCCGCCGCCGGAGCGGCCGGAGTTTCCGTCGCGGGAATTCCGGTTCACGCTGGCTGTAGCGTACTTCAGGGACGGACCGACCTCGTCGGCCTCAACCTCGAACACCGTGCGGTTTTCACCTTCACGGTTCTGGTAGGAGCGCTGCTTCAGGCGGCCATTGACAATGACGCGCATGCCCTTGGTCAGCGACTCCGCAACGTTTTCCGCAGCCTCACGCCACACGTTGCAGGTCAGGAACAAAGCTTCGCCGTCTTCCCACTGACCGGAGTCACGGTTGTACACGCGCGGGGTGGACGCGATGCGGAAATTCGCCACCGCGAGCCCTGTGGGCGTGAAACGCAGTTCCGGGTCGGCAACCAGGTTGCCTACGACAGTGATGGGGGTATCGCCTTGTGCCATTTTTCGTCCTTACCTTTTGACCTTGTGAACAGAGTGCTGATTCGACGTTGATTTGTCGTTGTGCAAGCCAGTGTATAGCCCGCACTGAACACAGCCCTTGCGCTGGGGTTTCACTCCCTGGCGCGCCGTTCTTTAAGTTCAGCGCTTACTTGTTGTCGGTGCGCAGAACCTTGGTTCGAATGACAGAGTCGTTCAGGTTCAGACGGCGGTCGAGCTCCTGCACGGTCTCGGACGCGCAATCCAGGGTGACTACTGCGTAGACGCCCTCTTCCTTCTTGTCGATGGGGTACGCAAGACGGCGCTTGCCCCACACATCAACGTTCTCCACCGTGCCGTTATCCTTGCGGACAATCTCAAGGTACTTGTCCAGGGACGGGGCAACAGTGCGCTCATCCTGACTCGGGTCAAGAATGATCATTACTTCGTAGTGACGCACGGACCTCATCACCTCCTATGGTCTGTTTGGTTTCGGCCACCGCCCTTGTGGCGATGGCAGGAGGGTCGCTTACGTCAAGCAACCCGTCAAGCGTACCGCAGGCCACGAGCAGGGAGAAATCGCTTATCGACGCCTTCCGCGCCCCGACATCCAGCTAATCGTCGCGGACCAGACCTTCGGGATCAATGTCGATTTCGATGTCCCCGAATTCAATTTCCCAGTAGCCGTCATCCCACTCGATCTCAACGCCGGCTTCGTTATTCCTGGCCGCAGCGAGGGCGCCCTCGACGTCGGAGTCAGAGACGCCTTCCTCGGACTTCTCGGCTTCAGCCTCGGCGGTGTAGCCGGTCACCTCGGCAGGCAGAACGTCCTGGTCGTCATCCTGTTCACTCTGGCCATCATCGTCAGAAGCGGTCGGCGTGGTGGGGGTCGCCGTGACTTCTTCGGTGATGGCTTCTGGCGCGGCGTCTTCGCCACTATCGCTGCAAGCGACAACGGAGAAGGAGAGAGCAGGTACAGCGATCAACGTCGTTAGTTTGTTCTTGCTCACGGTTCCCACCGTACGGATGCCTGGAAAATATTCTAGGTAGAAAATAATTCTCCAGCGCACGCCGTGAATCTCGGCTGCGGCGGACTACTGGCCCGAATTCGGCGCGACAACGAAGACGGCTAGAAAGACCGGCACGAAAGTCATGAAGATGAACGCCGCCAAACCCAGCCCGACCGACAGCGCGGCGGGCTTTTTGTTCACTACTGTCCAGTAGCAGGCGGTGAAGAGTAAGAACGCGAGCACGATGGAGCAGATGCCGAGGACTGTCGCGGTTCCCATGTGCGTTTCGCCTCCTCCCAATCGTCCGGGGTGGTCATGAGCGGGTCGCAGCCGAAGTGGGCTTCGCGGACCTTGTCGCGGCGGCGGCCGTACATCTGCTGGACTACGAGCACCATGATCGCCACGATGAACGCATCGCGCGCGAGCACGATTATGTTGAGCGCCCCGTCGGGCAGGCCGAGATTGTCGGTGCCCAGCATGTGCCACATCAAGATAGGCCACACCATCATGTCCACGGTCATCCACGTCAGCAGCAAGCGCCAGTAGGGGAGAGCGAGCACTGCCGGCACGATGAACCACAGTGAGTACTGGGGGCTCCACACCTTGTTGAACAGCAGGAAGAAGCCGACAATCAGCACCACGAGTTCGGCGATGCGCGGCTCCTCCGGCGCTTTGAGGCCCGCAACCAAAACGAACAAGCATCCGAGCAGAAAGAGCACGAGGGTCACAGTATTCAGGATCACCGGGGCACCCTCGCCCGCGTCGAACCCGGTCCAGCCTGTGATGCGGGAGATCACCGCGTAGATCGTGGTCCATTCCCAACCGCGCTCCGTGTTCAGGCGCTGGAATTCGTGCCAAGAATCGTAGTTGCGCAGCATCAGCGGCACGTTGACCGCCAACCACGTGCCGGCGGCACCGACGGCCAACTTCACCCACGGCATCATGTCGCGGCGGCGCAGGAATACGACTAGGTAGGCGCCCAGCAGGAAAACGGGCCACATCTTGAATGCGGTGCCAGCACCGATGAGCACGCCGGCGAGCCAGAAACGCTTGTTGCGCGCGGCCAGCATCGCGCCGACAGCGAACGCGATCGACGGAATGTCCCAGTTCGTGAACGCGTGCATGATCAGCAGGGGAGAGGCAACCACGAGAATCGTGTCCCAGATTCGGTTGCCGGCCAATTCCGCGACCATGCGCGCAGTGGCCACCCAGATCAGGGCCATCACAAAAGCGGTCAGGTAGAAGTACCAGCCGGAATCAGGGAGCAGCTTATCGACGACCGGATACGTCGTCCTGGCAATCCACCCCATCAGGCCCTGGAACAGGCCGCCCAGGACTGGGTACTCCATGTACCGGGTGAGGTCGCCCTCCGCCCACGAATAGTCGTAGACAAAGCCTGGCTGGTCGAGCCCGCGCCCGCCGTAGAGCGGGACGATGTCGTTGTAGCAGAACGAGGTGTATTGGCGGTTGCCGTCCCAGTTGAGCTGCATGGCGCCGTCGACAAGCTTGCCCCGCGCGCAGTTCGACTTCGACAGTGCGCCGAGAGCGAGGAAGGTCCACGCGACATCGATGATGGTGCGCAGGGGCGTCCACCAGCGGCCGCGACCGATTTGCGCGAAACGGCCCATGGCGCCGCCGAGGAACCGCATGGTCCCGGCGGCGGCCGGCTCTGTCTTTCCGGGCTGGATACGATCGGCCGGGTCCGGCCAACGCGCACCGCCGGGGCGGGATACCCGCTGCTTCGTGGTCACGTTATTCGACCAATTCGTCGATCAGGCCGCCGATATCCACCTCGGGCTGGCGCTGGGCCGGCGGTTCGGGTGCGGGTGCCGGGGCGGGAGCCGGCGCGGGTGCGGGTGCCGGCGCCGGCGCGGGTGCCGGAGCCTCCGCTGCCGGAGCGGAAGCTTCCGGCACCTGGGAGTTCTGCGACTCTGCCGGCTGTTGCTGGCTGTAGTCGTAGCCGTAACTCTGGTAGCTCGGCGACGTGCCGCCGCCGTACTTGCCGCCGGAGTAGGGGTTGATCCCCCAGTTGATCGGCTTCGCCTGCGGGAACTCCTCGTAGTCCTGGCCTTCGAGCACACCGTCGAGCACACCCTTCCAGATCGCGCCCGGCGACATGGAGCCGTACATGTTGCCGCCCCACTGGTTGAAGATGGGGGAGGTGTTGTCCGCGGTGCCCACCCACACAGCGACAGCAAGCTGCGGGGTGCCGCCGACCATCCAGGCGTCCTTGTTGTTGCCGGTGTCGCCCATCTGGGCAGTACCGGTCTTGGCGATGGAGGGCCGGCCGCCCGCCAGGGACTTGTTAGACCACCCGGCGATCGGCTGCATCGCCTCAACCACGTTGTCTGCGACTTGGCTGTTCACGCGGCGTTCCTTGTACTCCGGATCGAATTCGTAGAGTACCTCGCCGTCGGCCGTGGTGACCCGGTCGACGAAGTGCGGCGGGTGCCAGACACCGCGGTTGATCAGGGTGGCCACGCCGGTGGCCATGTCCAGCACGCGGGACTGGTACTGGCCCAGGATGATGCCGTCGTAAGGCATCTCGCCGTTCTCCGTCAACGTGTGTGGGATATTCGGCAGCTCGCGGGCCACACCCAGAGCATGCGCCATGTCGGCCGTATCCTGTGCGCCGTTGTCCAAATCGGACTGCATGCGGATGAACGAGGTGTTGTAGGAATTCTTCAGCGCATCCGCCAGGGTGGTCACGCCACCGCTGACACCGGAGTCGTTGTTGATGGTCCTGTCGCCCACGGTGACGGGGCCGGAATCGTAGTAGGCCGACAACGGGATGCCCTGCTGGAGTGCCGCCGCGAGACCGAAGATCTTGAACGAGGACCCAGTCTGCAGACCTGCGTTCGCGTAGTCCCAGCCGCTGGGATCGTCACCGCCGTAGTAGCCCTTGATGGCACCGGTGGCCGGGTCCATGGCGACGACACCGGTGCGGGCATCCTCCTGGAGGAGACTCATCTGCTCCTCGGAGGTTTTGAGCACCTGGTCCTGGGTGGACTGGTCGATCGTGGTGGTGATCTGCAGGCCGCGGTTGGTCACGTCGGCCTCACTGATACCCACTTGGGCCAGCTCCGCGATGACCTGGTTCTTGATCAGGCCGTTGGGGCCGGTCGCCTCGGTGTAGGCGGAGTAGGTCTGCGGGTCGCGCGTGTCCGGGAATTTGGCCCCGGCGCGCTGCTCCGGCGTGATCGCTCCCATCTGCACCATGCCGTCGAGCACGTAGTTCCAGCGGTTCATGGAATCCTGCTCGTTGTTCCACGGATCCAGCTGGCTAGGCAACTGAATGAGGCTGGCCAGCACCGCGCCTTCCTCGATGGTGAGCTCAGAGGCGGGCTTATTGAAGTAGGCGTTGGCCGCGGCCTGGATCCCGTACGCGTTGCGGCCGAAGTAGATGGTGTTCAGGTAACCGGCGAGGATTTCTTCCTTCGACCAATTGCGGGTCATCTTGATCGAGTAGACCAGCTCGTTGAACTTGCGCTGGTAGGAACGCTCGTTGCCCACAATCGTGTTCTTGACGTACTGCTGGGTGATCGTGGAGCCGCCGCCGGCGGAGGAGTCTCCCGTGATCTGGCCGAGCAGCGCGCGGCCGAAGCCAGTGAAGGAGAAGCCCGAGTTCTCCCAGAAGTCGCGGTCCTCGGCGGCGAGAACGGCGTCCTGCACGTGTTTGGGCACTTCGTCGAGCGGGATCTGCTCGCGGTTGCCCTCGGCGGGGACAATGCGGGCGAGCTGGGTCGTGCCGTCGTTGGCGAAGATGGTGGACACCTGCGCCGTCTCGATCTCGCCCGGCTCAGGCAGGTCCGCTTGGCTGTACTTCACACCGAAGATTGCCAGCGGCACCGCCATGATGAGGACGAGAGCCAGCACGAAAGCGGCCAGCCACTGGCCCTTCCGGCTCTTCTTCTTTTTCGCCGTCGCGCTCGAGCCCTTCGTGGCCTTCGCGTCCTTATCGCCCTTGTCGCCCTTCGCCAATGTCTTGCCTTTGCCGCTCGGACTGTCGTCCTTGCGGTTTTTGGGGCTGGAGGTGTTCTGCGACGTGTTCTTCGCTGTGTCGTGGCGCGGTGCAGCGGGCTTCTTGCCCGGACCGCTGCCGGAGTCAGTTTCTCGTGCCAATGAAGTATTCCTGCCTACTCGATTCCTCTAGATAGAGTACTTCCTCCGGCGCTGAATGACTGAACCGGAACGGCCTCGGCGGTGAGCAAAAGATGGTTCCAGCGGCAGAAGCCGCATACTTCGACGGTGTGGACGGTGAACGGGCCAACTTCGTCGATAAGCTCCGCGATTTCCTGCCCGCCGCGGGCCGACCCGGAGCGCCGGCCCAGGTTGTCCCCGTAGACCCAGAAGACGTTGCGCATCGGTGTGCCGCAAATGGGGCAGTCGCGCCCGGAGTCCACCCCGTGATGCTCCGCGGCGGCGCGGAGTAGGAAGTCGGCGTCGCACACCTCCTCGCGGCTCTTCTTTCCCGCGCGAAATTCGCGCAGAGCGGCGCGCCGTTCCCACTCGTGGGACACGGAATGAATCTGTTGAAACATCGCAACCAGCGTACTCGCTGACGCATGTCCGCGGAGCTGGACAATAGTTCTATGGTGGAAAATTCGATCCAGCTTCTTAATTTCTGTGGTTAACAACTACACTTAGTGCCATGTCACAAGATCCAACTGAGGATGCGTACGAAGTCGCGCGCGAGATCCGTCCATTTTTAACAAAGCTTTATGTCGCTTATTTCCGCATCTCCGAGCAATCGGATATTACGGGCCCGCAGCTTTCCATCATGGAGCGCCTCATTGAGAAGGGCCCGATGCGTATTAGCCAACTCGCTCAGGAGGAGGGTATCCGCATGCCCACCGCCTCGAACACTCTGCACCAGCTCGAGCAGCGTGACCTTGTGCGCCGTGTCCGCGACGAAACGGACCGCCGCGGGGTGAAGGTGGAGATCACCGACAAGGGCATCGAAGAGCACAACCGCGTCGCCGATGAGCGCACGCGCTATGTCGCCGAGATGGTAGCCACCCTCGACGCGGACTCCCTTCAGCAGCTCAAGGAGGCCACCCCGGCGCTGGCCGCACTAGCGACGTCCTACAACACCGGCAATATCGAATAGCTCCATCCCGCACGGACCCTCGGTGGTTTAAGGGTGAATTGTCCGCACCGCGTTTTCCGTTATAAAATTGCCAACGAAAAATTAAAGTTTTGTTGGTCTTCTCGTAACACGCGCGCCACATGAATAATTACCCCCTTACTCCGGAGCTCCTCCCGCATGTCGGCGAGGAGCGTCCTTTACGCATCCTCGTGGGGTGGGACCAGTCGGGCGAGGAAGCACTCGACTTCGCCTCGTGGCTCGCGCGCACCGCACCGTGCTCGATCCGCGTGGTCAGCACCGCGCCGCGCCCGTGGACCTCATTGCGCGGCAAGAAAAGCAAGAAATTCAAGAAGTGGTTCAAGCAGACCGAAAATAAGCGCCGCTCCGCGATCCGCTCCACGCTCAAGGACCAGGTTCCGCGCGAAGCCTGGGACAAGGATTGGGCGGTATTCCGCGACGGCTCACCGCGCCACGAGCTCATTTCCGCCGAGGCCCGGGAATTTCAGGCGGACCTCATCTTGCTCGGCTCGAAGTCGAAAGCAAAGAAAGGCCGTTTTTTGGCCACCTCGACAGCCGATGCGATGATGCATTATTCGCCGGTTTCCGTCGGCTTGGCGCCGCGCGCGGTCAAGCTGTCGAAGAAGGGCATCACCCGCGTCAACTACGTCTTCCTCGAGGACCGCAAAGAAGCGTCCATACGCGGCATGAAGGTGGCGGCGACGGTGGCCATGCTTCTCGACGTCGACCTGCGCATCATGGCCTTCTCCCCGAGGGAGACCTACAGCTACGAGGCGGAATTCGAGGCGGACGCGCCGCTTATCGACGAATGGAACGAATCCTCCCTCGCCCTGCTCGACCGCGCCCGCGACTGCGTCAGCGACACCGCCGCAACACTAGGTATTCCGGAGCCGAAGAATTTCGAGGTGGAGACCTGCGTCAGTTCCGGCGACGGCTGGAAGCGCGTGGTGGACTCCCAAAAGTGGAAGAAGGGCGACATCCTCTTCCTCGACTCGCAGCCGACAGAGCGCGCCCGCGTGCTCACCAACGCCCGCACCGAGGACTTCCTCGCCCACGCGCCTGTGCCGGTGGTCATTTTCCCGTAGCCTTTTGCCCGCACCTACAGCCGTATCGGTGCCCGCACCCGCGGGGGAGCGTTCCGCGGCGGGGATAGACTGGCAGTCATGTCCACCCACGATCCACGAGCGGGTTTACGCCGCGACACTCCCGAGCACCCGGAGAACGACCTGCACGGCGGCACCGACTACTACAACAAGGTGCCGCCGGAGCCGCGCGATTTCGACGAGCTCGCGGACCAGCCCGATCCGGTGGAGCTCAACGAGCGGAACCGCGCCTCCACGCGCCAGGCCATCATCTACGGGGCAGCGTCCGTTGCGGTCACGCTGCTGGTCGGAGGAGTGCTGGCGCTCATTGCCCGAATGGCAGGGGGTCCGCTGTGCGATGCGGGCAAGGCGGCGTGGCTATGCAGCAACGGCTGGCGCACCACGTGGGCGGTGGTCTCCTCCATCCCGCCGGTGGTGGCCCTGCTCGGCTGTGCGGTGATCATGGTGCGCAAGCTGAACCGCTATGAGCGCTGGGTGCCCTGGATGGGCGTGTTCTGGTTGCCGCTGGTGCCGTTCACCATGGCCTGGCTGATCGTCACCGTGGGAATGCTCGCCCGCGGCAGCGTCTAGCTGCAGGCGGGGCAATAAGGCGTTTTCTCCCGGCACGCCTCGCAGCTGACGTACTGCTGCCGGCAGTGAGGCTCATTGGCGCAGTTGTAGTGCTGGTTCGATGCTTCACCGCAGTGCACGCAGTGGCCGACTTGGACGAAGTCCTCGTCGCTCTCGGGGCCGAATTCGGTGTGCATGCGTTTGTCGAAGACGTAGAGTGAACCTTCCCACAGGCCCTGATTACCGAATTTCTCACCGTAGCGGACGATGCCGCCATCAATCTGGTAGACCTCTTCGAACCCGCGGTTGATCATCAACGACGACAGGATCTCGCAACGGATGCCACCGGTGCAGTAGGAGATGACCGGTTTGTCCTTCATCCAGTCGTACTTGCCGGATTCGAGCTCCGAAATGAAGTCGTGGGTGGTGTTCACGTCCGGCACGACGGCGTTCTTGAACTTTCCGATCTCAGCCTCGTAAGCGTTGCGCCCGTCGAAGAAAACCACGTCGTCGCGGCTGGCCGCCAGCTCGTTGACCTGCTCCGGCGAGAGGTGGGTGCCGCCGCCGACGACACCGCGGTCGTCGACACGCAATTCCTCCGGCGTGCCGAAAGAGACGATCTCGTCGCGCACCTTCACGCTGAGCTTCGGAAAATCGTCGGCTCCGCCTTCGGACCACTTGAACTCGATCCCGCGGAAATACTCCTTGGTCTTGCGCACGTACGCCTTGCAGGCATCCATGTCGCCGCCGACGGTGCCGTTGATCCCGTCGGGGGAGATGATGATGCGGCCGTTGAGCCCGAGCCCCTCACACAGGTCTCGCTGCCACAGACGGACCGCTTCAGGGTCCGGGATCGGGCGGAACTGGTAGTAGAGCAGAATTTTGCTGGGCATGGATACCCAGTCTACCGCCGGTGGTAGAGCGCCTTTCGCCAGTACTCGGGCTCCGTCGTGGCCAGCACGCCGAGCGAGCGGAAGATGCCCTCATCGACCGAACCGAGGATGGTGGTGATGTGGGCATCGCATCCGCGCAGGGACTGCAGCTGCTCGAGAGCGAGCCGCGCGTTGTTGTCCGCCGATGCGGATGCCGACAGAGCGATGAGCACCTCGTCGGTGTGCAGGCGCGGGTTCCGGGACCCCAGGTAGCGCGTCTTCAGCGTCTGGATCGGTTCGATGGAATCGGGCGAGAGCAAGTGCACTTCGTCGTCGATGCCGGCGAGCTTCTTCAGCGCGTTGAGCAGCACAGCCGCCGACGGCCCCAGCAGGTCGGAGGTCTTGCCTGTGACAATCTCGCCGTCCGGCAGTTCAAGCGCTGCACCCGGGTTGCCGGTGCGTTCCGCGACGGCCAGAGCGGGACCGACCACCGGACGGTCCCCGACCTTCAGCCCGGCCTTCCGCATGACGTTCGCGGCGCGGTCCGGATCATCGGGGGCTGCATCACCCCGGCGCGCGTCCACCTGCGCGGCCAGGAAACGGCGGATGATCTCTTGATTCGCCGCGTACCGGCACGCCTCATCGTCAGAAATGCAGTAGCCGGCCATGTTCACGCCCATGTCCGTGGGGGACTGGTAGGGCTCGGTGCCCGTGGCCTCACGCAGCAGCGCCTTGAGCAGCGGGAAGACGTCGATGTCCCGGTTGTAGGAGGAAACTTGCTCACCGTAGGCGGCCAAGTGGTATTGATCGATGACATTGATGTCGTCGAGGTCCACTGTCGCGGCCTCGTACGCCAAGTTCACCGGGTGCGACAAAGGCAGGTTCCAGATGGGGAAGGTCTCGAATTTGGCGTACCCCGCCTGGATTCCACGCTGATTGTCCAAGTAGACCTGGCTCAGGCACGTGGCGAGCTTGCCGGAACCCGGGCCGGGCGCGGTCATCACCACGACATCGCGGGAGGTCTCAACATAGTCGTTGCGGCCGAAGCCCTGCTCGGAAACGATCGTGGAGATGTCGTTCGGATAACCCGGGATGACGTGGTGCAGGCTCACGGTGACACCGAGGCTCTCCAGTTTGTCCCGGAACGCATCAGCCTGCTCGGAGCCCTTTTCGTACTGGGTGATCACCACGTTGTCGACGAGGAATCCGCGCTCACGGAAGACGTCGATAAGCCGCAAAACCTCGTCTTCGTACGTGATGCCCAGATCCGCGCGCACCTTCTGGCGCACGAGGTCCCCGGCGCCGACGCAGACAATGATCTCCACCTCTTCCTTGATGCGCTCCAGCATCGCGATCTTATTGTCGGGCGTGAAGCCCGGCAGAACGCGGGAGGCGTGGTGGTCGTCGAAAAGCTTGCCACCCATCTCGAGGTAGAGCTTTCCGCCGATTTCTTTGCGGCGCTCCGAAATGTGCGCCGACTGCATTTCAATATATTTCTCGCGGTCAAAACCGATGCTGTACACCACTATGTTCCCCGTGCTCCTTCGCTTGGATACCTTGCGAGAATACGCCCGCCTGACCCCATAAGGAAGCGCACCACGCCCGGAAACCCGGGTGCGGTGCGCTTGCCTTCTCTGCTTACTGTCGGCTTTCTACCTGGTCAGACTCCTAAGCGAGACCGTGAGCCGCCTTGAACTCGCGGCGCTTGGCGTGCAGGATCGGCTCGGTGTATCCGGCCGGGGACTCGGTGCCCTTGAAGATGAGGTCCTTCGCCGCCTGAAAGCCGATGGACTTGTCGTAGTCCTTGGCCATCGGCAGGTAGTTCGGGTCGCCGGCGTTCTGCTCGTCGACCTTGACCGCCATGCGCTCGAGGGAGTCGAGGACCTGTTGCTCGGTGACCACGCCGTGAAGGATCCAGTTGGCCAGGATCTGGGAAGAAATGCGCAGAGTAGCGCGGTCCTCCATCAGGTCCACATCGTGGATGTCCGGCACCTTGGAGCAGCCCACGCCCTGCTCGACCCAACGGACCACGTAGCCCAAGATGGACTGGCAGTTGTTGTCCAGCTCCTCGGCCTTCTCCTCGTCGGACCAGTTGTCGCCCGCGGTGTTGACCGGAACGGTGAGCAGGTCCTTCAAGGAATCGCGGCGGCCCGCCGCGCGCAGCTCGTCCTGCACCTCGTGGACGTCGACCTGGTGGTAGTGGGTGACGTGCAGCGTCGCACCGGTCGGGGAGGGGACCCACGCGGTGTTGGCGCCCTCGCGCGGCTGGCCGATCTTCTTCTCCAGCATCTTGGCCATGTGCTCGGTCTCTGCCCACATGCCCTTACCGATCTGGGCGCGGCCCGGAAGATCGTGCGCGAGACCTGCGTCGACATTGTGGTTCTCGTAGGCCTGCTTCCACGGCGCGGTCTGCATATCCGCCTTGCGCACCATCGGGCCGGCGTGCATGGAGGTGTGGATCTCGTCGCCGGTACGGTCCAGGAAGCCGGTGTTGATGAACACGAGGCGCTCGGCGGCTTCCATGATGCAGGCATCCAGGTTCACGGAGGTGCGGCGCTCCTCGTCCATGACGCCCACCTTGACGGTGTTCTTCGGCAGGCCCAGGATTTCCTCCACACGGTCGAAGATCTCGTTGGTGAAGGCGACCTCCTCCGGACCGTGCTGCTTCGGCTTCACGATGTACATCGACCCGGTGCGGGAGTTGCGGTGCGGGTTGTCCTCGCGCAGGCCCGGGATCGCGGCGGCTACCGTGATCAAGCCGTCAAGCAGGCCTTCCGGCACCTCTTCGCCGTCGACGAGGATCGCCGGGTTAGTCATCAGGTGGCCGACGTTGCGGCACAGCATCATCGCGCGGCCGTGCAGCGTCTCCTCGGCACCGTCCTTGGTGGTGTAGACGAGGTCATCGACCTGGGTGCGCTCAAAGCTCTTGTCGCCCTTTGTCACCGTCTCGGAAATATCGCCCTTGTTCAGACCGAACCAGGTCTCGTACGCGGCGGCCTTATCAGTGCCGTCGACAGCCGCTGCGGAGTCCTCGAAGTCCATGATCGCGGAGACCGCGGACTCCAGCAGGACGTCGGCGACGCCGGCGCGGTCGGTCTTGCCCACCGGGTGCTCGCGGTCGATCTGGATGATCAGGTGCAGGTTGTTGTTGCGCAGCACGATGCCGGACGGATCGTTCTTGTCGCCCTGGTAACCGAGGTAAGCCTCCGGGTTCTTCAGCGCGACCTCATTGCCCCCGGCGGTGATCTTCAGGGCGCCGTCTTCAGTGACCTCGTAAGAGTCGACATCGGCGTGGGATGCGCCCTCGAGCGGGACAGCCTCATCGAGGAAGGTGCGAGCCCACTCGATAACGCGGTCGCCGCGGACCGGGTTGTAGCCCTTGCCCGGCTCGGCCCCACCGTCAGTGGGGATGACATCGGTGCCGTACAGCGCGTCGTAAAGCGAACCGTAACGCGCGTTAGCTGCGTTGATGGCAAAACGGGCGTTGGTGATGGGAACGACCAGCTGCGGCCCCGCGACGTCGGCGAATTCCGCGTCGACGTTCTCCGTGCGAATCGCGCCATCGAGCGGCTGGTCCACCAGATAGCCGATGGAACGCAGATACTCCTCGTGCGCGGCCGGATCGGGCTGGCCCGGGTTCTCGCGGTAGTACTGGTCCATCTGCTCCTGCAGCTCGTCGCGGCGGGCGAGCAGCGCCTTATTCTTCGGAGTCAGGTCCGCGAAATAGGAAGCGGTGTCAGCCCAGAACTTCTCGGCGTCGATGTCGATCTCCGGCAGAAGCTTCTCCGTCACAAAATCGTAGAGCGGTCGGGCGACCTGCAGCCCTGCGGCCTCAACGCGCTCGGTGCGGTCCTCGAATTGCGGCGTAGTCATCGAATGAGATCCTTTCAGCCTGTTGAAATGTATGACTCCAGTCTAGTGGGGCCAATGCGCGCACCACACCACATTCATGTGTCAGTGTTAGGTGGACGTTGCTGGCAAGGTTAAGTGATTACGGTCACCAGTGGTTAACTTTCGCGTTACCGGGGCGCGGAACTACCCCCGAAATCGTGAATCACCGTGCCCCCTCATGCCCGCTCAGGGCTTGCCGCACTTTCAGGGTGAAATAATCATTCGTGCAGGATTAAGGGCTTTCCGCTTATCGACGCCCCCACGTTTCGGGGGGACATCCCCGCCCGTAGGGGCGGACTCAGGCCAGTCAACTCACCCCCTTAAACCAGCGTGAAACGGGTCACTGTTGACGTTTCGCATGACGCTTGGGAATACTGAACATGAACGCAAGAGCGTGGCTCACTTCACTTTATTGTTGTGAGAGTCTTCCATCACACACCCACTGAAAGGGGACAAGCACTATGACCACCACTGGACAGGCTCGTACTGCTCAGGAAATCCAGAAGGACTGGGACGAGAACCCCCGCTGGAAGGGCGTGACCCGCGATTACACCGCAGAGCAGGTCGCTGAGCTGCAGGGCACCGTCGTCGAGGAGCAGACCCTCGCACGTCGCGGTTCCGAGATCCTCTGGGAAGGCATCACCAAGGGTGACGGTTCCTACATCCACGCTCTGGGCGCCCTGACCGGTAACCAGGCTGTGCAGCAGGTGCGTGCTGGCCTGCAGGCTGTCTACCTCTCCGGCTGGCAGGTCGCAGGTGACGCAAACCTCTCCGGCAACACCTACCCGGACCAGTCCCTGTACCCGGCTAACTCCGTCCCGAACGTTGTGCGCCGCATCAACAACGCTCTGACCCGCGCAGACCAGGTCTCCCGCGTCGAAGGTGACACCTCCGTGGACAACTGGCTCGTCCCGATCGTCGCTGACGGCGAGGCCGGCTTCGGTGGCGCCCTCAACGTCTACGAGCTGCAGCGTGCAATGATCCAGGCCGGTGCCGCTGGTACCCACTGGGAGGACCAGCTCGCTTCCGAGAAGAAGTGCGGCCACCTGGGCGGCAAGGTCCTCATCCCGACCCAGCAGCACATCCGCACCCTGTCCTCTGCCCGTCTGGCAGCTGACGTTCTCAACGTCCCGACCGTCGTCATCGGCCGTACCGACGCTGAGGCCGCAACCCTGCTGACCTCGGACGTCGACGAGCGCGACGCGAAGTTCCTGACCGGTGAGCGTTCCGCTGAGGGCTACTACTACGTCAAGAACGGCGTCGAGCCTTGCATCGACCGTGCGAAGTCCTACGCTCCGTACGCCGACCTGATCTGGATGGAGACCGGTACTCCGGACCTCGAGCTGGCGAAGAAGTTCGCCGACGGCGTCCACGAGGAGTTCCCGGACCAGCTCCTGGCCTACAACTGCTCCCCGTCCTTCAACTGGGCTTCCCACCTGGACGAGGAAGAGATCGCCAAGTTCCAGAAGGAGCTGGGCAAAATGGGCTTCGTGTTCCAGTTCATCACCCTGGCTGGCTTCCACGCCCTCAACTACTCCATGTTCGACCTGGCTCACGGCTACGCTCGCGAGGGCATGCCGGCGTTCGTCGACCTGCAGAACCGCGAGTTCAAGGCTGCTTCCGAGCGCGGCTTCACCGCTGTGAAGCACCAGCGCGAGGTCGGCGCAGGCTACTTCGACCGCGTCGCCACCACCGTCGACCCGAACTCCTCCACCACCGCCCTGAAGGGCTCCACCGAGGAGGGCCAGTTCTAAATAGGACTGCCGCAGCCGGCTAACCCCGGCTAACAGATGAAGAGCCAAGGGACCTGCCCCGCGCAGGTCCCTTTCTCGTTCCCGCACCGGGCCTCCGTCCGCCACGTAGACTCGGGCCAAACATCCAGCTGAACATCATTAATCAACACCAGACACCCAAACTTCCAGACACCGAGGAGTGACCATGGCCGACATCCAGTTCATTGCCACCGCCGACATCGCCGACATCCACGACACCGAAGTGCGCAGCTGCGACATCCAGTTCCGCGACCTCGGCGGCAACACGGAGTTCTGCGGTGAGATCCACACCATCTCCTGCTTCCAGGACAACGGCCTGGTCAAAAAGACGCTGAATTCGCCGGGGGAGGGCAAGGTGCTCGTCGTCGACGGCCACGGCAGCATGCACACCGCCCTCATGGGCGACATGATCGCCGCGGCCGGCGTGGAGAACGGCTGGGCCGGCGTGATCATCAACGGCCCGATCCGCGACTCCGCCGAAGTGGCCACGATGAACTTCGGCTGCAAGGCGTTGGGCACGAACCCGCGCAAGTCGAAAAAGGACGCCGTGGGCGAGGAGAATATCGTCCTGCGCCTCGGCGGAGTCGACTTCGTGCCCGGCCAGTACGTCTACGCCGATTCCGACGGTGTCGTCGTCTCCGAATCCCCCGTCGAACCGAAATAGAACCTCCCTTGTAACCTGGAGGAATGCCTGAAGGTCACGTTCTCCACCGCCTCGCCCGCACCCTCAACGCAGACTTCCGCTCGGGCCCGGTGGAGGTGACCAGCCCGCAAGGCAGGTTCGCGGAAGAGGCGGCGCTTATCGACGGCTCCCTTCTCACCCGCGCCACCGCCCACGGCAAGCACCTGTTCATCTCCTTCCGAAATGAACAGACCGGACACGACCACACCGTGTACA
Organism: Corynebacterium sp. P4-C1; assembly: GCF_030503595.1. NCBI lineage: Bacteria > Bacillati > Actinomycetota > Actinomycetes > Mycobacteriales > Corynebacteriaceae > Corynebacterium > Corynebacterium sp. P4-C1. The sequence continues at coordinate 1,768,238 of NZ_CP129966.1, read as the reverse complement.
TCCACCTGGGGCTGATCGGCTCACTCCGCTTTGAACCCGCGGAGGAGGAGTGGGGCCAGATGCGGCTGCACATCTCCAACGGTGAGACAGCCGCGAACCTGCGCGGCCCGCAGAAATGCGAGTTGATGACGGAAGGGGAGGCGGCTGCGATCGTCGATAAGTCCGGCTTCGACCCCATCGTCGACGTGCACCCGCCCGAGGCTCTGTGGGAATGCGTGCACCGCTCGAAGCGCGGAATCGGCTCCCAGCTGATGGACCAGAAGCTCTTCGCCGGCGTGGGCAATATCTACCGTGCTGAAGTCCTGTTCCGGCACGGAATCGACCCTGTGCTGCCGGGCAACCAGCTCGACCACAGCCAATTCGACGCCATCTGGACCGATCTCTCCGAGCTGATGGCGTACGGCGTTGAACACGGCCGCATCGACACTGTGCGTCCCGAGCACACTCCCGAGGCCATGGGACGTGCCCCCCGCAAGGACGATCACGGCGGCGAAGTCTACGTCTACCGCCGCGCCGCCGACCCCTGCTATGTCTGCGGCACCCCGATCGAGACGAAGGTGGTCGAGGGCCGCAAGCTGTACTGGTGCCCCGGCTGCCAGTAGTCGAACAAGCCAAATACCCCGCAGGCGGCGGGGGCGCTGGGCGACGCTCGTCTGAGGCTAGCCCTGGCGCACGTGGCCGTCGGAGACCTCGATGACGCGGTCGCCGTCGCCGATCAACTCGGTCTCGTGGGTGACGATGAGGCAAGCCGGCCCCAGTTCCTCGGTGACATTGCGGAGTAGCTTGATGATCTCCTGGGAACGGTTGGTGTCCAAGGCGGCGGTGGGCTCGTCGGCAAGCAGGAGGCTCGGTGTGCCCATGAGTGCGCGGGCGATGCCGACGCGCTGGCGCTGCCCGCCGGAAAGCTGCTGCATGCGGCGGTCGCCCAGGCCAGCGAGTCCCACGAGCTCGAGCAGCTGGTCGGCGTGGGCTGCCTTCTCCTTGAGCGCCTTGCCGCGCACACCGCGGATGTGCTCGGTGACCAGCAGCTGGTCGCGCACGGTGAGGGAGGCGATCAGGTTCGGCTGCTGGAAGACCATTCCGATGCGGTTGAGGCGGACCTCGTCGCTGATCGGCTCGCCGGCCACTTCGACGGAGCCGGAATCGGGAGTGAGTAGGCCCGCGGCGGCGGACAACAGCGTGGACTTGCCGGAGCCGGAAGCGCCGACGACGAACGTGACGGTGCCCGGGTCAGCGGACAGGGTGGCGTTGTCCAGCGCGGTGATGCGGCCGTCGCCGTCGGGGAAGGTGACGGTGACATCCTTCATCGCCAGGGAAGGCACGGCGCTGGTGGTGGACTGGGACGGGCCGCGGAGATCAGTAGCGGTAGTCATTTAAGCTGCACCTCCAAGTGCGAGTTGCGGGTCAACGCGGGAGATAGAACGGGTGGCGAGTGCGGCGCCGCCCATGCCGAGGATCCAGATGGCCACGGCCGGAAGGATGACGCTGGCGGGAGTGAGAACGAACGGAGCTGCCTTCGCGGCCAGAAGGCCCAGACCAGCCGCGGCCGCGGTGCCGATGAGCGCGCCGATAGCGAGGATGACGGCCGCCTGACCAATGCTGTCCTTAAGCAGGTAACGGTTGGACGCGCCGATGGCTTTGAGGATGGACAGGTCGCGGGTGCGCTGTGCTGTCCACACGCTCAGGAAGGCGACGGTGACCAGGGCGGAAATCAGGTACAGGAAGCCCTGGATCATCTTCAGCGAGCCCTGCTCGGACGAGTATGCGGGAAGCGCGGAGAAGGAGCCCGACACAGAGGTGGAACCCTCCGGCGCAGTGTCCTTGTTCTCCGACAGCTCGACCGTGCCCACTGCATCGGTGTGCATGGCGGCCTGCCAGGTCTCAGTCGGAACCCACAGCACAGGGGAGTGGGAGAAGTACAAGTCTTGAGCCTGGGCATCCACCGTGACGGGGGCACCGCCGATAGTGATGGACTCGCCGTCGGAAAGCTTCAGCGACTCAGACGCGATGGCGTGGTCGCCTAGGACCTGCCCAGTCGGCAGCTCGGTGCCGGAAGGAAGGCCGAGGATAGCGACAGAATCCTCCGAGCCGTCAGCACGCGTCATCAGCGTCTGACCGGTGCCCAGCGGGATAGTTCCTTCATCGGCGTGGGCGATGCGGGAGGTGGTGTAGGACGGGTTCTCCGGGTCCTCGAAGGTCACGGCGGCGGGGTCCAAGGCTTCAAGCGCAGATGTGTTCTGCTTGCCCAGTCCGGCGGTGAGCCCGGTGAGCATGACCACGAGGAAAGTCACCAGCGCGACGACGCCGGCGATAAGGCCGAACCGCCCTTTGGCATTCAGCAAATCTCTCAGTGCAACAAACATGACCTTATTTTGACGTCTACGCAGGTCAAAGCACATCGGGTGAGTGGGCGATTTACCGGTCAACCGATCGGTTGATTGGGGGGTGCACCAATGCGTGAATGCGTGCGGCGGAGGTTGGTCCGGCCTGCGTTATACGGTGAGTAGCTGTGAAGACCACCAGCCGTATCCTCGCTTTCTTCCGTGTCAGCCTGCACGTGCTCGTCGCAGTGCTGCTCGCCGTGGGCTTGTTCAGCATCCAGGACTCGCGCGTTCCGGCGCTGACGATTTGCCTCGCCGCAGTTTTCGCGGGGCTGTACCTCGCCGGAACGGTACTGCACCACCGCGGCAAGGAATTCCCGCGCACAGCCGGCTGGGCGTGGCTCGCCGTTGTCGGCGCGCTCTGGATGGCGTTGGTGTGGTCGTCCACGACCTTTGCCTGGCTGGAGTTCCCGCTGGTCATGCTGGCGTGCTACCTTCTGCCCGCGCCGGTCGGGATCCTGGTCTCACTGGCGGCCGGGGCGTTCACGGTGTTCGTCATGGCACCGGAGTCGGACGTTGCGGGCATCATCGGTCCGACCATCGGCACCCTCGTCGCGGTGGTAGCCAGCTTCGCCTACCAGGCTCTGCGCGCGGAGGCGCAGCACTACCGGCAACTTGCCGCGCGCCTCGAGGCCACGCAGATGGAGTTGGCGGAGAGCCAGTACCAGGCAGGCGCCCTGCAGGAGCGCACGCGTCTCGCGCGCGAGGTGCACGACACCATGGCGCAGGGGCTGAGCAGCATTGTCCTGTTCGGCCGCGTAGCAGCGGGACACCTCGAGTCGGGCGACCCGGCGCGGAAGGGCAAGGCGCAGGAGATTCTGTGCACCATCGTCGACACCGCCAGCGAGAATCTGGCGGAGGCCCGACGCTTCGTCGCCGCGAATTCGCCGGAGGCTGCTCCACTGGGGGAGCGGCTGGAGGCAGTGGCGGCGTCGGCACGCAGCAGGCAGAAAGCTGTCGACGCACCGTTTGACCTCACCCTGGTCGCCAATAGCGCGGACCAGATCACGGGCGCGGCCGCCGACGTGGTCGAGCGTGTCGTGCGCGAGGGCCTCAGCAACATCGTGCGGCATTCCCACGCGGACAAAGCTGTCGTCACGGTGGAGAAACTCGGTACTGTCGCCACCGTGGACGTGTTCGACGACGGCAGTGGTGTCAAGCGCCCGGAGGGCCACGGGTTGACCGGCCTGCGCGCCCGCGTCGCCGAAGTCGGGGGCACGCTCGAACTCGAAAGCTCGCCGCGCGGCACCGTGCTCGCGGCACGAATCCCGCTGGAGGACTGATGGTCCGCATCATGCTTATCGACGATCACCCGGTCGTCCGCGCCGGCTTGCGCGCCGTGCTGGAAAGTGACGGCCAAATCGAGGTGGTCGCCCAAGGTTCCGACGGCACTGCCATCGAGGACCTTCCCGAGGATGTCGACGTCGTGGTGACGGATATCCAGATGCCCACGATGAATGGCATCGAGGTGGCCCAAAGACTGCAGGCGGCCGGCGGTCCGCCAGTGCTCATCCTGACCACCTACGACACCCAGGCCGATGTCGTGGGCGCGATGGAGGCCGGCGCGCTGGGGTACGTGCTCAAGGACGCCCCCGAGGAGGATCTGCGGGCCGCGGTCCTCGCCGCCGCGAAGGGCGAGCGCACCTTGTCCCCGCAGGTGGCGAACGTGCTGGCGGAGCGCCTGACCCGCCCCGATGTGGCACTCAGCGCCCGCGAGATCGAGATCCTCGAAGCCCTGGCCACCGGCGCTTCCAACCGGGATATCGCCGCCCAGCTCTTCATATCCGCCGCGACAGTGAAGACTCACCTGGTGCACATCTACAGCAAGCTCGGGGTGGACAACCGCACCGCTGCCATCGCCGCGGCACGTCAGAAGCGCATCATCCAGTAGCTCACAGCTTGTCCCACTACCGTGGGAAGCATGGTTTACGCGTACACAGCCGAACAGATCCTCGCAGCCGAAAAACCCCTGCTGGATGCTCAGGTCAGCACCGATGAGCTGATGAAGTCCGCCGCCCACGCCGTCTTCGAAGCCGCCGAGGCGATGCTCGCCTGGCCCGACCCCCTGGCGGACTTCCAGCAACACCGGAAGACACTCCTCTTGGTCGGCAAGGGTGGAAACGGCGGGGACGCGCTCTACGCCGGTGCTGAGCTCGCCCTATCCGGCCACACCGTCGACGCGTGGCTGGCGTGGGGGAGCGCCCACGAACCGGCACTGGAAGCCTTCCGCAACGCCGGCGGCACGGTGCTCACAGAATTACCCGACGACGTGCGCGAATACCGCTTCGCCATTGACGGTCTCACTGGTCTTGGGGGCGCCGGCAGCCTCGACGAGCAGAGCGGCCGCGTCATTCAGGGCCTTGCCGACTGGTACTCCCACGTGCTTGCCGTCGACGTCCCCTCCGGCATCGATGCGGACACGGGCGAAAAGGGCGAGTTCCACGTCACCGCCGATGCCACCGTCACTTTCGGCGGCTGGCGCCTGGCCCACGGTCTTGCCCCCGAGTGCGGCATCCAGCTGCTCGCCGACCCACACCTCGCCGACGGCCGGTCCATCAGCGATAACCTCTCACCGCTGGCTGCCCCCGCCATGCTCCACCGCGCGGTCAGCGATGAACACGAGTGGCCCGAGGGCCTCGCACAACTCAGCGCGACCAATGTGCCGGATATGGAGCCACGCTTCCACGACGACAAGTACACCGGCGGCGTCGTGGGCATCCGCGCTGGCAGTGACACGTATCCCGGCGCGGCGGTCCTGTGCGTTAAAGGCGCCGTGCACGCCACCCCGTCGATGGTCCGCTACGCCGGCCCCCAGGCACTCGAGGTGGTGCGGGCGCTGCCAGAGGTCGTCGTCACGCCCAATCTGGAAGACGCCGGCCGCGTCCAAGCGTGGGTCTTCGGCCCCGGCACGGGCACCGACAGCATCGCGCGCAGCGAGCTCGCGTATTTGCTCGGCCGCGACGAGGCATTGCTTATCGACGCCGACGGCCTCACCCTTCTCTCCCTCGACCCCGAGCTGCGTGATCTGCTCCGTAATCGCAATGCTCAGACGATGCTGACCCCGCACGACGGCGAATTCGCCCGGCTCCGCAACGCGGAGGGCATCGCCGAGTCCGACCGGCTGGCAGAGACCCGCGCGGTGGCCGAATCATTCAATTGCATGGTTCTGCGCAAGGGGCGCACCACGGTCCTGTGCAACCCCCGCCACGAATCCGCGGACTCCGTCATCGATGCCGGCACCTCGTGGGCGGCCACACCCGGCTCCGGCGACGTGCTCTCCGGAATCACCGGCGCGCACCTCGCTCAGACAGTCGCACGCTGGGGTAACGATGCCTTCCTGAGTGATACTCAGCCCGTGGTCATCCACGCCGTCGCTAGCGCACTCGCATCCCAAACCCCGTTCGGTCCCGCACCCGCCCGCGCCTCTGCCATCGCGGAAGCCGTGCCCGCCGCGACGGCGAAGCTGCACCAGTTCAGCGGTCTGCCGGCAGCTTCCACACAGCGGTAAGCAGCGCGAAGACGCCAATCACGCCTGGGCCGACAATGGCCAGGTACCAAGGCCAACGCCCGAAGAGATTCAACGGCGACCACCCGCGCGGGTGGTCGGCGACGAACATGTAATTGCCGCCGGTGAATTTGTTCATCGTCGCGGCGAATGCGCCCCATGCCAGGGTCACGCCCGTGATCATGCGCCAGTCTTTCCAGCTCGGACGGTACCCCAGCCCGAAGGTGAGCACGACCGGCACGACACTGGCCGCCATGTGGAAGTACCAGTAGGCGACCTCCTGCAGCACCTTGTTGTCCTGGACGAACGCCATGTCCGGGAAGAACAGCGCCATCGGGTTGAGGAAAAGGCCCCAGTAGTAGCTGATGGCCGTCGCCGTCGGGTTGCCGGTGCCCAGTGCCAGGGGAGTGATCACGCGCAGTGCGTCGGTGATGTGGAAAGGAGCAGTCTCATCCCACACGAGCCGCTTCGGATTGAGCACCCAGAGGTAGTACGCCAGGGTGATGATGCCCATGATCGCCCCGGCCACCTTGCGCGAGGCCTTCACGACCGAACCTGGCAGTCTCTTCACCGCCACCACGAGGATCCCGCAGAGCATGATGAAAAACACCATGAGCACCAGATGCTTCTGGTCGTACTGCGTGATCGTGGGGTAGGTCTTGCCCGTGTGCTTCGACGTCCACGGTGCGGGTTGATAGGGCATTACTTCTCCGTTTAGCGACTGAATCTTCTAAAGTTGTACCACTTAAGCGGAACACTTGAATGGAAAACTGAATGCTCTGTTAGCAACGTGGTCGAAAGCCGTTTAGCGTGTCGGTGTGACTACCAATTCCGCGCGACCTTTCCCGTATATTCCGCTTTCCGCGATGGGCTTCGCGGCCTTCGTGTACGTGACCTTCGAGATGTTCTCGGTCGGTCTGATCACCCCGATGGCCCGGGACCTCGGTGTGAGCGAAGGCCAGGTGGGCCTGTTGATGACTGCCTACGCCACCATCGTCGCCGTGGTGACTATCCCTCTGATGGAGGTCACCCGGAAGTTCGACCGGAAACCGGTGTTCATGGCCACCCTGGTTTTCCTGCTCGGCGGCATCGCGTTGCAGGCGAGCGCGGCCAATTACTGGGTGCTCGCCGCCGGGCGGATTTGCGCCGCTGTGACGCACGGCCTGTTCTGGTCGTTGGTCAACCCCATGGCCGCCCGCCTGGCGCCGCGGGGCATGACAGGCAAAGCCGTCGCCGTGGTCTCTCTCGGCTCCACCATGGCGCTCGTGGCCGGCTCGCCGCTGACCACGCTGATCGGTAACGCTCTGGGCTGGCGCACGGCAACGTGGGTGCTGGGAATTCTGGTGGCTCTCGCATTCACCTTGCTGCTGTTCTTCCTCCCTTCCATGCCCGCGGTACCGCCGGAAGGCAGGCCGGAGGGGGAGCAGCAGCGTTCGGCATTGCCTGCCCTGGTGCTCTACCTGGCACTGGTCATCACGGCGCTGTTCTGCACGTACACCTACCTGGGCCTCTTCCTGCTGCACACGGCCGGGCAGCAGTTCGTCGCCTTGGGTCTGGCCGCCTACGGCCTGTTCGGCATCGCCGGGGTTATCGCAGCGGGTCGGCGTGCAGACCGCCGCATGATCCGCATGAACATCCTCGGCACCGGTCTCATCGTGCTCGCGGGGCTCACGGGCGTGCTCGCACTCGCTGTCAGCGGCGGTTCCTACGCCCTCGGCTTAGCTCTCGCCGTCGGCGTCGTCGGTTTCCTCGGACTGGCCGGCGGCGGCCTACCCACCGTTGCCACCACGATCTTCCTCTTCGCGGGCAGCGCGAATCAAAACCGCGCCTCGTCAATCTACGTGGTCACGTTCCAGGTCGGCATCGCCAGCGGATCCGCGATCGGATCCTTGCCCGTGGACGCGGGCTTCTTGCCGGGCACACTCCTCATCACCGCAGTCCTCGGCGCCCTCGCCTCCGTGGAGTTGAGCCTGCGCGCCCGCCCGCTGCTGCGTTAGCTCATGTAGCCTTTGCCCCATGACCACCCCAGAGGAACGCCGCCCAGGTGCGGCAGACGTGGATGTGCGCCCGTTGCCGTTGAGCAGCCCGACAGGCCCCGGAGCATGGCACTCTGTGGGCACCCTCCCCGGAGAAGGGGCAACCGCGATCACGTGGGAGCTTTCCGACGGCCAGGCCCCTGGCGTTCTTTACCCCGGCGCAGTGAACACCGAGCGTAAAAGTGTTTTGTTAGGCATTGATCTGCACGACAATGGGTTCACCCCAGAATTTGAGAAAGTTGAGCCGGAAGCGTTCACGCTGACCGGATTCAACACTTCCAAGGCGGGCGAAGCCCGTGTCTTCGCCGGCTCCCTTTTCGGCAAGACATCCCCGGCTGATCTTCCCGGCGGTGTCGTCGGTGCGGAATTACGAATCGACCCTCACGAAGAATTCGTCTTCGTCGTCGACCATGATTTCGCGCATGCGCTTCTCGCCGTCAGCGGTGACGTGTACCTCGAGGATATTTCATTGGCTCCCGAGACAATGGGTTTTGTCAATAAAGGCGAAAAGACTCTCCACATCATCAACGCGGGAGACGACATTGCTGTTGCGCTGCTGCTCGGAGCCAACGTCGACTGAAGTGGACATTCTCCACTGTTTCCGGCGCGCAACCACAGTCCTGTGCCCCTAGACTTGCAACCATGATCCTCACGCTGCTCATGACCATGGAGGGCTCCCGCCCGGAGATCTCACGGCTGATCAACGTCGAAGATGATGTCCATCTGGGCGAATTCGCGCCCATTATCGACGCCGCGTTCGGCTTCACTGGCACCGCGTCGCACCTGTACATGGGCAGCACCGGGGGAGAGACCGCGGTCTTCTCCGCGAATCCCAGTGGTGGGGAACACCAGGAATCCGAATTCACTCTTGGCGACATCGACGCGATGACGTACGTCTACGACCCGGCGGCGAACTGGAATATCAAGCTCGAGATCTTGGGTGTCTCGGACATCGAGTCGCCGTCGCCCATGCTTATCGACGCCTTGGGTCCCGATGTCGTAGAACCCTGCGGCGGCCCCGACCTGATGACGGCGTTCCACACCGAAGCTCGCCGCCTCGCCTCCGGTCTCGGCCCCGACATGAAGGTATCGCCGCTCTTGCTCAGCTTCATGCCGGTGATGAGTCCCGAACGCCTCGTTCAGCGCTTGTCCCACGCCGACCACACCACGGTCGCCGAGCGCATTGCGTTCACCGCCGAGACCGTATTCGACGAACCTGAGGACGGCGTCTCTGACGACTCCCACACACCGGAGCTGTCCGAGGAATTCGACTCTTTCATGGAGACCCGCCCTGACCTGCAGCAAATCCTCGCTCTTGACCCAAACCCGGAGCGGAACCCGACGCTGATCGCCGCCATATCCGAATTTTTCTCCGACCATTCGCCGGCGTTGATGGAGGACAACCTCTACCCGTTCACGCGCATCGTCGCCAATATCCGCGCTTTTATCTACCACTGCGCGGAACCAATCCGCCTGACACCGAAAGGCACGTTGCGCTCGCCGGACGTGCGCTCGCTTGCCGACACCCTCAGCCTGGACGTAGGACCCGGCAACCACCGCGAAGAAGCTGTCCCCGCTCTCGGCGCCCTGCGCACCTTCCTACAGTTCGCAGACCTTCTCGTCACTCATGACGGCATGCTCGAATCCAACGAGGAGGCCCTCGAACTGGCAACGAACGCCGAGTCGGTGCTCTACATGTTCGAGGAGGAGTTCTTCCGCTTCTGCGCCGTCAACCAGGATGACGACGGCGAGCACGTTCTCACATGGGCCGCGAACGTGGCTGGCCTCGGCGGTCCCGCTGCCTTTCTCACTCCGCCGAAAGATCCGGTGTTCACCGTGAATCTGCTCATTGCCCTCGGTATTTATGAGCCGGCGTCGCCTGTAGCCGCACCTGTTCTCACCGAACCGGGTAGGGGAGTGCTGACGATCCTCCTCGACTTGGACTAGCTGCTCACCACCAGGTACAGCCCTAGCCCTCCGAGAACTGTCATGCCGGTCGTGACGGCGAAGACCCCGAAAACATTCGCGTCGACTCGTTCGTCGCTCAGCCCCCGCGCCTCGGAGCGGTACTCCGCCCGGTTGCGGGCGATGATCACCAACGAGAGCACCGCAAGTACGCCTATCGCTCCGAACACCAGCGAAGAATAGGTCTCTGACCAGCGCAGAAGCGTGAGTGAGCAGACCATCATCGCCAATGCCGTCCGCGTCCATGCAAGAGCGGTCCGCTCCGGCTGCAGTCCGGCATCCGCTACAGGAATGGACGGTCGAGCCATCTTGAAGCCTCCTTTGCTTACAGGCACACGAACTGGACGCTAGAACAGGGCTATGAGGACCACGATGCTGGCCAAACCAACTCCCAGCCCTAAGACCGGGACGATGCCGGGGGCGGGGAGGGGACGATCGTGCCGCAGGGAGCGCTCAATGCGCACCCACCGGATGGCCGAACCGAGAGAAATAGCCGCGCCCACGAGAATCAGGACGACAGAGGCGGCGGTGCGCCACCGCTCGTCGACACCGGGGAGCGCGAAGGCCTCGAGGGCGATTCCTCCGGCTAGGAAAGCTAGCGCGGTGCGCGTCCACGCTAGAAAAGTGCGTTCGTTGGCGAGTGTGAAGCGCGGGTCGGGCTCGTTGCCCGTCGGGAACACGGTGCGTGTAAACCAGCCACGATCGCTCATAGCCCACAGTCTAGAGCCGCTCTAGAGCTGCTTCACCTTGCTCGGGTCTCCGAGACTGTCACCTGCGGCGACGAGGCCCAGGAAAACTGCGACAGCCGCGAATGTCAACGTGATCCACAGGCGGTGGAGTCTCGGCCCGCACCACCGCGCAATAGTCGCGCCGACGAAGGCGCCGAGGGTGTTCATTATGAAATCGTCGATATCCGTGTAGCCCAGGTGCGCGAAGAATTGGGTCGCCTCAATCGCCAAGCTGAAGAGGCCGCCGACGATTGTCGCCCATTTCACCCGGTCGAAGATGATGTAGAGCATCAACCCGACCGGCACGAAGAACGCCAAATTTCCGCAGTACCCGAAGAGCGGCCCGAACCACGACGACGCGGTGAACACCTCGTGGAACGGAATGAAGGAGTGCCCGACAAACGGTTGTTTCGCTGGGTCCCACAGGTATCCGATGCGGAAGAACTGCTTCAGCATCGTCAGCGAGACGACTACGCCCGAGTAGGCGAAGAGAGCGCCGATGGCGGCTCCCCGGGTGGCCCGCTGTTTCCCCTGCACCGGCTACTTCACCACCAGGTTCACCATTCGGCTGGGCACGACAATGGTCTTGACCACGTTCTTTCCCTCAATGAGGCCGGCAACGCGCTCGTCGGCAAGCGCAATGCCCTCAATCTCATCCTTCGACGCCTCAGCCGGAACGTCGACGCGCGCGCGGACCTTTCCGTTGATCTGGACGGGGATCTCCACGGTGTCGTCGACAAGCAAGCTCTCATCGAAGGTCGGGAAGTCCTCGAATGTGATCGTGTCGTCGTGCCCGAGCAGCTTCCACAGCTCTTCGGCGATGTGCGGCGCAACGGGGGAGACCATCTGGACGAGCGGCTCCACTGTTTCACGTGAAACATTCACGCCGTCCTTGCTCTCGCGAGCCTTGGTCAGATAGTTGACGTACTCGATGAGCTTCGCCACGACCGTGTTATCGCGCAGGTGCTCGTAGTCGTCCCGCACTCCGGCGATCGTGCGGTGAAGCTGCTTCGCGTCGTCGTCGCTCATCGGCTCGTCGGTGACGGTGACCTCCCCGGTCTCTTCGTCGACGACAAGGCGCCACAGACGCTGGAGGAAACGGTGCGCACCGACGACATCCTTCGTCGCCCACGGGCGGGACGTGTCCAGCGGACCCATCGACATCTCGTAAACACGCAGCGTATCTGCACCGAAGTCGCGCGCGATGTCATCCGGTGCCACGGCATTCTTCAGGGACTTGCCCATTTTGCCGTACTCCTGGTTGACCTTTTCGCCGTTGTGGAAGAACTTTCCCTCCTTTTCCTCGACCTCGGCGGCCGGGACATAGACTCCGCGCGAGTCCGTGTAGGCGTACGCCTGGATGTAGCCCTGGTTGTACAGGCGGCGGTAGGGCTCCTTGGAGGTGACGTGACCCAGGTCGAAGAGCACCTTGTGCCAGAAACGGGAGTACAGGAGGTGCAAGACTGCGTGCTCGACACCGCCGACATAGAGGTCCACGCCGCCCGGATCGTTCGCGCCGTGCTTCTCCGGCTGCGGGCCTGTCCAATAGCGCTCGTTCTCAATATCGCAGAAGACCTCGGCATTCGTCGGGTCGATGTACCTCAGCTGGTACCACGAAGAACCCGCCCACTGAGGCATCACATTGGTGTCGCGTGTGTACTGCTTCTCGCCGTCGCCGAGGTCCAGCGTCACATTGACCCAATCGGTGGCCTTGGCCAGCGGGGGAGAGGGCTCCGAGTCGGCGTCGTCTGGGTCGAAGGACACCGGGTTGTAGTCCTCCACCTCCGGCAACTCGACCGGCAGCATGGATTCCGGCAGAGCGTGCGCCACGCCGTTCTCGTCGTACACGATCGGGAAAGGCTCACCCCAGTAGCGCTGACGGGCAAACAGCCAATCGCGCAGTTTGTACTGGATGCGCTCAACGCCGGCTTGCTTATCGACGATCCACTCAATCGCCTTCTCGATCGCCTCGCCTTTGCCCAGACCGTTCAGGTCCAGACCGTCTTCATTGGACGAGTTGATGTGCGGACCGTCCTCCGTATACGCGGCTTCCTCAATATTTCCCCCATCGAGAACGGGGACGATGGGCAAGCCGAAAACCTTTGCGAATTCGTAGTCGCGCTCGTCGTGCGCCGGCACCGACATGACCGCGCCCGTGCCGTAGCCGGTGAGCACGTAGTCGGCGATGAACACCGGCACTTGCTTCCCGTTGACGGGGTTAGTGGCGTTCGCGCCGAGAAAGACACCGGTCTTCTCCTTGTTCTCCTGGCGCTCGACGTCGGACTTCGCCGCGATCGCACGCTTGTAGGCCGCCACAGCCTCCTTCGGCGTCGTCTCACCGTAGGTCCACCGCTTATCGACGTCCGCCGCGTACTCCTCCGCCACGAGCCCATCGACGAGGTCGTGCTCGGGCGCGAGAACCATGAAGGTCGCGCCGAACAGAGTGTCCGGACGGGTAGTGAAGACGTCGATCGCGTGCTCAGCGCCGTCGTTGCCCACCGCCTGGAAGGTGACCTCCGCACCGCGGGAGCGGCCGATCCAATTGCGCTGCATGGCCTTGACCTTCTCAGGCCAGTCCAACAGTTCAAGGTCGTCGAGCAAGCGGTCCGAATAGGCGGTGATGCGCATCATCCACTGGCGGAGGCGCTTACGGAAGACCGGGTAGTTGCCGCGCTCCGAGCGACCCTCTGCGGTGACCTCCTCGTTCGCGAGCACCGTACCCAGGCCCGGGCACCAGTTGACCATGGAGTCGGAGAGGTAGACGAGACGGAATTCATCGACCGCTTGCTGCTTTTCTGCCGGCTCAAGCTCGCCGTAGACGCGTCCGTCTTTAGTGGTGCGTTCACCGGATTCCAGCTCGTCGATCAATTCCGCGATCGGCCGGGCTTTCTGCTGCTCCTCGTCGAACCAGGAATTGAAGATCTGCAGGAAGATCCACTGCGTCCACTTGTAGAACTCCGGGTCCGTCGTGGCCACGGAGCGCCGGCGGTCGTGACCCAGGCCGAGAGCGTCGAGCTGGCGGGTCATGTTCTCAATGTTCGCCATCGTCGTTGTGCGGGGGTGTGTTCCCGTCTGGATGGCGTATTGCTCGGCCGGCAGTCCGAAGGCGTCATAGCCGAGGGTGTGCAGGACGTTCTTGCCCAGCATGCGGTTGTAGCGCGCGAAAACGTCCGTGGCGATGTAGCCCAACGGGTGGCCGACATGCAGGCCCGCACCTGAGGGGTAGGGGAACATGTCCTGGACGTTGAGCTTGTCTGCCCGAAGCGGGTCCCCGCCCGTCGACGGCGCTAGGGGACCGACGGGGTTCGGAGCGTTGAACGTCCCGTTGTCGATCCAGTACTTCTGCCATTTTTGTTCGATCTCGTTGGCAAGGCCCGCCGAGTAGCGGAACGCCGGTCCAGTAGCGCTAGTCATGCTTAGCCAGTGTAGTAGGCCACGCCGGCGAGCACACCGGCCGGAGGGCTTAACGATGTTTCACGTGAAACACCTTCCGGTGGCTTAGCTCTCCAGCCACTCCACGATCTCGTCGATCCTGCTTAGGTCGACGCGGTCAATGCCTTCACCGAAGGTATCGATCAGCATCTGATCGTTCACCGACGGCTCATCCAGCTCCCTCTTCTTGTCGATGCGGGACTCCAAAATGGCATAGTGCTCGGGCTCGAGTTCCGAATAGTTGATGCGGCCGGGGAGATACACGCGCTTCACGTGGTCGGCCAGATCACCGAGGATGCTGCCGGCCTGGTCGAGTTCCGCGTTCACGCCGTCGAGCGCCATGCCGACTGCTGCGAGGCACACCTTCCGCTTTTCGACGACATCCGCACCCAACTCGTTCAGGAATTTCGCCCCGCGGACGAAGGAGCCGTGGACAGGGGAGAAGACGACGATGGGGTCGGACGACGCGGCATCGATAAGCTCGGCGCTGTTCTCGTTGATCTCGTGGGCCTCGACACCCAGTCGATCCGCGAGCGCTTCCGCGTACTGCTTAGTGGAACCATAGAGCGTGGCGTAAAAGATAGTGGTCATATCTCTACGCTAACCGCGTTTCCGCGGTCTTACCATGTGTGATTGCCCACCCACTGGACAATCGGCTCGATCCGTGAGAGATCGACCCGGTCGACGTCCTTGCCGTAGGTGTCAACGATCATCTTCTCGTTCTCACCCTTAGCGCCCGTGAGCTTAAGCCCGAACACGATACCCTCCATAATCTTGTGGTGCTTTTTGCTCAGCTCGGAGTAGTTCAAGCGCCCCGGCAAGTAGAACCGGGAGACCCACTGTGCGCGGTCGCCCAGCAGCTTGCCCGCGGGGTCTTGGGACTGCGCGACGTGGTCCAGAGTCATTCCGACCGTTGCCAGGGCGACGGGGCGGTAGCGGAGCACATCCTCCGAGAGTGCCTTGATGAGCTTCACCCCTGGGTGCGCCGGGCCGTGGACAGGGGAGAGGATGATGAGGGGGTCGGGTGAGGCGGCGCTGATTAGTGCGGCCGTATCATCCGTGATCTCCTCCGCGCTCTTTCCGAAGTGCTCGGCGAGCGCATCCGCGTATTGCTTTGTGGAGCCGTAGAAGGTGGCGTAGAAAATGGAGACCATGCATCCATGTTACGGCTAACGCGCTCCGGAAAAGCAGAGTTGAGAATGACGAGCGCTAAAAGGACGAAGAGCTGCCGGCGGCGGTAAATCCGGACGATGCGACTCCCGGGGACGTTCCGCCGGAGGAGCTGTGGCTCTCGTGGGTCTGAACATTGCTGTCATGCCAGTCGTTCATGACGATGAACGGCACATAGCCGTAGTAGTTGTAACCACTGTCGTAAATAGCGGGTTTACGCAGGGGCTCGTATTCCTTCACGTCGGAGAACTCGCGTCGCTTCACTTCACCCAAGAGCAAGCGGTAATCGCCAAGCACGCGGACGAACTCGTCCACGAAGCCGGGAGCGGCCGGGTCCGCGTCGAGGGCACCGATGCGCTGCTCGAGGCTAACCAAGTCGGATTTGAGTTGCCCGTCTTTCACCTTGTGCTTGGCCAGGATCACATCCTCCCGGATGTCCGTCAGCGCCGCCCGCCGGGACGCAGGATCGCCCCGTTCGATCTCGAAGAGACGGTTGATGTTGTCTTCGGCGTTGGAGACGTGCTCCACTGACGTCGCGGCCTCACGCAGTTTCTTGTGGTTGCGCAACGCTTCCTTGTCGTCGTCGATCTTGATGTCGCCGATTCCGCCGGTTCCGCTGACCGCATCGTGGTAGCTGAAGAACGTGTCGCGGACTTCGTTCCACTGCTTACGCAGCTCCGCGTCCGCGAAGGAGGAGGATACGGAGTTCGCGCGGATATCGATTTGGTCGAGCCGGCCAGCGAGTTCCGCGTATTCCGTGGTGACGGATTCATAGTCTTCACGCGCCTGGGCGATCTTCTTCCGACGGCTGTTCGTTACACCGATGGCAATGGCGCTACCCGCTGTTCCCAATCCGAGCCCGGCAGCGCCGAGACCGAGCGCCGTCCCGACCCGGTCATCCTGTGCACTCTCCACGTCATAGTTGGCGGCAGCCTGCGTGTCCATCGCTGTCCGGGCCGCGGCGAAGAGTCCTGCGGGGATGTTGCCGTCCTCCACTCCCGGCTTCATGGCATCGAGAACCTGCTCGTCGCGCTGGCCGTAGTCGACGCGGAGTTGAGCCGCGACGTCATCGCCGTAGTATCCAAAGGCTCGGCGGGGGTCGAGGCCCACACCGATGATCATGGTGCCGTCGGCGAAGCGAACATCTTGGTTGTCCGCATTGCCGATCATCTCGGGGTAGGTATCGCGGACAAACTCCTCGACCGTGTCGAGAACGTTCTCGCGGTTCTCCGCGAACACCATGTAGTGCAGATCCTTCACCACTGCCGGGCGGTCGAGGCGCTCCGCATCCTTCACCATGCGGGCCTCATCCTCGGGAGAGAGAACGTCATCGGGGTCGTCAATCGTCACCTGCGGGGCGGCACCTTGCTCGACCGCAATCGAGCCGGACTCTGGCACATCCGTGATGGCGTAGCCCGCCGCGCCGCCAGCAACCGCCAACGCCGCCGTGATTCCGAGTGCTCCTGCGATCTGCTTTCCGTTCATGAGCACATCTTAACGCCCTGAATGGAATTCGATCCCAAAGAAAAACCGGCTGATGTTTCACGTGAAACATCAGCCGGCGGGGGTGCGGAAGGGGAGGGGCTAAGCGACGGTGGCGTCGTCAAGCTCCTCGCGCTTCGCGCTGTGGCCCTCGATCTTGCCCGCAGCGAAGCGATTGAGCACGAGCGCGATCGCGCCGTCACCCGTGACATTCGCCGCGGTGCCGAAGGAATCGATCACGATGTAGGCGGCGATCATCAGCGCGACCATGTCGTCGTTGAAGCCGAGCATGGAGGCGAGGAGGCCGGTGGCCGCCATGATCGCTCCGCCGGGAACACCCGGTGCCGCGATCATCATGATTCCCAGCAGGAGGATGAAACCGAGGGAAAGGCCCCACGGAACATCCATGCCGCCCATGTAAATCACCGCGAAGGCGTAAAGCCCGATCTTCATCATCGAGCCAGACAGGTGGATCGTGGCGCAAAGCGGCACAACGAAACCGGCGACGTTCTCGTCCACCTTGTTGTTCAGCGTGGAACGCAACGTGACCGGGATCGTCGCCGCCGACGAGGACGTGCCCAGCGCAGTGAAGTACGCGGGCAACATGTTGCGCAGCGCGGTGAACGGATTCACTCCGGCGACAGCACCGGCTATAAGGTACTGCACCACCAGGAGCACGATCGTCATAATCACCGACAGCACCAGCACCTTGCCGAACGCCGCCATCGTGGCACCGAGGTTCTCGTTCATGCCCAGGTTGAGGAAGATGCCGAAGATGAACAGCGGCAACAGCGGGATGACGAATGATGTGACCACCTTCATGATCACGTTCTCGAGCTCCGTGGCCACCTTGTACATGGTGTCGGACTTGACAGCCGTCATGGCGAGACCGATGCAGAATGCGAGCACCAAAGCAGTCATCACCTCGAACGGCGCAGGAATCTCCACCTCGAAGAACGGGGCGAGCGCCCCTTCTTCCACGTCGTCCACATCCGTGACCAACTGCTGGTCGCCGAGCAGCCACGGATACAGCACCGCAGACAGTGCCCAGGCGATCAGGCCGGAGATCACTGTGGAGCCATAAGCGATACCGGCAGTGATTCCCAACCACTTGCCGGCACCGCGGCCCAGACCGGCGATCGCCGGGGTGATCAGCGCGAAGATGAGGACAGGAACGAAGAATCCCAGGAAATTGGCGAAGAGCCCGTTGAACGTGATGAATATACGGGCGAGCCATTCGGGGAAGAAGAAGCTGCAGCAGACGCCGAGCACGATGGCCACGACGATCCAGAACAGCAGCGACCTCGTGATCGACTTGGTGTTCATGTTTTACCCTTTGCTCGGTTTGCCTTGGTTCAGGCGGGGAACGGGAAATGAATAAGGCGACACTGCGCTTTATTATTTTCTATTCTTCCCGACGGCACCCTACAGATGAAATCTGGTGTTTCCGCAGGACCCCCGAACACGTGCCCCGAGTCACACGAAAGTAGACTCTGAAATTATGACTGGTGTCGCAATCGGTGTCGTTTTCATTGTCTTCGCACTCGCCCTTCTCATCCCGGGTCTGCTCGCTGCCCTGGGCCGTCTGCCCGGCAACAACGTTGTGGGCCTCCACGTTCCGGAAGTGCGTAAGGACGAAGAGATTTGGGTGCAGGCGCACAAGGTGGCGGGACCGTATTTGATCCTCGGCGGCCTCGCTCTCGCGTTCGGCGCTGCATTTGCATTCATCGCCGACGGCTGGCTCTGGGCAGGCCCGGTGGTCCTCGCACTCGTGGGCATCGCGGCTGTCGCCGCCGCCGGAAACCAGGGCGCCCGCGCAGCGAAGCTCTTTGCCCAGGCGAAAGATGCAGAAAACGGCGCTGAAGCCGCAACCGCCCATCCCGCTCCTCAGGTGGATCTCGGGGCGCTGCGAAACGCCGCCCGCCGCGCGGACGACAGGTAGTCTCAACAGCAGAAAGGAGGCAGCCGTGAGCAAGTTCCGCCCGCAGGTGACGCACATGGACGTGCGCTACCACGCTGACGCGTCGAGCCTGTTCGCATCCATAGGCGGCACGGACATGACGGACACCGTGCTTTTGGAGAGTGCCGACATCACGACGAAGTCCGGACTGCAATCGGTCGCGGTCCTCGGCGCATCGCTGCGCGTCACGTGTAACGGCCCCGACGTGGCAGTGGAGACGCTCAGCCCCGACGGGGAGGCGATCGCCGACCAGCTGCACGAGCGGCTCGGCAATTTCGCCACGGGAAAGCGCACATTCAGCTTCCCGGTCTCGGACACAGCCGACGAGCGTGAACGTCTCATTGCCCCGAGTTCCGCGGATGTTCTGCGCGCACTGACCACCGAGGCTGGCTACGCCGACACTGAGCACGGCACGCTGCCCATGCTCGCCGGGGGTTTCGCCTTCGACTACCTCGCCACCTTCGAGCAGCTCCCGGACGTCGCCGAGAGCACCAACACGTACCCCGATTACCAATTCATTCTCGCCGATATCGTCCTCACGATCGACCACCGCGCGAACACGGCGCGGCTTACGGCGGTCGACGGGGGAGCGGGAGACGTCGATAAGCGAATGCGCGAGATCGCCGCGCGTATCGACGCCGCCGAGCCCCCAGCCCCCCGACCCTCCAGCGCCGGAGGACCTTTGCGCGTAGAGGCGAGCGTCGACGACGCAGAGTTCCGGCGCGACGTGGAAAAGCTCAAAGGCAATATTTATGACGGCGACATCTACCAGGTGGTGCCGGCCCGCTCTTTCACCGCGGAGTGCCCCGGCGCGTTTGCCGCGTACCAGTGCCTGCGGGAGACGAACCCGTCGCCGTACATGTTCTACGCACGGGGCTTGGACCGTAATGGCGAGCCTTACGAACTCTTCGGCGCCTCCCCGGAATCGAACCTCAAGTACGATTCCACCACACGCGAGGTGCAGTTGTACCCAATTGCCGGAACGCGGCCCCGCGGCGAGACCCACGAGCTGGACACCCGGATGGAACTCGAGCTCCGCACGGACGCGAAGGAGATCGCCGAGCACACGATGCTCGTCGATCTCGCGCGCAACGACATGGCCCGCGTCGCGGAGCCCGGAACC
This sequence comes from Corynebacterium sp. P4-C1, assembly GCF_030503595.1. Taxonomy (NCBI): domain Bacteria; kingdom Bacillati; phylum Actinomycetota; class Actinomycetes; order Mycobacteriales; family Corynebacteriaceae; genus Corynebacterium; species Corynebacterium sp. P4-C1. The sequence goes on along the minus strand of NZ_CP129966.1, from coordinate 1,748,456 downwards.
CGGCAGGTGCGCGAGCTCTTGCAGGTGGACCGCTATTCCCGCGTCATGCACCTCGTTTCGCGCGTCACTGCGACCCTCGCCCACGATCTCGATGCACTCGACGCGTACCGTGCTTCAATGAACATGGGCACGTTGACAGGAGCCCCGAAACTGCGGGCCACCGAATTGCTCCGCGAGCTCGAAGGCAAGCGCCGCGGCTCGTACGGCGGAGCAGTCGGCTACCTGCGCGGCAACGGGGACTTCGACACCTGCATCGTCATCCGCTCGGCCTATGTGCACGGGGGAGTGGCCACCGTGCAGGCCGGAGCAGGGGTCGTGCGCGACTCCGTGCCGCAGGCCGAGGCCGATGAAACCCTGCATAAGGCATACGCCGTGCTCAACGCCCTAGCAATGGCCTCCGGCCGCGAAGTGGAGGTGGTCCGATGACCGCGCGCATTGTTCTGCTGGATAACCGTGACTCTTTCGTCTACAACCTCGTCGACGCGTTGTCGACGCTTCCGGAGGCCGAGTTCACGGTCTTCCGCAACACCGTCAGTGCCGACCACATCTTAGCCGCCGACCCTGACGTCATCATTCTCTCGCCCGGCCCCGGGTATCCCGCCGATGCCGGCTGCATGATGGAACTCATCGAGCGCGTTCAGGGGCGAATTCCGCTTTTGGGCATCTGCCTCGGATACCAAGCGCTGATCGAGCATTTCGGGGGCCGCGTCACTCCTTGCGGGCCAGTGCACGGCATCAGCGAGGCAATGCAGCTTACCGACGAAGGCATCAACCACCCCCTCTTCGCTGGCCTGACCACCGACTCAGGTCCCCAGCATGGCGGTGTTCCGGGGCGGCGTGTGCCGGTGGCGCGGTACCACTCCCTCGGAACCGTTGACATCCCCAACGGAATGGTCGCTTTGGCGCGAACCCCCACCGACATCGGGGAAGTAGTCATGGCGGCTGAATCGACGGACAAGATGTCGATCGGCCTTCAGTTCCACCCCGAATCGATACTGACACCCAAGGGACCTGTGCTTTTACAACGCTGCGTGGATCAATTGTTGGTATGCGCCAAGAAAGGTGATCACAATGGCTAAGCAAACCTCACTAAAAACGCTCAGAGAATTCCTTGACAACAGGAACCCGACCCTGGACGAAGCAACCGCTGCTTTCGTCCCGCTTACAGTGGGTGACTACGACGATGTGCACATCGCCGCGCTACTGGCCACCGTGCGCACCCGCGGCGAGACATTCGCGGACATCGCCGGGGCCGCCAAGGCCTTCCTCGCCGCCGGCCGACCATTTCCAATCACGGGCAAAGGCCTCATGGACACGGCCGGCACCGGCGGCGACGGCAAGAACACAATCAACATCACCACCGCCGCCTCCCTCGTCGCCGCCGCCGGGGGAGTGAAGATGATCAAGTGCGGCAACCGTTCAGTGTCCTCGAAGTCTGGGTCGGCAGACGTCCTCGAGGCGCTGAATATTCCTCTTGACCTGGATCCGGACCGCGCCGTCCGCCAGTTCGACGCTTCCAATTTCACGTTCCTTTTCGCACCTGCGTATAACCCGGCTATCGCCCATGTCCAGCCGGTTCGAAAGTCTTTGGGTATCCCCACCTTGTTCAATACCCTGGGCCCACTGCTTTCCCCCGGCCGTCCCGAATACCAGATTATGGGTATCGCGAACCCGGACCTTGGCCAGACAATCGCCGAGACCATGCGGGAGCTTGGCCGCGGCCGTGCCATGATCGTTCACGGCGCCGGCACCGATGAACTGGCAGTTCACGGCGAAACCCTCGTGTGGGAGCTCGACCGCGAAGGGAATATCGAGCACTACACCATCTCGCCCGAAGACATGGGTCTTCCCACCTATGCCCTCGAGGAGCTCGAAGGTGGCGACGGCGAAGAAAACGCCGCCGCTATCCGAGCGATTTTCGACGGCACGGCCCCCGACGCGCACCGGGATGCCGTCGCCGCGACCGCGGGTGCGATTTTCTACCTCTACGAGCTCGACCCCGACATCAAGACCGGTGTCGAGCGCGCAAAGAGTTTGCTTGCCGACGGCTCCGTCCGCCAGTGGCTCGCCACCCACGAAGGAGCCGATTACAGTGGCTGAGTTCCAGGCTCCTGACCAGCATGGATTCGATCCTCGCCATGCTCAGGGATTACCGACTGTCCTCGAGGACATCGTTACGTCGCGAAAACGTCACATTGACGAAATTCGGGCACGGATCTCGCACGTGAATCCTTCGCAGCTTCCGCGCTCCGAACGTTCACTCTACGAATCGCTGGCCCGCCCTGGCACCCGGTTCATCATGGAGTGCAAATCATCTTCGCCATCCCTCGGCATGATTCGCGAGCACTATTTGCCGGGTGAAATCGCCTCCACCTATTCACGCTACGCCGCCGGCATTTCGGTTCTTTGCGAACCGGAGCGCTTCGGGGGAGATTACGACCACCTCGCCACCGTAGCCGCGACCACTCATTTGCCGGTACTGTGCAAGGATTTCATCATTGATCCCGTGCAAATTCACGCGGCACGGTACTTCGGCGCAGATGCCATCCTGCTCATGCTCAGCGTTCTCGACGACGAAGAATACGCCGAACTCTCCGCCGAGGCCCACCGCTTGGGCATGGACGTGCTCACCGAGGTCATCAATGAGGAAGAGGCAGCGCGCGCTACGAAGCTCGGCGCCAAGATTTTCGGAATCAACCACCGGAATCTCCACGACCTCACCATCGACCTCGATCGTTCCGCACGCCTGGCTCCTTTAGCCCCCGAGGGCGCACTCATCGTCTCCGAATCCGGTATCCGCGATGTAGAGACTGTCCGCAGCCTAGGGGGACACTCCGACGGTTTCCTCGTCGGCTCTCACCTCACTGGCACCCCGGACATTGATTGGGCAGCGCGAATGTTGGTGTACGGACCGAATAAGGTCTGTGGCCTCACTTCTCCCACCGCAGCTCAGGCCGCACGCGCAGTCGGCGCCGTCTACGGCGGACTCATCTTCGAGGAGGCCAGTTCCCGCAATGTTTCACGTGAAACAGCGAAGAAAATCATCGCGAATGAGACCGGTCTCCACTACGTGGCAGTGAGCCGCCGCACCGACGGATGGGAGGATCTCGTCTTCCCTGGTATACGCGCACTCCAAATCCACTCGCCATTCCAGGGATCGTTGGAAGCCGAGCGCGAATTCATCGAGTCGGTCCGAGACACCGTTCGCGCACTCGATCCCGACATTGAAATCTGGCGCGCCGTCTCCATGTCCGATCCTGACGGTCCGGCGGTCGCGGAAGGGCTGGCAGGAGACGTCGATAAGCTCGTCCTCGACGCAAAGGACGGGGGCTCCGGAACCGGTTTCGACTGGGCCGCAATCCCCGATAGCGTGCGCGGACACTCCCTCCTGGCCGGGGGACTGGGTCCGGAAAACATCCAGGATGCGCTGGCCGTCGGATGCTTGGGCGTCGACCTCAACTCCGGCGTCGAGTATCCGTCCGGAGCCGGCCAATGGTCCGGCCACAAGGACGCGGGGGCGTTGCGCACCACCTTCAACCGAATCAAGAACTTCCACTACTAAACCCAACTAGCCATACCAACAAGGACTCAACATGACTGACTCCACAGATGCACGCGCCGGCGGAAACACCATTCTGCCTGCGTACTTCGGTGAATTCGGCGGGCAATTCGTCGCCGAATCTCTACTTCCGGCGCTCGACCAGCTCGAGAAAGCGTTCGTCGATGCCTGGAACGACGAGGAGTTCATGACCGAGTACCGCGGACTGCTGCGCGACTACCTGGGCCGGCCGACGCCCCTGACCGAGGCGAAGAACCTGACCAAGGACAACGACTACGCCCGGATCTTCCTCAAACGCGAGGACCTCGTGCACGGGGGAGCGCACAAGACGAACCAGGTGATCGGGCAGGCATTGCTGGCGAAGAAGATGGGCAAGAAACGCATCATCGCAGAAACTGGCGCGGGTCAGCACGGTACCGCCACAGCGCTGGCCTGCGCGCTTATGGATCTGGATTGCGTGATCTACATGGGCGCCAAGGACATGGATCGGCAAGCCCCCAATGTGTACCGGATGCGTCTCATGGGAGCCGAGGTTATCGGCGTCGATTCCGGTTCCGGCACGCTCAAGGATGCCGTCAATGAGGCCCTGCGCGACTGGACCGCGACCTTCCACGACTCGCACTACCTGCTCGGCACCGCTGCCGGCCCCCACCCGTTCCCGACGTTGGTTCGCGAGTTCCACAAGGTCATTTCGGAGGAGGCGAAGGCCCAGATCAAGGAACGCACAGGGGGACTTCCGGATGTCGTCGTCGCGTGTGTCGGTGGTGGATCCAACGCGATCGGAATGTTCGCGGACTTCATTGAGGAGCAGTCCGTCGAACTCATCGGTGCCGAACCGGGCGGTGAAGGCATGGACACGGGCAAGCACGGCGCAGCCATCGCTGCAGGTACCGTAGGCATTCTGCACGGAACCAAGTCCTACCTCATGCGGGATTCCGACGGACAAATCAAGGAGTCCTACTCAATTTCGGCGGGCCTCGACTACCCGGCCGTCGGCCCACAGCACGCCCACCTGGCGAAGACCGGCCGCGCCAAGTACGTGCCCGTCACCGACGGCGACGCCCTGCGCGCATTCCAGATGTTGTCCCGCCATGAGGGCATCATTCCCGCGCTCGAGTCCTCCCACGCTCTCGCGTACGCACTGCAGCGCGCCGAGGAGGCGAAGGCCAAGAGAACGCCGACGACTATTCTCGTCTCACTGTCCGGCCGCGGCGACAAGGACGTCGCCCACGTCCAGCAGACGCTCGAAGCCCACCCGGAATACGTTTTGAACACCTCGGAGGAGAAATGATGTCCCGCTTCAGCACGCTATTCCAGGCCCTCGAGGCCAAGAACGAAGGTGCATTCGTCCCTTTCGTCATGCTCGGTGACCCGTCCGCGACCGACGCCGTGGAAATCATCAGCACGCTTGTCGACGCCGGCGCCGACGCCCTCGAGCTCGGCATCCCCTTCTCCGACCCTGCAGCTGACGGCCCGACCATCCAGAAATCGCACTTGCGGGGGTTGGACGGAGGCGCGAACGTCGATAAGTGCTTCGAGCAGATCCGCGAAATCCGCAACCGCTACCCGGAGATCCCGATCGGAATGCTGGTCTACGCGAATGTGCCGTACGTGCGCGGGCTGGACAAATTTTACGGCGAGCTTCACGACGCCGGCGCCGACGCAGTGCTCATTCCCGATGTCCCCGTCCGCGAGGGCGCGCCATTCATTGAGGCCGCCACCGCCGCAGGGATCGATCCGGTGTTCATCGCCCCGGCACAGGCGCGCCCCGAAGTGCTCGAAGGTGTCGCCGCGCAGTCCCGCGGTTACATTTACGCGGTCTCGCGCGACGGTGTCACCGGCGCAGAGAAGGAATCGCAGACGCAGGGGCTTGCCGACGTCGTCGCCAACATCTCCTCCTACGACGGCGCCCCCGTGCTGCTCGGGTTTGGCATATCCACCCCACAGCACGTCTCCGACGCCATCGCCGCCGGTGCGGCAGGCGCGATCACGGGGTCGGCGATTGCCAAGATCATCGACACCCACATCGATTACGCGCACCCGAACCCTGGCACCGTCCGCGACATGGAGGCGCTGAGATCCGAGCTGCGCGAGTACACCGCCACCATGAAGCAGGCTACGATCAAATCATGACCGAATTCTCCTGCTCCCGCCGCGCGCTCCTACTCGGCACCGCGACGACATTCGCCGGTGCCTTCCTCGCCGCCTGCGGTAAGGAGCCCTCGGCTGAAGTCGCCGCGACCCAGGTTCCCGTGGGAAGCGCCGTGATCGTGGACAACGTCATCATCGCCCAGCCCAATGAGGGCGAGTTCGTCGCTTATTCCACGAAGTGCCCGCACCAGGGAAGCCCCATCACGCAGGTGGACGGCGACACGGTGCGCTGTCCGTCGCACGGTTCCGTGTTCAACATTGCCACGGGCGAGCCCGTTTCCGGCCCGGCGGCGACCGGTATGACCACTGTCCCTGTAAGAGACGACAACGGCACCGTCATCGCGGGCGAGGCATAGACACGGCAAGTACTTCAGACCAGAAAAACAGGGATTTTTTCGATGCGCCTTTTCGTGAAGACAATCTTCACCGCCCCCGACGGATCCGGCTTGGTCAATGTCGCCGAACTCGAAGAAATCGACGACACCCGCACCACGTGCCGCATGCTCCGCATGATCGAACTGACTCCTGACAACACGATCGTCGGTGCGTTCGTCGACGGCCAGGTGCACGGCAGCGCTAACACACCTCTCGACGTCGTCCCGCACCCCGACAAGCTTGCCGGTTTCGAGGACATCGACCACCAGATTCTCGACGCGCACGACTTCGCCGGTCTCTGGGCTGAAGCACAGACACTGTTTCCGAGCCTGCCCTGACACTTGCTTCCCGACGGGCCTGAGCTCTGCACCGCGGTTTCGGATCTCTAGAACGGCGGCTTGCCCTCTTTTGCCTGCTTGACCTGCGATTCTCCATCCACCTCCTCAAGCCGATCAGGGCGGAAGGGGAATTCCAGCCCGTAGTATTTCTCCAGTTCGGCGATCGCCTCGAGACACTCTTCGAAGGTGATGGGGGAGAGATCGCCGGTTTCGGTGTTGTCCTCAGTGTTCTTTACAGTGTTCTTGACGGAGGGGTGGGGTTCGCGGTTCTCGTAAGCGTCGATAAGCGTGTGGCCCTTCGCGAAAAAATGGGCCTTTTTTCTCTTGCTGCGCAGAATGTCTTCGGTTGAGGCCCGCCATCGCGGTGCGGTAGGGGTGACCTGGGTGCCGATGAAGCCTTCGGGTTCGGTTCGGGCGTAGGTTCCGTCGTCGAAAAGCCAAATGATTTCGCCGGTGACCGGGTCGGGGACGTAGAAGGCGCGTCGATCGGTCTTCATGTTGTGATGGTGTGCACAAAGGCAGTAGAGATTAGCCGCATTGGTCTGGCCGCCGTCATCGTAGGGGATGCGGTGATCCAGCTGACAGCTCCACGCGGAACGGGTGCAACCAGGGAAGATGCACTTTCCGTCGCGCCCGCGGACATACGCTTTGACCTTGTCGGGGGCGACGTAACCGGCGACCGTATGATGCTTGGCTTCCTCCAAGTCGATGATCCGGTCCACCATGCAGTGGAAGGCCTCCGTCGCCGCGGCCGTGGTCCAGCCGAAGCCGGGGATGAAGACACTCTTGGTCGGATCGGGCACACCGTTGACCAAGGGCACGTAGCCGTAGATGGTTGCGGAAGTGGGCTCGGCTTTTCCAAAAATAAGCAGGTCAAGCGCCTCCCACTGGGACACGCCGAGCTCACGCGCGGTGGCGTTGATCTCGGCGCGCATGGCGGCGACCTTCGCCTTGTCTCCCGCGACGTTCATATAAGCGTTTCCGGGTTCACCCGAGCCGGACGGAGGAACGTCGAAGGAGATGGCGCCTTCTCCCGGACCGAAGGGGTCGGTCTTTTCCTCTCTTTCCTTCCGCTTCTTCAGGTCGTAACCGGCTTCGGAGTCGAAGTCGGCGATCATCACGTTGATCCGGCGGGTGATGGCGGTGATGGTGGGGAGCTGCTGGCCCATCTTGGTGGGGGTGAACAACGCCGTCAGCATGTCGTCAAACTTGTCGTAGACTTCGTCGAGCACGTTCAGCCCCAAGTCAGCGAGCCCGTCGCTCACCGCGGCGAGCCGCTCGATATCCAAGCGATGGTGTTCGAGCTGCAATTCGCGCAGCTTTGGCAGGTTGCGCAAGCCCATATACGCCGTGATTGCAGTGTCCACGCGGGACTTGCTCATTCCCGTCTGCGTGCTCACCTGGGCGATTTCACGGTCATGGTCGCGCGAGTAGAAGCTCTCAATCGGTTCGGAATAGCGGGCGAAGATCGCGGTCTGCTCCCGGCAGATAGCCATGCCGGCGCGACAGATCGAATCCTCCAGGTTCTCGGTGGCAAAAAATGCAGGTTTTTTCGAGTCCTGCTCATTGGTGCTGGCAGAAGAGGTGTCAGGATTAGTCGGGGAGTAGGTCGGGTCGCGGTCAGTCTTTCTATTTTCGGGTGGTCTCGCTGTAGTCATTGCGGTGGCCTTCAGTGAGTGTTTGTTCGGTTGTATAGAACACTCTTTCATACTGTCCGGACACAGCCTGCAGACAAATGTCACCGTTTAGCTCACTTGTTCGACTCCCAATGCGAACGCCCAGCTCACCCCTGTGGATAACTTTTGTATTCGAACGCGATCCGCGCGACTAACGCGGCAGATTCGCCTCAAGCTGGGCGCGCACGTCGCCTCCGAACTGCGCAATATTCGCTTGAGCATCAGCCTGCAAACGCGAAATGTCAGCGGCAGTGGGGAATTGGATCAACCCCGCCTGGTCAGCGGCCACAACCCCGCCAAGAAGACCAGCCAGCACACCGGCAGCGATCCACCAATTCAGTGCCGTGCCCAGCTGCTGACCACGCGCCGCGTCCCACTTCAGGGAGCTACCGAGGACAGTGTTCGCGGAGCCATTGCTCTCGTACTTGGCCACATTGTCGTCGACAGCCGCCGTCCGCTCATCGAGATCGTCCCGAATATTCAGACCGTAGATCGACTCGATAATCGGCGAGAAGAACCCCTTACGCGTCGCCTCGGCCCATTCGGTGCGCAGCTCCTCATCCGTCGCCATGCTGGAATGCTCGGAGCTGTGGGCGGGGGAGCTTAGCTCAAGAAGCGGCTTGATCGAGCTGCGCTGATCGACGGGACGCTCCACACCAGCATGCGCAGGCACAGCACCCCCAACAAGTGCGACGGACAGGGCGGCAGCGACGGCGCGGCGCTTCATTAAATGCTCCTTAACAGCAAGATTCTGGCACAGCAAGCATAGAACCTACGCGCCGTACCAGCAGCACGTTCACGGAGAATTCACCCGAGGAGCAAGAAGCATTTGCTTATCGACGCCTCACCCTAGGCGGCAGACCACCTCCTAGAAAACCAGGTTGACCAGTGCCATGTAAGTCAGTGTGCCAGCGAGAATGGACAGGCCTGCGCGCCGTTTCCAGGCATGCAGCACGAGAGTGAACACCGCGGCGATGAGGCCGGCCCCGATCCCACCTGGGTTCTCGCGGGAAGAGGACAGGCAATAGACAACCAAAACCGTCATCACGCCCACAGGCATTGTGGCCCCCAGGAATTGAATGACCGGGCTGTCCTTGAGCAGGCGCAGGAATGAAAAGGGCAATGCGCGCAGCAAAACGGTGACAATGCCCACCGGAATAAGGACGGCGGCCACCATGCTGAGGGAAACACCAGCGGGAAGGCCCATGTTCACCGGCCCCCTTTGGAATGCATCCGCAGCTCGACAGCCCGGTCGAGATCCGGCCGGGCATAGCGCAGTAAGAGAACGAGGAAGTACACGGTAAGGGCGACCATCAACAGCCAGTTCGGGGCGACGAGCGCTACCACGGCGGCGATGACGGCGGCCGTCAAAGGCAGCGAGAAGTCCCGGTTAGAGGTGAACGCCTCGTAGGCCAACACCACAAAGAGAGCGGTGAGGGCGAAGTCCATACCCTGCACCTCCGGGGGAATGACGACTCCGAGGAGGGCACCAACGATGCCGGGGATCACCCACAGCAACTGGCAGACAATCTGCACCGTGAGGATGCGGGTGCCGGTGGGCTGAGCCGAATCAGCGCCGATGGGCTGTGTGGGGGTGTGGGCGGAGATGACGGCGTAGGTTTCGTCGGTAAGCGCGTAGGTGGAGTACGCGCGGCCGAGAGGCGAGGAAATACGGTGGCGGGGAAAGGTGAGGCCGTAGAAAATGTGGCGGAAATTCACCATGAAGCCGGTGACCGCAGCCGATAGTGGACCGACGCCGGCGGAAACGAGCTGCACAGCGAGGAACTCCATCGACCCCGCATAGATGACGACAGAGAAAATGGGCGTCCACCACCACGCGAAGCCAGCTTGGGTCATGACCAGGCCGAATGCGAGGCCGAGGGGAATCAGCCCAAGGCCGACCACCCACAGGTCTTTGAGGGCGGCGCGGATCTCGTGGCGGTTCTCGTGGGTCATGGACGAAAGGCTAATTGTCCTCGAGGTCGGCGGGGAAGGTCGAGAAGAGGGGCAGGGGCATCGGCTGGCGGCGCATCACGTCGCTGTACAGGTCGGCGGCAGCGGGGGCCACGACATCGGTGGGGAGGGCGGGTGCGACGTACCAGTCGCCGCGTTCGATTTCCTCGTCTAGCTGCCCCGGGGCCCACTCGGCGTAGCCGGAGAAAATGCGCATGCCCTCGAGAAGCCCGTCGACGTCCGCAGGGTCCTTGCGGAGATTGACGTGCACGAGGCGGTTGGCCAGACGGGTGAACTGCGGATGGTCCTCGATGACCGTGCCGGTAGAGGTCATGCCGACGGCGACAGCGGCTTGCGGGTTGACGGGACCGCCGATATACAGGGCCTGCGGCTTTGCCACGTGGGGCAGCCAGTCGGGAAGGACGGAGTGCACGGCCACCTCGGAGCGGCGGTTGAGGATGACGCCGAAGGTGGCGTGGGGGGAGACGTCGATAAGCAAAATGACCGTGCGGGAGAACTCGTCGGTGAGCATGCCTGGGGCGGAAACGAGCAGCATGCCCGGCGCGGGCGTTTCGCGCTCGAGCGCGGTGAACAAGCGGTCCGCGTAAAAGAACTCAGCCATTTTCCTTCTCCCACCAAGCCTTGAGCTCCGCGACGGCTTCGTCGTGGTCGAGCTCGCCGCGCTCGAGGCGCAGGTCCTTCATATACTTCCAGGCTTTGCCCACTTCGGGGCCCGGTTCGAGGCCGAGAATCTGCATGATCTCGTTGCCGTCGAGGTCGGGGCGGACGCGGGCGAGGTCCTCCTTGGCGGAGAGGTCGTCGATACGCGCGAGCAGCTCGTCGTACGTGCGGCGGAGACGCGCGGCCTTCTTCGGGTTGCGCGTGGTGCAGTCGGCGCGGACGAGGTTGTGCAGGCGGGGGAGGAGGTCACCGGCGTCCGTGACATAACGGCGCACGGCCGAATCGGTCCACTGCCCCTCGCCGAAGCCGTGGAAGCGCATGTGCAGGTAGACGAGCTGACCGACATCCTCGATGACGTGCTTCGGGTACTTGAGCTTGCGCATGCGCTTGCGAGTCATTTTCGCACCCACAACCTCGTGGTGGTGGAAGGAGACACCCCCGCCCGGCTTCAGCTCGCGCGTGTCCGGCTTGCCGATGTCGTGCATCAACGCAGCCCACCGCAACTTCAAGTCGGGCCCGTCCTCCTCGAGCTCCGTGGCCTGGCGGAGCACAGTGAGCGAGTGGGCGTAGACGTCCTTGTGCTGCATGTGCTCGTCGCGCTCGAGTTTGAGGGCGGGAATCTCGGGAAGGATATGGTCAGCCAGGCCGGTATCCACCAGCAGGTCAATGCCCTCCCACGGCTGCAGGCCCAGCATGAGCTTGTCCAGCTCGGCCTGGACGCGCTCGACGGTGATGCGGCCTATCTCCTCGGCCATGTCCGTCATCGCACGCTTCACCCGCGGGCTGACGGAAAAGCCCAGCTGGGAGACAAAACGGGCAGCACGCAGCATACGGAGCGGGTCGTCGCGGAAGCTCACCTCCGGCTCCTGCGGAGTGTCCAACGTGCGGCCCAGCAGGTCCTTCAGCCCGTCGACGGGATCGTGGAAATCGAAGGTCACGGTCGCGGAACCATCGCTGGCGGGGATTAACTCGATCGCCATGGCGTTGGCGCGGAAATCGCGGCGTACCAGGTCGCCCTCAATCGTGTCGCCGAAGGTCACTTCTGGGTTGCGGGTCACGCCGTCGTACAGGTCGGCGCGGAAAGTGGTCACCTCCACCTGCTGCCCCTGCTTCACCGTGGAAACAGTGCCGAACTCGATGCCGGTGTCCCACACGGCCTCGCCCCATTCGGAGAGAATCTTCTTGATCGTCTCCGGACGGGCCGAGGTGGTGAAGTCCAAGTCGTGGCCGAGGCGCCCCAGCATCGCATCGCGCACCGGGCCGCCCACGAGGTACAAGGACTCACCCTCCGCCGCGAACGCTGCCGCGAGCGGTCCCAACAGGTCAGCCAGCTTGCCGACGGCTCCCTCAGCCCTCGCCAACAGCGCGATGAACGCCGTCGGATCCCCCTTCTCCGGCAGGTCGAACAGTTCCACCGGGTCAGTGGAATTCTTCTGGCTGCTCATCGGGTTAGTCACCCGCCCAACCTTACAGCCCCGCGCAAACCACGGATGCAGGGTCTCAAGTACCACATGGGCACCACGGACCGATACCATTTAGGAGATGGCTCAGAATACTCCCGGCGACTCCAGTACGCCGCAGAACAACCCGCGCAGGCGCAAACGGCGCCGGCGCGCGTCGAGCCATGCCCAGAGCCCAGGCGGGGAGAACCGCCCGAACAAGCAGGATGGCAAGCCGAAAGAAGGCGGCAGGCCGAACGAGGGGGCCAAGGGCAACAAGAGCTCCCGCAACCGCCGCCGCAAACGCCGCCAGGGAGGCAACCAGCGCGGTAGCCAGCGAAACAACCAGCGCAAACGAGGTGGCGGCGGCAACCGGTACCGCCGTGGGGCGTCGAATAGCGCGCAGCACGCCTCGGCGAACATGGAGACCCGCGACGAGACGAGCGCAGGCGGCCTCGTCGTCTCCGGCATGGCGGAGGCCGTGGGGGCGGACGGTTCCGTGGACCTGTCACATATCTATGTCGCGCTCATCGGCCGCCTCGACCGCCGCGGGCGCCTGCTGTGGTCCATGCCGAAGGGGCACGTCGAGGAAGGCGAGCACCAGTGGGAGACCGCGCGCCGCGAGGTGTGGGAGGAAACCGGCATCGATGGTGAGCCGTTCGCGGAGCTGGGCATCATCGATTACTGGTTCGTTTCGGACGGGGTGCGCATCCACAAGACCGTCCACCACAACCTACTGCGCTATGTCGACGGCGTGCTCAACGACGAAGACCCGGAGGTCACCGAGGTCTCCTGGGTTCCGGTCAGCGAATTGATCGAGCATCTGGCGTACGCAGACGAGCGCAAGCTGGCGCGCATCGCCTTCGACAAGATGCCGGACCTAGCGCGCGCGGAGAAAGAAGCGGGAAGGACCACGCCCCGGTGATGGGTCGGCGCACACAGGGGGCCGCCGCGGTTCTCGCCGTGGCTGCGCTCGCATGCGCCGGCACGCCGACCACCGGACACGCGCAACCAGTCCCGGTCGACCCGAACCAGCCGGCCGTCGCGCAACAGTGGGTCAACCCGCAGATACGTCCCGACGACGGGCAGCAAGGACTCACGCTTTCGCTTGTCGACGCCCCCGCCACCGTCCCCTCCGGCAAACCCCTCTCCGTCACCGTACGTGTCCGGAACGACTCCGAATCCGCGGTCTCCGGCCTGACGGTCGCGCCCCTGCGCGGACCGGCCTCCGGCTCAGTGGCAGATGCGCGGGCGGCGACCGTGGCAGCAACGTCCGAGTACACCTCCGCCGGCGACGAGGTGACAGTCCCCGAACTGAACAGCGGCGAAGAGACTGAAATAAAGGTCTCCATCCCCACGGAAAAGCAGCCGTTCACCAGTAGTTCCCCCATGATGCTGGTGCTGGGGCAGAACGGCGCCACACTGGACACGGAACGCTGGCACATGGCCGTCACCGGCACGCCGGGAACGGAAACTGAAGCGGCTGGGTCCGCAGGGGAGACGACTGCCGCGGGCATGACCGTGCTGTACCCGATCTCCGCGCCGGTGGACATCGTGCCGGGGGAGACCGGCGAAGCACCGAGCCGCGCGCCCCTGATCCTCTCCTCGGAGCAGCTGGCGGAACAACTCGCGCCGGGCGGCCGCCTCGACGAGCTCGTGAACGTCTACGACGAGGCGAACGACGACTCCGGAGTGCGCGACGCGACCTGCCTGGCAGTGGATCCGGCTCTGCTGGACACGGTGGAGCGCATGGCCCAGGGGTACACGGTTGACGACGACCGACCCTCGCCCGGACTCAACCGCAAGCGTCTCCGGGATTCGTGGGGGAATGAAGACTCCACCGCCAACTCGGAACCCGGGAAAGGCAGCGAAGACGCGGTCGCCTGGCTGACAAAGTTGCGGGGCGCCGCGAAAGACAATTGCGCGGTGGCGCTGCCCTGGGCCAATGCAGACCTGAACGCAGTGGCGCGCACAGGCGACAAATGGCTCATGCGCGAAGCCATCGAACGCGGGCCGTTCACAGTAGAGCGGGTGCTGCAGACGCCTGCCCTGCGCAACGTGGTCGTCCCCGGCGCGGGATACCTCAACCCGGAAACCGCGCCGGGCATGGGCTGGGCTGACCTGAGCCGCTCCACACTGCCGGAAACCGGCATGCACACCCAGTGGGAGAACGACCAGGCTGTCCAAGAGAAAAACGCCGGGGCCCCCGGGGGCCGCATCGAAGGGGAGCAGCACAGCAACCTCGACAACCCGACGATGCCGAGCGCCGCCAATGCCGCAGCTCCCGCGCCGGAGCAGCCGGTGCGGGTGCTCGTGGCCGACAACACGGTGAACACTCCGGAACCGGCACCAGAGGGTGAGACACGGTTCGCGGGGCTCACTCCAGGCGTGACGGCGGTGACCTTCGACAATGCGCTGGCGTCCACGCTGGCGGCGACGGGGCCGCGGCCGGAAACACCTGGGTATTCGGACGAGTATCTGCGCTACGACTTCACCCTGGATTCGGTGGAGGCGCGCGACCTCACCGCGGCTACGGTTGTGCGCACCGCGGCGCAGGCGGCGGCGTCCGCCGGGCCGGTGCCGGAGGGGAGTCCCGCGCCCGACCCGAATCTGGTGAACCCGCCGGCAACATGGGAGGCGTCCACAGCCGAAGCCGTCATGGACACAGTGGCAGCACTGTACAAGGAAAGGGCTGCAGCGCCGATGGCGCTGGAGGATTACGTGGGGTTGCCGGGAAATGTGGTGCAGGGGGACGTCGATAAGCTCGGCGTCCCCGAATCCGACCCTGCCGTGCTCACGGACACCGAGGTGCTCAACGCGGCCCAGCAATCGCGCTTCATCAACGACCTGACGGCGCTGCTGGCGAACGATAACGCGATCGCGCTGACGCGGTACGGGTACACGCTGCCGCTGCGGACCGACCTGCTGACGGCACTGTCCGTGACGGAACGCCGGGCATATACGCGCTATTCCGAGGCGGAGAAGCGCACGCGCGCACGGCTGAACCAGGACCGCGACACCCTATCGGCGCTCCGGTCGTCGATCGCGCTCATCCCGCCGGGCAACGTGTACACCCGCACATCCGAGTCGTCGCCGCTGCTCATCGTCGCGCAGAACGGACTGCCGCTGCCCGTGGACGCGACGATCCTCTACCGCGGCCCGGACGGGGCGGCGCTGAACACCCCCGCCCAATTCCGCATCCCGGCGCGCGGGTCGCTGACGCTGCAGATGACAGCGGACCTGCCGTCGGACAAAGAACGCACGGACCTCCAACTCTTCCTGGCCACCCCGCAAAACCAGCCGATTTCGAATCCGGTGGAAATCGGCGTGCAGACGGCGGGAGCGTCGATAAGCAATTGGGTGGTCATCTCCCTGCTCGGCGGGCTCTTCCTTCTGGCCCTCGGCGCGCAGGTGGGGAAACGCCGACGAGGTAAATCGAGATAGAGAATCGCGGCTGGCCGACTAACATACCCTTGACCCAGATTTCTGGCCCTGAATTCTTAGGGCGCATTAAGAATCACAGAAACCCACAAGCCCAGAAACCCAGATCAAGGTGAGCATGTCATGGTGGACCAGCCCGTAGCGGCGGCGGAGGAAAAGAAGACGACGAGCGACAACAGCGTCGTCCGCTCCACCGGATCCATGGCCGTGGCGACATTGATGTCGCGCATCACCGGGTTCATCCGCACGGTGATGATCACCTCGGCGCTCGGCGGCGCAGTGGCATCGGCTTTCAACACGGCGAACACGCTGCCCAACATGATCACCGAGATCGTTCTGGGCTCCGTGCTCACCGCGCTAGTGGTGCCCGTGCTCGTGCGCGCCGAGAAGGAAGACCCCGACCGGGGCGCGGCCTTCATCCGGCGACTGTTCACGCTGACGGTCACGCTGCTGACTGCGGTCACGCTGCTCACGGTCGTCGGCGCGCCGTCGCTGACCGAACTGATGCTTGACGAAGACGGGCACGTCAACCTCGTCCAAGCGACGTCGTTCGCCTACCTGCTGCTCCCGCAAATCATGTTCTACGGCCTGTTCTCCCTGTTCATGGCCATCTTGAACACGAAGGAGGTGTTCCGCCCCGGAGCGTGGGCGCCGGTGGCGAACAACCTGGTCTCCATCGGCGTCATGGTGCTGTACATGATCCTGCCGGGGCAGCTCGACCCCAAGGAGCACACAGGGGTCACCGACCCGCACATCCTCCTACTCGGCCTGGGCACCACCCTCGGTGTCGCGGTGCAGTGCCTGATCATGCTGCCCGCGCTCCGGCGGCTGAAGATCGACCTACGCCCGCTGTGGGGCATCGACGAACGCCTCAAGCAGTTCGGCGGGATGGCCCTGGCGATCGTGACGTATGTGGCGATCTCGCAGGCCGGCTACATCATCAACAACCGCATCGCCTCGGGCGTGGACGGCTCCGCCCCGGTGATCTACATGCAGCACTGGCAGCTGCTCCAGGTGCCGTACGGCATCGTCGGCGTGACCCTGCTGACGGCGATCATGCCACGCCTGTCCCGCAACGCCGCCGACGGCGACGACGAGGCCGTGGTCCGCGACCTGACATTGGGCACGAAGCTGACGTTCATCGCGCTGATCCCCATCATCATCTTCATGACGGCGCTGGGCCCCGACATCGGCAACGCCCTGTTCGGCTACGGCAACTTCACCAACCAGGAAGCGCGCACCCTGGGCCTGACGCTCAGCTTCAGCGCGTTCACGCTCATCCCTTACGCTCTGGTGATGCTGCACCTGCGCGTGTTCTACGCCCGGGAGGAAGCGTGGACGCCGACATTCATCATCGCCGGCATTACGCTGACCAAGGTCGTGCTGGCCATCCTGGCGCCCACAATGGCCTCCCGCCCCGACCAGGTGGTGGTGCTGCTCGGCGCAGCCAACGGCTTCGGCTTCGTGGCTGGTGCGGTGATCGGTGCCTACCTGCTGCGCCGGAAGCTGGGCTCACTGAATTCCGGCTCCGTCCTGCACACCTCCGTGTGGGCCGCCGCCGCGGGCCTGGTGGGCGTGGCCACCGCCATGCTCGTGCGTTTCCTGCTGCGCTTCATCCCCGGAGGCATGCCGGGCCTCGCCGTGGCGCTGGGCCGACGCGACTCCTTCGGGTTGCTGCTGGAGATCCTGATTCTCGGCGTGGTGTTCGTCATCGCGACCGGCGTTGCCCTGTCGTTCTCCAAACTGCCGGAGGTGCGCAACCTGGGGGCCGCCCTCGCACGCATTCCGGGCCTGGGAAGCATCGTGCACACCAGCCCCGCGGACCAAATCCCGGCTGGCGAGGTCGATCCGCAGGAGGCGTCCTCCCAGATCTTCGTTGACGACACGTTCAACGCATCCCCGATCCCGCCGCCAATGTCCGCCGGCGTTGTGCGCGGCCCCCGCCTGGTGCCCGGCGCGGCGGTTTCCGACGGCCGTTTCCGCCTACTGCGCGACTACGGCGCGAGCGCATCCGCCCGCTTCTGGCAGGCCCGCGAGCAGGCCACCGGCCGCATGGTCGCCCTCACCTTCGTGGACACCTGCGGCGCCGCACCGCTGGCCCCAGTGTCTCCACGTCAGGCCGCCATCGACGCGGCGGGAATCTGCCACCGCACGAACCAGCTCGCCGCGCTCAACTTGCCGGCGATCGCGCCCGTCATCGAGACGGTCCGCTACCGCACCGGTTGCGTCGTCGTCGCCGAGTGGGTGCCGGGCTCGGACCTCAAGACGGTCGCGGATTCGGGCGCAACGCTTCTCGACGAAGCCGTCGCTTCCGCCATGCTCCCCCTCACCGAGACCATGGCGCAGGCGCACGAGCGCGGCGTGGCCCTCGGCCTGGACAACCGCAACCGCATGCGGGTGAGCGACAACGGCACGGTCGTCCTGGCCTTCCCGGCCGTTCTGCCCGACGCTGACATCGATGCCGACGTCTCCGCGTACGCCTCCGCCCTCGAGTTGCTCGCCGGTTCCGCAGAGACCGACGCCCTCGACAGCGCGGTTCTCAGTGCACGCAACACGGGCGGCGACACCGGCAACGAGCTTCCCGACTACCGTGCGATCGGGCAGCAACTGGCGGCTATCTCCGGTGCAGGCGGCCCTGAGGGCACCCCGGCACCCGCCCGCCTGACAAGCCAGCAGCCGCACCAGCTCGACCAGCTCGGCCAGCTCGAGCAAGAGGATTCCGGGCACACGGCCCGACGCGGCGGCTTCGGCGAGCGCGGCCTGGGCACGCTGGGCACCGCGGGGCTCGTCGCGGTGGCGATCACGGCAGTCGTCCTCGTCGCCACGCTGACTGTCTACCTCGTGGGCATGTTCAGCACCAGGCCGGATTCCCCGATCACCAACGAATCCGCGCGCGACGGTGCCGAGCAGGTCTCCGAAGGCATCGAGAACGCCCCCGCCGGGAAACTGCCCGTCATCATCGCCCCGCTCAACGCTTCAACGTGGGGCGAAAGCCGCGACGACAGCAGCAGGAGCACAGATTTCGCCGCGCTCGTCGACGGCAACGACACCACCGCCGCCTCCGCCGCCGCGGGGGAGAAGATCCTGATCACCGCGGGAACGGAAACGGGTGACGGGGCCGGGGGCAACGCCGCGTTCATTCCGGAAGAGCTGATCATCGATACAGCCACAGCGACAACAACGGCCGACACCAGTGGCGGGCTGAACTACACCGTCTACGGCATCAACGAGCCGACCGGGGACGCCACCGCCACCGACATCAACCACCTGCCCGTTCTCTCCGACGGGACGCTGAAGAACGGCCGGACGGACATCGAGATCGGGAAAGAGAACCAGGGCAACGCCGCACCGGTCACCGGTCTCGTCATCTCCTTCAGCGCACCTGTCGGCGACGAGAACTGGGACGGTTCCGCAGCTGTCATCCGCGGCGTCACCGTCGTGGGCACGCGCATGCGCTAGAACCCCCCTGCCCCTGAACTGGCCCCAGCATTGCGCACTGTAATGCGCAACCGCCGCGAGCGTCCCGGCCCAGCGCGGGGCACAATGGGTTACGCACCACACATATCGGGGAGGACTTGTTCGGGGGGGACAGGGACACATGACGCTCACTAACGGGCACACGCAAGACAAGACACACAGCCACGGCCGCCTTGCGCGGAGCTACAGGCTCAACGCCCAACGCAAACAGCAGCAGCAGAGAAAGACAGACAAGGCACTGGTCAAGGACTACGTCGCGGGGGACCACCGGGCATTCGCGCTGATCGTCGAAAGGCATCGGCAGCGCATGATGGCGGTGGCCAGGAAATACGCGCGCAACGAGCACGACGCGCAGGACATCGTGCAGGACGCGCTGTTCAAGGCGTCTCGCAACATGCACACCTTCCGCTCGGAGTCCGCGCTCACCACATGGCTGCACCGGCTGGTCCTCAACGCGGGCTACGACCATGCCAAACGCGCCGACAATAAGCGCCAGCACACCAGCCTCGACGACGAGGAGAAGCTCACCCAGGACGCGAACCGCTACCTCGCGCACGACCCGCTGGGCAACCTCGACCGCCTCGTCGCGCTCCGCCAAGCCGTGCTCAAACTTCCGGCCGCGCAGCAGCGGGCGTTGATGCTTATCGACGTCGCCGGTCACTCCATCAACTCCGCCGCCTCCCATTTGGGCGTGCGTCCCGGCACCGTGAAATCACGCCGGAACCGTGCCCGGCAGGCGCTGACGGAGACCTTGACGGGATAACTACACTGGAGCCCATGACAGAGACAGGGTCCAACGCGCCGAAGAGCGCAACACCGCAATTCCCCTCCGCCAATGTGCTGGGCGGCTTCACATCCGCGCCGGAGACTGCACCGACCGAACCGATGAAGGAAGCTGCTGCGCAAGCGGGCACTGACGCAGGGGACGCGACCATCCACGATGTGATCGTCGTCGGTTCCGGCCCGGCCGGGTACACCGCCGCGCTGTACACGGCGCGCGCCGACCTGAAGCCCCTGGTCTTCGAGGGCTACGAGTACGGCGGCGAGCTGATGAACACCACCGAGGTGGAGAACTTCCCCGGTTTCCAAAACGGCATCATGGGCCCGGACCTGATGATGGAGATGCGGGCCCAGGCCGAGCGTTTCGGCGCCGACCTGCGCGCTGACCAGGTGGACCGGGTGGAGCTGGAAGGCGACATCAAGAAGGTGTTCGTCGGCGACGACGAGTTCCGTGCCCGCTCGATCATCCTCGCCACCGGTGCTGCCCCGCGCCACCTCGGCATTCCGGGGGAGCAGGAGCTCACCGGCCGCGGCGTGTCCACCTGCGCGACGTGCGACGGGTTCTTCTTCAAAGACCACCACATCGCCGTTGTCGGCGGCGGCGACTCCGCGATGGAGGAGGCCACCTTCCTCACCCGCTTCGGCTCCAAGGTGACCATCATTCACCGCCGCGAGGAATTCCGCGCCTCCCAGATCATGCTGGACCGCGCCAAGGAGAACGAGAAGATCGAATTCCTCACCAACTCGGTCGTCGAGGAAGTGCTCGAGGACGGCGGCAGCGGCAGCGTTGGTGGTCTGCGCATCAAGAACACCGCAACGGGGGAGGAGTCCACCCTGGACGCCACTGCACTGTTCGTCGCCATCGGCCATGACCCGCGCTCCGGCTTCCTCGACGGCCAGGTGGTCACCGATGCGGAGGGCTACGTCACCGTCGAGCAGCCGAGCACGAAGACGTCGGTCCCGGGTGTGTTCGCCGCTGGCGACTTGGTGGACAACTACTACCGCCAGGCCATCACCGCAGCGGGCTCGGGCTGCCGCGCCGCCATCGACGCGGAGCACTACCTCGAGGCGCTGTAAACCCAAGTCACAGCAAAACCCCAGGTGAAAAAACGCCGGTTTTTTGCATCCATGCACGTAAACTCGGTTTTTCACCGTGGGTCCCAACACCATGGTCGTGAACCCGCGGTTGAACAAAGCCGTGAAGACGGAGCTAACCGAAGGAAGTAGGAGCGTATGAGCAAAGTCGTCGACGTCACGCAGGACACCTTCAAATCGGAAGTCATTGAGTCGAATATCCCGGTTCTCGTCGATTTCTGGGCGGAATGGTGCGGCCCGTGCCAGAAGCTGTCGCCGATTCTGAATGAGGTTGCTGAGGAACTCGATGGACGGGTGAAGATCGCCAAGGTGAACATGGACGATGAGCGCACCCTGGGCGCGCTCTACCAGGTGTTGACCATTCCGACGGTGATCATCTTCAAGGACGGCCAGAAGGTCGACGAATTCAACAGCCTGCGCCCGAAGGGCGAGATTCTCTCCCGCGTGCAGCCCCACATCTGAGAAGCCGGCTGACACAACAGCACTCAAGCATGGCATTCGTCTAATGCTGGTGGGGTGCCAGTAAGATGAAAGCGATCCTCAAGGCTGACGGTCAGGAAGGTGACTTGTGTTAGGTACGTATCGAGTGGGCGACTCCAGCGCGCGCGTCGCTGAAGTCCGCTCGACCCTCGCACGACTCGGGTTGCTGGACGACTTCCAGGGCGATGTGGGGGAGTGGAACCGCCGCCGTTTCTCCCAGTCGGAGATGTATTTCGACGAGGAACTGGCCACGACGCTGAAGGCATTCCAGCAGTCCCGCGGCATTCTCCCTTCCGGCGAGATCGACGACATCACCTTGCGTGAACTGCGCCAGGCGTCCTACACGTTGGGCGCCCGCGCGCTGTCGTACCAGCCCAACCAGATCCTCGTCGGCGACGACGTGAGCCAGCTGCAGAAGCAGCTGCAGGAGCTCGGTTTCTACTCGGGGCGTATCGACGGGCACTTCGGACCCGACACCCACGAAGCACTGTCCACCTACCAGCTGAACTACGGCATCCAGGATGACGGTGTGTGCGGTCCTGAGACACTGCACGCTCTGAGCCTGCTGGGCCGCCGTATCACGGGCGGTTCCCCCCAAGCCATCCGGGAGCGGGAAGTGGTGCGCATGGCTGGCCCGCGCCTGACCGGCAAGCGGGTGGTCATCGACCCGAATTTCAATCCGCAAGACATGGCGTCGATCAAAGGACCCTACGGCGAGATCACCGAGGAGGAGATTCTGTGGGATCTGGCCTCCCGGGTCGAGGCCCGCATGATCGCCGCAGGCATGGAGACCATCATGTCGGGGCCGCGCGGCGACTGCCCGCCAGCGAAGACCCGCGCTGATTTGGCGAACAGCTTCGAGGCCGACCTGCTGATCTCCCTGCAGCTGGACCGCTACCAGAACGAGAAGGCCAACGGTGTAGCCACGTTCTACTTCGGTTCGGAGCTCGGTGCGTCGTCCATGACGGGCGAGATGCTCTCCGGCTTCATCCAGCGCGAGATCGTCGCCCGCACGGAGCTGGGCAACTGCTACAACCACGGACGCACGTGGGAGCTTCTGCGCATGACGCAGATGCCGTCGGTGGAAGTCGTACTGGGCTACGTAACCAACGCCCACGACATGGCGATCGTCACGGACCCGACGCAGCGCGACGCGATCGCCGAGGCCATCGTTGTAGCAGTGAAGCGCCTGTACCTGCTCGAGCAGGACAACCAGCCCACCGGCACCTACTCCTTCACGGAACTGCTGCGCCAGGAACGCGCCTAGCCCTCTAGCTCTCAGGGGCACAGGGGCCGCTAGCGCCCTCCTACTGGGACAGCGGCGAGGAGCTCTGCGATCTCGCGCTCGGTGAGCAGGCCGTGCGCGGGCGGCAGCTCAAGCCGAAGCCGCGGAATGGCTGGGTGGTCGGCCACCACCTTGAACCCCGCTGATTCGAGAACATCGACATCCATCAGGCCGATCAAGGTCCGCTGGTCCACCAGCCGCCGGCACATCGGAGTCAGCTCTTCCGGACGATCGGAGCGCACACCGAACGCCTCGACGGCGGAGATGGACTGCTGGGTGAGTGAGGCGACGGCGGCGTCGATAAGCACTGCCTCCCAGCCGATCCCCGCGACGGCGGCATCGATGTGCAGGCTAGTCAGGCAAAATGCGTCAGCGGAAAACGGGGCGGTGGGCATGCGCACAGCGCCGGGCGCCGCGGACGGCGGGCACATGAGGACCGTCGCATGCGCGCCGGACGTGGCCGCGGGGTCGACGATGGAAAAGCCCACCGCGGGCTGCTCGTAGGTGCGCGAGAGGAGCCAAGCCGCCTTATCGACGTCCGAGTCCGTGCCGCCGAACGCATCACCGAGCGGGTCCAGCTCCCAGAACACGCTCCGGGCCGCGGTGCGGTGAATGCGGTCCACGGTGACCGCGTCCAGCGGAATCACCCGGGCGTGTCGCAGCGGCATGGCCCTTTGGCTAGTCCGTGCCCTCGATGAGCGCCATGATGCGCTCGAAATCGTCGCGGTCGCCGAACTCAACGACGATCTTCCCCTTGCGCTTACCCATGGTCACCGAGACCTTGGTGTCCCACTCGTCGGCGAGACGGTCGGCGGCCTGCGTGAGGAACTCGGGCTGCGGCACCGGCTCACGCTTCGGCTTGTCAGGCAGGGCACCCTGGCGGTTGAGCAACGTCACCGCCTCTTCGGTCGCGCGGACGGACAAGCCCTCGGCGACAATGCGGTCGGCGAGCTGCTCCTGGGCCTCCGGGCCGACCTTGACGCCAAGAAGGGCGCGGGCATGGCCGGCGCTCAGCACACCAGCGGCGACGCGGCGCTGCACCGGTACCGGGAGGTTGAGCAGACGGATCGAGTTGGTAATCACTGGACGGGAGCGGCCGAGACGGTCGGCGAGCTGCTCCTGGGTGACCCCGAATTCGTCGAGAAGCTGCTGGTAGGCGGCAGCCTCTTCCAGCGGGTTGAGCTGCACGCGGTGGATATTCTCCAGCAACGCGTCGCGCAGCATGTCCTCGTCGGAGGTTTCGCGGACGATCGCCGGAATGCGCTTCAGGCCCGCCTTGGAGGAAGCACGCCAGCGGCGCTCACCCATGATGAGCTCGTAGCCGTCCTTCGCCGGACGGACCACGATCGGCTGCAGGAGGCCGAATTCCTTGACGGAGTGGACCAGCTCAGCCAGCTCCTCCTCATCGAAGGTGGTGCGCGGCTGCTTCGCGTTCGGGAAAATATCCCCAATGGGGATCTCCTGGTAGGAGGCGCCGAAAGAATCGGCGGCGCCGCCAGCGTCCGCCGCAGCACCCGTCACCATCGCGGCCGGGACGGAGGAAGAGCGGCCGACCGACGGTGCGCCCGGAATCGTCGGGGCACCTTTGACTTGCTTCTTCTTTTTGGGCGCGTTGTTCTCGTCGCGGGCGCCCTTGCTGCCGCCGATGATGACATCCGCCGCGCCGTCCCCGAGCGGGCCCGTCTTCTGGTGGTGGTCCGGGTTCGACGGAATCAGCGCCGCCAACCCACGGCCTAGACCGCCTTTGCGTTGCTCTGCCATTGCTCTACTCGTCCTCCTCGCCCAGCTGGGCGAAAATCTCCGGGCTCACACCGATCGGCCCGGTCGTCTCGTGCGGCTGGTAATCGCCGCGGGTGGCCAGTTCGCGCGCGGCGTCGAAATACGCCAACGCGCCACGGGAGCCCGGGTCGTACTCGATCACGGTCTGGCCGTAACCCGGCGCTTCCGATACCTTGACTGAGCGCGGGATCATGTTGCGCATCACCACGTCGCCGAACTGGCCGCGGACTTCCTCGGCCACCTGCTCGGAAAGCTTCGTGCGTGCGTCGTACATCGTCAGCAGCACAGCAGAGATGTGCAGATTCGGGTTCAGGGCACCGCGGATCATCGTAATGTTGTTCAGAAGCTGGCCCACGCCCTCGAGCGCGTAGTACTCGCACTGGATCGGAATGAGCACCTCGTCGACAGCATTCATCGCGTTGATGGTGAGCAGGCCCAACGACGGCGGACAGTCGACGAAAACATAGTCGAAGCCGTGCTCGTCGAGGAATCCCCCGCGCAGCGCGTCCGCCAGGCGGTACTCGCGGCGGACCAGGCTGACCAACTCGATCTCCGCTCCGGCCAAGTCGATCGTGGCAGGAATGCACCACAGATTGTCGTTGTCCCCGGAGCGCTGCAGCGCCTCCTCCGCAGTGGCCTCACCGATGAGGAGCTCATAGCTGGACGTCTCCCCGTCGCGGTGGCCCGCACCCAGCGCGGTGGATGCGTTGCCCTGCGGGTCCAAGTCCACGACAAGCACCTTGCGGCCCAGCTTGGCCAGCGACGCCGCCAGATTCACGGACGTGGTGGTCTTGCCCACACCGCCCTTCTGGTTCGCCACTGTGATCAGGCGCGGCTGCTCCGGCTTAGGCACCGTCGCCTTCCCGCTATTCATCTGCGCCGCACGGCGAGCCGCCGCAGCAATCGGGGTGTCATCCCACTGCTGGTCGTCCACGTGGCCTCCCGTCACGGTTCAGTATCGATCACTATCGATCAGTATCAATCAGCAAAAACTAGTCAGTGCCAGATTAGTAGAGCACCCGGACATCCGTTAGCCAGCCCGCACAATGCGGATCAACGTGGTCGGTTGTTCCAGCAAGCCCTCACCAACGGTGAGGATCTCAGCGTCAGTGCCGCCGGCCTTGGTTATCTGGGTGGCATCACGCTCTAGTTCCTCGGCCACGCTCGCGCCCTTCATCGCAGTCATGGAACCGCCTGGGCAGACCAGGGGAAGGGACCAGCCGGCCAATTTGCCCAGGGGAGCGACGGCGCGGGAGGTGGTGACGTCGAAAAGCTTCTTTTTCTGCTCCTCGGCGCGGCCGCGCACGACCGTGACGTTGCTGAGACCGAGCTCCCTGGTGATCTCGCCCAGGTAGGTAGAGCGCTTCAGCAGGGGCTCGATAAGCGTGACCTGCAGGTCGGGGCGGGCAATCGCCAGCGGAATGCCAGGCAGGCCCGCGCCGGAACCGATGTCGGCGACGCTAAGGCCCTCGTCGAAGGCCTCCGCGATGACGGCGCAGTTGAGCACGTGGCGGCTCCACAGGCGGCTGACTTCCTTCGGTCCGATGAAACCGCGCTCGGCGGCGGTGGTGGCTAGGGAGTCGTGGTAGGCCTGCGCGAGCGGCAGCCGGTCACCGAAGATCTCTGCGGCTGCGACGGGCGCATCCTCCCTCTGGGGCATTGAGTCAGGCATCTGCCTACTTACCCTTCTTCTTTTTCTTCTTGCCCTTCTTTGGGTTGTCCGGCTTGGCGCCGGGCTTGGGCTTCAGACCGATATTCGGGTCAGTTCCGGAAGAATCCGTCTCCGTCTTCGCTCGGTCTTTCGCCGCATCGTTGATCGCGTCGTTCTCCGGGTGGGCGTTGTTGGCGCGTTGCTTCGCAGCATCGCGCTGACGCTGTTTCTTGGAACGGTTGTCCACGGTCCGCGCACCAGCCACGGGGGCGGAAGCGCGCTTCGCTTCGCGCTTAGCCTCTTCCTCTTCCGCCTCTTCCTTATCCATCTTGGCGTAGACGAGCTTGGTCTGGAAGAAGGTCCACACGTTGTTGGACAGCATGTAGGTCAACAGGCCGATGTGCCACAGGAAGCCGGTGAACAACAGGGTTGCCGGGAGGAACCACAGCATCATGCCGTTCATGGTCTTCATCTGCATTTCCATCATTTCCGGCGAACCCGGACCGGTCTGATCCGGCTTCTTGCCGGCGGCCGCCTGCTCAGCCTTGCGCTTGGCCATGCGCTCGCGCTGGCGGCTCATGGACATGCGCGCGTTGAAGTGGGTCAGCAGCACACAGGCGATGACCATCGGCAGGGCCACCATGATGATTTCAGTGCGGGTGAAGTCCGCCGGGGCGAACGCCGCGAACTGCTCTTCCGGCATGGACATGTACGACGACAGCGGAACCCCGAAGACACGGGCATCCAGGAAGGACTGGACATCTTCCGGGGAGAAGATGTAGTTCGCGGTGTTGCGGTTCTCCTCCACGGTCATGCCCAAACCGCCGCCGGAGGTGCCTGTGCGGTTGAAGGAGCGCAGCACGTGCAACAGGCCAATGAACACCGGCATCTGCACCAGCGGCACAATGCAGCTGGCCAGCGGGTTCATGTTGGCTTCCTTGTACAGGCGCTGCATTTCCTGCGCCTGTTTCTGCTGGTCCTTGGCGTATTTGGTGCGGATCTCCTGCATCTTCGGCTGGAGTTCCTGCATCTTGCGGCCGGAGCGCAGCTGGTTCACCATCGGCTTGACCAGGAAGATACGGATGGTGAAGGTCAGGAACACGATCGCCAAGAGCCACGCCACACCGGAATCCGGCGAGAAAATGTAGCCGAAGACCTTGTGCCAGAACCACAGCACCGCGGAAATGGGCCAATAGATGAAATTCAGCACCGGTTGTCTAACTCCTGTTCATAGGTACGGGGTCGTAGCCGCCGGGATGCCAAGGCCCGCACTTGGCTAGGCGCACAAGCGCGAGGAGGCCACCGCGGGCTGCTCCATGCCGGGACACCGCTTCTAGCGCGTACGCGCTGCAGGTCGGCTCGAAGCGGCACGTCGATCCCATCTTAAGGGGTGAGAAATGTTTTTGGTAAAGCCGCACGCCCCGCACCACAGCCGCACCTATGGGGCCGGAAGGTGCGGGGATGCGCTCGCCGTCCGAGTTGAAGTAGTCCATTTGGACACCGCCTTAGCTTTTCGACGCCTTCTTGCGCCCCCGCTCGATCCCCGAAGAGGTGTCTTTGCACAGAACATCGCTGCTGGCGTTGGCGCTCGCCGGAAGGGCGCGGATGACGATATCCACGTCCCGGTCGAGCGAGCGTGCCAACTCCATGCAGATATGGCGCAACTGGCGGGACACGCGGTGGCGGACGACGGCGTTGCCCACCTGTTTAGACACAATTAACCCGAACCGTGGACCGCCGGAAATGACGGTGTCGGTTCGGGTGTAATAGTGCACCACGACGGTGCGGGAGCCCGCGCGCCCACCTTGAGAGATCACGCGGCGGAATTCCGCCGAAGAAGTGAGCTTATGGGCGCGGGGCAGCACAGCGCGCTAGACGACTAGGCGGTGAGCTTGTTGCGGCCCTTGCGGCGGCGCGCGGAAACGATGGCGCGGCCAGCACGGGTGTTCATGCGGGTACGGAAGCCGTGCTTGCGTGCGCGACGGCGGTTATTGGGCTGAAAAGTCCGCTTAGACATGGCGGTGACTCCTTGAGATCTATGCGGCGGCCAACGGCGGGCACCAGAGATGGGACTCCGGCGCCGGCACCTTCCCGGGACGAGGCAGCCATTTTCAAAACATGTGAGTGAGATGCTCTAACAGCGTGAAAACCGCTGGTGGCATGCGTCATCGGCGCTGACTCGCCAACAAGGCGGCCCGGTGCTCGGCACTGATGATGCTCTCACGCACACCCTGAACACTGCGGTCGCTGTGGATTCGCAGAGGTAACAGAGTGCGACAGACCATGCCAGGATACGTGATCGGCGTCGCACCGGCCAAATCGACGCGCGGGGGTAGCGACCCCAGAATTTGTTCACCCCCGAAATTACAACAATGTGTTTTTCCGCAGGTCAAACACGACACGCCGACGTAGCCTGCGCGGGTCTGGAGAGGTCTCGAACGTGCATTCTGATCCGGGCTCCGCGACGCCCGGGGTGCGGCCGTGCCACCTAGACAGTCCGCGGCGGAGCAGGGTAAGAAAGCTGTAACACCACAACTTCACAGGAATTGTTCCACTGCCACTGTGGATAAACCTCAATATGACCTTGAGGCTTTACCATTCCAAGCGGCATAAACCGAGGTCAAAGGCGATAATTTGGCATCAATCGTTTATCCACAGCATGATGATTGTCTTGTGGATAACCTACACAGGAACTCCATCAACACCTGTGGATAAAGTTGTGGATTCACATGTTCAGGGCAATGTTCACGTTGTTCACAAGGTTCACAAGCTCGTAACC
Source organism: Corynebacterium sp. P4-C1 (assembly GCF_030503595.1). NCBI lineage: Bacteria > Bacillati > Actinomycetota > Actinomycetes > Mycobacteriales > Corynebacteriaceae > Corynebacterium > Corynebacterium sp. P4-C1. The sequence goes on along the minus strand of NZ_CP129966.1, from coordinate 1,719,517 downwards.
GGCGAGCGGTAAGTGAGCGGCCCGCGGCAGCAACGCCATCTCGGCGCCGCGGGCGAGCAACGGGATTCGGATAGGGAAAGCGGGCTTTCATGGCACACGATCAACAGAGTTTGAATGCTCTGTGGCAGGACATCGTCGCCGAACTGCTCAACCTGTCCGAACGCCCGAATTCGCACGTGCCCACGTTCTCCCCGGGCGACCGGGCCTACCTGCAGCTGGTCAAGCCCGTCATGCTTGTCGACGGCTACTGCATCCTTTCCGCACCCCACACCGCGGCCAAGAATGTGGTGGAGAACAATCTCGGCCCCTACATCGTGGAGCTCCTCAGCCACCACATGGGCCAGCCCTGCAACCTCGCCGTTTCAGTGAACACCCCGGCGGCTTCCGAACAGCAGGTGCCGGCACACTCCCCAGTCCAGGCGCAAAACCAGGTCCAAGCCCCAGCCCAGCCCCAGCGCACCGACAGTTCCGCAGACGACTGGTACAGCACCTACTCTGAACCGGCGTTCCCGACTGCGGCGCAGCAGCAACCCCCGACCCGCCCGGCGAATCCGTCGCCGCTGGCGGGGGAACAGCTGCCCATGGGACTCGATGAGCTGGCGCGCATTCACTCGCAGCAGCAGGAGAACTCTGTCGAGGAATCCTCCCGCCAGCAGTCGAGCCACCCGATCGTTCCGGCGCCGCAGCGCATTCCGCGCGAGAAGCCGGCGCATGACCCGGACCGCGACATCAGCCTGAACCCGAAATACACCTTCGAGAACTTTGTCATCGGCTCCTCCAACCGTTTCGCCAACGGCGCCGCGGTGGCTGTCGCGGAGAATCCGGCGCGCGCCTACAACCCGCTATTCATCTGGGGCGGCTCCGGCCTGGGCAAGACGCACCTGCTGCACGCCGCGGGCAACTACGCCCAGGTGCTGCAACCGGACCTGCGCATCAAGTACGTCTCCTCTGAGGAGTTCACGAACGACTACATCAACTCCGTGCGCGATGACCGGCAGGAATCTTTCAAGCGGCGCTACCGCGACCTGGACATTCTCATGGTCGACGACATCCAGTTCCTCGAGGGCAAAGAAGGGACGCAGGAAGAGTTCTTCCACACCTTCAACGCCCTGCACCAGTCGAATAAGCAGATTATTTTGTCCTCCGACCGTCCGCCGAAACAGCTGACCACGCTGGAGGACCGCCTGCGCACACGCTTCGAGGGCGGCCTGATCACGGATATTCAGCCGCCGGACCTGGAAACGCGCATCGCGATTCTGATGAAGAAGGCCGCCGCTGACGGCACCCGCGTCGACGAGGACGTTCTCGAACTCATCGCCTCGCAATTCGAATCGTCGATCCGCGAGCTCGAGGGCGCCCTCATCAGGGTTTCCGCATATTCTTCGCTGATCAACGAGCCGATCACCCTCGATGTCGCCCAGGTCGCGCTCCGCGACATTCTCCCGGACGAGGGGGATGTGACGATCACGGCCGAGACCATCAAGGAGGCGGCCGCCGAGTACTTCCGAGTGCCCATGGACAAGCTCACCGGCGCCGGCAAGACCCGCGTGGTCGCGCACGCCCGCCAGATCGCCATGTACCTGTGCCGCGAGTTGACCGATTTGTCGTTGCCGAAGATCGGCCAGGAATTCGGCGGCAAAGACCACACCACGGTCATGTACGCCGACCGTAAGATCCGCGGGGAGATGACAGAGAACCGCGCGACCTACGACGAAATCCAGGAGCTCACCCAAGACATCAAGAACCGGGTCCGCGCCCGCTGACGCGCACCGCTTAACGACGCCCACCTACGCCACCGAGGAAGGCTTCCTCGGTGGCTTTTGTTTATCCACAGGCTTATTCACACCTGTGTAATTCCACCGTTGTAATTAAGTGGCATTGGTCACGTAACGGTTATCCACAGCGCGAAAGTGCTGTCCACAGGGGCGGGAGAAAGATGTGATTTGGCGGTGGAATTAGACGCGGAGGCTGTGGGGAACAAAGTGGCCGAAGAAGTTATCCACAACCAATGCGAGTTATCCACAAGAATTGCACACCGATGGCCCACAGGCGACACGCCGAGACGACATGGTGCGATGGACTGTGTTCCACAGACTGCACAGCACCTACTGTTTCTCCCAGTCTTTTTCCTAGTATGAATTCCAAGAGAAAGAGAGCGTGGGGACAACTCGGCCGGGCGTGCGCACTTCAATGGGCAGGCTGGCGTTGAGGCGAATCTGCGCACCGCTTAAGGTGAGTTGAAAGTGAGCTCACCTATCCGGCAGCCGAAATAAGGAGCGACGAGGACCATGGACGACAACAACGTGTCATTCCGCGTGCACAAAGACGATCTCTCGGATGCCGTCGCGTGGGTCGCGCGCAATCTGCCCACGAAGAACACGCAGCCGGTGCTCCGCGCTGTGGTAATCACGGCGGATGACAACGGCCTGGAACTGGCGGGCTTCGACTACGAGGTTTCCACTCAGGTGCGCATCAGCGCCGAGGTCAATCAGCCGGGCCGCGTCGCCGTGGCAGGCAAGCTCATGGCGGACATCGTGTCCAACATGCCGGCCAAGCCCGTCGAGGTGTCCGTGGACAATTCCCGCATGCTGTTGCAGGGCGGGGCCGCCCGCTTCGAGCTACCGCTTATGCCGCTGGACGATTATCCGCAGCTGCCCAAGCTGCCGGAGGTCACCGGCACGTTGGACACCTCCACTTTCGTCAACGCGATCACTCAGGTGGCATCCGCCGCCGGGCGCGATGACACGCTGCCCATGCTGACAGGTGTGCACATGGAGATTTCGGGCAACAGCGTCCAGCTGGCCGCCACCGACCGTTTCCGTCTGGCGCTACGGTCGCTGGAGTGGGAGCCTGTCAACGCTGATGTGCAGGCGAAGCTGCTCATTCCGGCAAAAACGCTGTTGGACAACGCCCGCACTCTGGCCTCCCACCTCGAGGAGCCGGTCGAGATTGCTGTGGGCACCGGCGAGAACGTTGGTGGCGACGGCCTGTTCGGTCTCCACTCGCAGAACCGCGAGACCACGACGCGCATGCTGGACGCAGAATTCCCGAATATTCAGCCGCTGCTGCCGAAATCGCACACTTCCATGGCATCGGTTGAAATCGCTCCGCTGGTCGAGGCCATCCGCCGCGTGAGCCTGGTCGCCGACCGTAACGCGCAGCTGCGCATGCACTTCAAGCCGGGCGAGGTCACTCTCTATGCCTCCGGCGCTGATTCCGGGGAGGCGAGCGAATCCCTCCAGTGCGCGTTCACGGGTGCCGATGAGCTGCTCATCGCCTTCAACTCCGGCTACCTGCGCGACGGTTTGAGTGTCATTCCGACCAAGCGTGTTGTTTTCGGCTTCACCGAGGCATCGCGGCCGGCCATCATGATCCCGGAACCGGAGGAGATGCCGGAGGCGGGCGCGGACGGTTCCTTCGACACCCCGGCGACCGACTTCACCTACCTGCTGATGCCGGTGCGCCTGCCGGGTTAAGCGGCGTGATCCGTGTTTGTCCGTGAACTCGATCTGCGTGATTTCCGCTCCTGGCCCGAGCTGAACCTCGAGCTGGACCAAGGAGTCACAGTATTCTCCGGCCGCAACGGCCACGGGAAGACCAACATCGTCGAGGCGGTCATCTACTCGGCGACGTTGAGCAGTCACCGTGTCTCCAAGGATCAACCGCTGGTGCGCGCCGGTGCGCAGAACGCGCGGGTGTCGGTCACCACGGTCAACGAGGGCCGGGAACTGACAACACACCTGCTGATCAAGCCGAAGGAAGCCAACCAGGCGCAGATCAACCGGACACGGTTGAAATCCCCGCGCGAGATGCTCGGTGTGCTGCGGACGGTGGTTTTCGCGCCTGAGGATCTGGCGCTCGTGGTGGGTGAGCCGGGGGAGCGGCGGCGCTTTCTCGACGGGTTGGCCAGCATCCGCACCCCACGATTCGGCGGGGCGAAAGCGGATTACGACAAGGTGCTGCGTCAGCGCAACGCGCTTTTGCGCTCGCAGAATATGCTGCTGCGGCGCGGTTACAACGACGACCAGGGTGCCAGCGCGCTGAGCACCCTCGATGCCTGGGACATGCAGTTGGCTTCACTCGGCGCGCAAGTGATCGCAGGGCGCAAGAAACTTGTCGCCGAGCTGTCCCAACCGGTTCACGACGCATACGCCTCAGTCGCCCCGGAATCGCGACCGGCGGGGATCGGGTACAGCTCGACGGTGGACCGGGGCGTCGAAAAGCTCGCTGATGCGGATACCCACGACCCGGCGATTATTGAGGCCGCGTTTCTCACGGAGCTCTCGCGGCGCCGCAAGGAGGAAATCGACCGTGGGACGACGTTGGTCGGTCCGCACCGGGACGATCTCGTGCTGATGCTCGGCGACCACCCGGCGAAAGGATACGCGAGCCACGGGGAAACCTGGTCGTTCGCGCTCGCCTTGCACCTGGCGGAGTATGCGCTGCTCTCGTCCGACGGTGTGGAACCGGTGCTGATTCTGGACGATGTATTCGCGGAACTGGACGCCAAACGGCGCCGTCGCCTCGTCGCCGTGGCGGAGAAGGCTGAGCAGGTGCTCATCACCGCCGCGGTCGGCGACGATCTGCCGGCGAACCTCGATGACCATGTTTCCGCGCGCTACGGCGTGGTCATGAAAGATAGCGGCGACGGACGCGTGTCCACTATCGAGGCGATCTCGTGACTGAGCCGCAAGACCTGGTCAGCGCCACATTCGAAAATCTCCGGGCCACAGCGAAGCGGCGCGGAAGAAAGGTGCCGCGGCTCGCGGGCCAGGGCCAAAATGTCGTTCCGCGCCGGTCCGTGGGCAAACTCGCCGCGGCGATGGGCACGGAAGAATCGGCGACACCGGAGATCTCCGTGCCGGGCCTGGACCTCGCCCCGGAGAAGACTGCCCCCGGCACAACAGCGAAGAACCGTCCGCACATGGGTCGGCCGACGGGTGCTGACGGGCGGCCGCTGCGGAGAAGCTACCAGGTCGCCGGTTTCGGCTCGTTGCTGAAGAAGGAGATTCAACAGCGCGACTGGACAGAACCCATCGCCCACGGCTGGGTAATGGGCAACTGGGAATCCCTGGTGGGGGAGAAGATCGCGCAGCACACCGAAGTGAGCATGATCAAAAACGGGGAGCTGTTCATCTCCTGCGACCAGACCGCCTGGGCCACGAACCTGAAGTACATGCAGTCCACCGTGCTGTCCCAGATCGCGGAGAAAATCGGGCCGGGCGTGATCACGAAACTGCACGTCTACCCGCCCAAGACCAAGAACTGGCGGTATGGGCCGCTTCATGTCAAGGGCCGCGGGCCGCGGGATACGTACGGGTAAAACGCGCGTGAAACACCCTGTCGCTGGCGTCGGCGGTGCGTCTGTGGGGGACCTCAACCGTGTAAGATGACATGGGTTAAAGACGTATTTACGCCGTGACAGGAGAGTTTCGGGAAAGTGGCCGAGCAACAACCGCATTATGACGCGTCATCGATCACCATCCTTGAGGGGTTGGAGGCCGTGCGTAAGCGCCCCGGCATGTACATCGGCTCCACCGGTGTGCGCGGCCTGCACCACTTGGTGTGGGAGGTCGTGGACAACTCCGTCGACGAGGCTATGGCCGGCTTCGCCGACAAGGTCGAGGTGACGCTGTTGAAAGACGGCGGTGTCCAGGTCGTGGATAACGGCCGCGGCATCCCGGTGGAAATGCACCCGTCGGGTGCGCCGACCGTCCAGGTGGTCATGACTCAGCTGCACGCCGGCGGCAAATTCGACTCCGAGTCTTACGCAGTCTCGGGCGGCCTCCACGGTGTGGGTATTTCCGTGGTGAACGCGCTGTCCACCCGCGTTGAGGCGGACATCAAGCGCGACGGCAAGCACTGGTACCAGAAGTTCACCAACGCGATCCCTGAGGATTTGGTGGAGGGCGACAACGCCCGCGGCACCGGTACGACGATCCGATTCTGGCCGGACCCGGAGATCTTTGAGTCGGTCGATTTCGACTACGACACGATTTCCCGTCGCCTGCAGGAAATGGCCTTCCTGAATAAGGGCCTGACCATCACCCTGAAGGACGAGCGCGTCTCCGAGGAAGAGCTGGAGCTCGAGGCAATCGCCGAGGAAGGCGACACAGCCCAGGTCATCGAAGGCGATTCCTTCGACGATGCCGAGGGTACCGGTGACACTGAGGGCACCGAGCGCACCGGCGAAACGGAGAAGACTGAGGACAGCGACGATGAGACAGGCGTCGCGCCGGACACGAAGAGGAAGCGCGAAAAGAAAGTCACGTTCTTCTACCCGAACGGTCTGATCGACTATGTGAACTACTTGAACCGCAACAAGACGGCGATTCACCCGACGGTGGTCGGCTTCGACGTGAAGGGCCAAGACCACGAACTCGAGATCGCCATGCAGTGGAACGGCGGGTTCAAGGAGTCGGTGCACACCTTCGCCAACACCATCAACACGCACGAGGGCGGCACGCACGAGGAAGGTTTCCGTGCGGCGCTCACGAGTTTGATGAACCGCTACGCGCGCGAACATAAGCTGATCAAGGACAAGGATCCGAACCTCACCGGCGACGACTGCCGCGAAGGCCTGTCCGCGGTCGTGTCCGTGCGCGTGGGTGACCCGCAGTTTGAGGGCCAGACGAAGACGAAGTTGGGCAACTCGGAGATCAAGGGCTTTGTTCAGCGCTCAGTCAATGAGCACCTCAACGACTGGTTCGATGCGAACCCGGCTGAGGCGAAGGTCATCATCAAAAAGGCCGTGTCCTCTTCGCAAGCGCGCGAAGCTGCGCGGAAGGCGCGCGAATCCGTGCGCCGCAAGTCCGCGACGGATCTTGGCGGTCTGCCGGGCAAGCTGGCGGACTGCCGCTCGAAGGACCCGGTCGTCTCCGAGCTGTTCATCGTGGAGGGTGACTCTGCTGGCGGCTCCGCGAAACAGGGCCGCGATTCGATGTACCAAGCGATTCTTCCGCTCCGCGGCAAGATCCTGAATGTGGAGAAGGCCCGCCTCGACCGTGTGCTAAACAACAACGAGGTCCAGGCGATCATTACGGCGCTGGGCACGGGCATCAACGACGAGTTCGACATCTCCAAGCTCCGCTACCACAAGATCGTCCTCATGGCTGATGCGGACGTGGACGGCCAGCACATTGCAACGCTGCTGCTCACGTTGCTCTACCGCCTCATGCCGGACCTGATCGCCAACGGTCACGTGTATCTCGCTAACCCGCCGTTGTACAAGCTGAAGTGGGCCAAGGGCGATCCGGGTTACGCGTACTCGGATGCTGAGCGCGACGCCGAGCTCGAGGCCGGCTTGAACGAGGGCCGCAAGATCAACACGGACGACGGCATTCAGCGCTACAAGGGTCTCGGCGAGATGAACGCGGGCGAGCTGTGGGAGACCACCCTGGACAAGGAGCACCGCGTCCTGCGCCGCGTCGACCTCGAGGACGCCCAGCGCGCCGACGAGCTCTTCTCCGTACTCATGGGCGACGATGTCGCCGCCCGCCGTTCGTTCATCACCCGCAAGGCAAAGGACGTCCGCTTCCTCGACGTCTAAGGACGCATTTTCGCTTATCGACGAGTGTGATCTGGCACACTATCTTCATGAGCGAAAAGAAAAGTCCGAACCAGTACACCTTCGTCAACGCTGATGTGGAACTGCCGAGTGGGGACGTCTCACCGGTCTATGTCTTTCCCGCTCAAGGGGAGCGCAGTGGACAAGCGGACCCGGGCACCGCACCGGCGCCGCTGGTGGCGATCTGGCCGGGTTTCGGTATGGGGGCCCGCTATTTCCGGCCAACGGCGCAGGAACTGGCAGACCGCGGCTACCCGGTCGTGATCGGTGAGTTGCGCGGCCAGGGTCGCAGTACAGCTCGCGCGACACGGAAAGCGCGGTGGGGCTACCACGACACCGCCTCGGAGGATTACCCTAGGACGATCCGTGCCGCGAAAGAGGAGCTGGGTCTTCCGGCAGACCACCCGACGGTGCTGCTGACGCACTCAATGGGCGGGCAAGTGGCGTCGCTGTTCCTTGCGCGCCCGGAGGCGAAGGAGCTCAATGTGGTGGGCATGATGGGCGTGGGCACCGGAAGCCCGTACAAGGAGAGCTTCGTGGGGGCGGACCGGCGTCGTGTAGCGCTGGGGAGCCTGTTCATGACGGCCGTGTCCAAGGTCGTCGGCTACTGGCCGGCAGGACGGTTGGACCTGGCGGGCTACGGCCGGCAATCTGATGTGCACGTGAGGGAATGGACGCGTTTCGCGCACACGAATTCGCTGGCGGACCTGAAGGGTCAAGACATCGATTACGAGGCGGGGATGAAGAACGTCACCGTACCGATTCTGCTGACGCGTTTCACTGACGACGATGACTGCACATTGGCATCTGCGGCGTATCTGGCAGATAAATTCGACCCCGACAACGTTCATGTTGAACAGTTGATCGGGGGACTGGGGCACACGAAGTGGGCGCGTAAGCCGGAGCGGGTCGCCGATCGACTGGAGAAATTCGTGGCCTCGCTCTAAGTCGGGGTGGCCCGGGTAGGTCGGGCTCAGAACCTAGCGTTCCAGCCACTCCGAGCGGAGAATCCCGTGGCGTGAGCAGATAGCCTCCCAAGCCACAGGGTTCATTTTCACGACCATCCGGCGCTCGCACAACGGGCAGATTCGAGGTGCGTCATAGGGTCGCGCCGGGTCAAAAGGTAATTGGAGCTCGCCGCTCAACACTGCGTCGGCCAATTCCGTTGAATCGGGGATTCTCACTAGAGCGACTTCAACGTGCTGTACAGGATGCCGTGATCGGTGCGCTGTTTCTGTCCGACGGGTGTGATGGGAAGGTTTCGCGGGGAATCCATGGCGCGGTCGATCGCATCACGGTCCTTTTCGATCGGCCGGCCGAATGTCGTCAGGTAGTTGCCGCCGATGATGGCGTTAGCCCCGCCAAGGAGGCCAGTTTCTGTGCCGTCATCCCCGAGCGCAAGCTCAGTACCGCCGGCGAACCGCAGCTGTGTCGAGGGCATAGCCAGTCGGAGAGCGGCGACCGCGCGCAAGGCCTCGCCTTGGGGAACCAAGGGACGGTTAGCGAACGGGGTCCCGGGGCGGGGATCGAGGAAGTTGATCGGTGTTTCGTGCGGGTTGATTTGAGCGAGCTGAGCGGCGAACTCGGCGCGCTGCTCAAGACTTTCGCCGAGACCGATGATCCCGCCGGAGCAGGTCTCCATTCCTTCCGCCAAGACATTCTCCAAGGTGTCCCTACGTTCCTGCCACGTGTGTGTGGTGACGACGTTGGGGAAGAACGACTTCGCGGTCTCCAGGTTGTGGTTGTAGCGTATGACACCCATTTGCGAGAGCCGGTGGGCATCCTTGCGGGTCAGTGTGCCGAGGGAGGCGGAGATAGAAATGTCCACCTCGTTGTTGATTGCGACGATCGCCTGAGCGACTTGGTCGAGCAGGGAGTCAGTCGGGCTCTTCACAGCGGCAACGATGCAGAACTCGCTCGCGCCCATCTTCTCGGATTGCTTCGCGGCCTCGACTAGTTCTGCTGTGTCAAGAGTGACAGAGCGGACGGGGGATTCAAACAGCCCGGACTGGGAGCAGAAGCTACAGTCCTCCGGGCACCCGCCGGTCTTCAGGGAAATGATGCCCTCGAGAGAGATCTCGACACCGCAGTGCTTGATCCGGACCTGGTGGGCGAGATCGAGTAGTTCCTGTAACCGTTCATCCTCGATGGTGAGAGCTCGGTAGATCTCAGCTTCGGAGAGTCCTTCGCCGTTTTCCAGGCATTTCTCTCGCGCGATGTCGAGGATGTCGGGTTCGTTCACTGAAGCGGGTGTAGCCATAGTGATAAATGTAGATCACTCACCGTCAAATAGCAGCATGAAGCAGGTTTTGAACGGTGTTCAACAGTGCTTGGCCGGGTAGGGGGTGAGTTAGCTGTCGAGCGCCTGCTGCCAGAAGTCGGCTTCCAGGCGGGTTGCCGTGCGGAAAATGTCCAGCAGGCGCTCGAAACGCTTCGTGCCCTTGATCTCCTCGGCGGGCACCCCCAGTAGGTCGTCGAGAAGCTTCGTCATGGCTACCGCCTGATTCTGGAAATCGTCGCCGGCGTATTCCTGGATCCACTCCGCGTACGGGTGCTCAGCGTTCTCCTTAAGCTTCGGCTCCAAATAGGTGCCGATCTCCGCATAACCGATCTGACACGGCGCAAGCGCGATCTGCAGCTCCAGCAGGTCGCCCGCCATGCCGGTGTCGAGCACGTAGCGCGTGTAGGCGACTGTGGTTTGCTTCTCCGGCGCACGGTCGAGGTCGTCGCCCGTGATACCCCAGCGCTCCGTCAGCCGTCGGTGCAGCTCGGTCTCCGTGATGGTGGCAGACAGCCCTTGCGCCGCCGCTTCTACCTCGCCGAGGGTGCGTGACTTGTAGGCTCCGAGCGCGTTCGCGCGGGCGTACTGGACCAGGAACAGATAGTCCTGCACCAGGTAGTCCTGGAAGATCGGCAGCGGGAGAGTGCCTTCGCCCAGGTCCTCAACGAATGCGTGGTGGATGTACGGGTCCCACTCCGGGGCGGATTCTTTGAGAAGCGAAAAAAGGCCCATTTTTTACACCTCCAGTGGTTGCTCGTAGGAATTGTCGAAGAAGTCCAGCTCCAGCGTGACTGCTCTGCCGAAGAAATCGTTGATGATGGCGCGGTCTTCCTCGCTGCGCTCACCGATGCGGTCGACCTCGCCGCGCAGGAACTCGACGAGCGTGTGGAATTCCGGGTAGTCGTGCAGCTCGATCCACTCGTTGTGCACGAAGCTCTCCGGACGCTCTTCTGGGGCATTCGTGGCCCAATCGAGGTACAGCCACTCCGCCACGACGAGCACGCCCAGGGCGGCGGCGTAGGAGCGGGTCTCGGCTGCCTCGCGCATCAGGCCGGTGAAGCCGGTGCATGCTGTGGTGTCCGGGGTGTTGTCGCGCTGCTCGTCGCTCACACCGAGCTCCTTGAAGGAGCGGAGGAAGTACGTGTTCTCGTCGCCCGCGACCTCGCCGATGAACTGGGAGAGACGCAGACGCGGTGCGAGTTCGTCCGCGGTGGCCACTGCCGCGCCGAGGAGCTGCAAGAAGCTGTCCAAGAAGCGGTAGTCCTGCACGAGGTAGCCGGCCATGACACCGTCGTCGATCGTGCCGTCGAAAAGTTCTTGCACGAAACGGTGACCCACTGCGGCGTCCCACTTCTCGCGGTGGGTGTCGCGCAGCTCGTCGCTGAATCTAGTCAATGTTGTGTCCTTCCAGTTGACGTGGAACTAGCGGACACGGGGCCGTTGCAAGACAATCCCTCCGCGAAGATGGCTTCGATCAGGTTCGGCGGGTGTGATCTCAGCCCTGCTTGAGCAGGGCACCCCGTGTCTTGCCTGCCCACGCTACCAATTTCTGTGAACGGCGGCCTGGGCGCGGGTGTAGCGCGCGTTTGCTACTTCGCGTGGCGCTCGATGATGTCGCCGAACTCCGGCAGCGCTGGGGCGACGATCTTGCCAACCTTGCCGCGCATGGAGGAGTACACCTTCTGCACCGGGGCGGGTGCGCGGTCGGCGAAAGAATCGCCGATCTTCAGCACGGACTCGGTGACGCTGTCCTCGTTGTCGGCGAGATGGGCGCCGAAGCTGGACTTGCCGGAACCCTCGTAAGACTCCCAGTGGGGTGTGAGCTCCTCGACGATGCTCGGCATGAGCTGGTTGATGCCCTTGCTCAGCGCGTCCGCGTCCGCTTTCTTCGCGGCGCCGACAGCGGACTTCAATGCCATGCCGGTCAGGCCCGACTGGTTGGCGATGGTTGTGTCCGCCAGTGTGGTCAGGGCGGCGACGACCTCGGTGCGGGTGGGGGCATTCAGGAGAGTTTTCAAGTCAGTCACGCGGGCCATCTTAACTGCCTTGTGATCTGCGAACTGGTCCGGAAACAGGGACACGGCCCCGCGCGTTCACCCTTGTTGGTGCTCGCGGGACCGCTGATTCCCATTCAAGTTGCAGTTCTTCCGCCACAGGTTCACATGAATCACTGCAACCACAACAGCCACAAATGTAACAAACGTTCCGATGCGACGCTACATAATGTGGGGGAGTATCGCTTTTGTGGCTGTTGGCAGGCGGGTTACTGACCCTGACGCTGCTGGTTGGACTGCTGATTCTGGTTTTGCTGCGGCAGGGGAATGTACTTACACAGCTCGTCCATTGCCTGGCGCTGAATGGCCATCCACTGCGCGTTAGCCTTCTGCAGTTCCTTCTGACGGAAACTGGGTGCATCAATCGCGCTCGCACCAGCGCAGATAGATCTCCGCGGCGGTGTCGGCGAAGGGCGGATTGAAATCGGTCAGCGGTTCGAGGCGCTCAATGCCGCGGGCAAGGGCGTCGGCCGCGGCGGCGGGGGAGTCGAATACAGGGAGGCCGTCCAGCTTCGCGCCGGGAATCGCCGCGGCGGCGCAGATCGCGGAATAACTGCGCACAGCGGCGGAAGGGCCCCACTTCGCGCAGCACTCGTCCGCAATGATGAGCAGCTGTTCAGGGCTTAAAGGTTTCATGCAGCGGATTCGGCGGTGTTAATCCGCCTCGTTGGGCCGAGCGCGGCGGATGCGGGCGGCCAACGCGGCACGGCCGGGGACGGTGTCGTGGGCAAGGGAGGCCACGGCGGCGTCGTCAAGCAGTCTGCTTGCGGAGATGACCACCGCGCGCGTGGCTGCTTCGTGTTTGCTGCACCCCCATGCGCTGGCGAGCAAGACGAGCGCGCGATCCTCCTCGGCGGAGAGCCTAAGCGTCATAGCCATGATCGTGATGGTATCACTCTGATACCGCATGGGAGCGGGGGAATGATTCTCGCGGCGCGTAAACTGCTGTGTGAACTGTCTCTAACTGAAAGGCATTGAAGCTTGAGTGACGATATTTTCGGTGGTGGTAGCGAAGGCGACCGCATCCTCCCCATTGACATCAACGAGGAGATGCAGACCAGCTACATCGACTACGCCATGAGCGTCATCGTCGGCCGTGCACTGCCTGACGTGCGCGACGGCATGAAGCCCGTGCACCGCCGCATTGTCTACGCGATGTACGACTCCGGCTACCGCCCGGAGCGCTCGTACGTGAAGTCCGCGCGCCCGGTCTCTGACGCGATGGGTCAATTCCACCCGCACGGCGACTCCGCTATTTACGACACCCTGGTGCGTCTCGCGCAGCCGTGGGTCATGCGGTACCCGCTGGTGGACGGCCAGGGCAACTTCGGCTCCCGCGGTAACGACGGCCCAGCGGCCATGCGTTACACGGAGTGCAAGATGACGCCGCTGTCCATGGAGATGGTGCGCGACATCCGTGAAAACGCTGTGGATTTCGTGCCCAACTACGACGGCAAGGCCCAAGAGCCGGTCGTGCTCCCGTCGCGTGTGCCGAACCTGCTGCTCAACGGCTCTTCCGGTATCGCCGTGGGCATGGCCACCAACATCCCGCCGCACAACCTCGGCGAGCTGGCCGAAGCGATCTACTGGATCCTGGACAACCACGACGCGGACGACAAGACCACGCTTGACGCGTGCATGGAACGTGTGAAGGGACCGGACTTCCCGACCGCCGGCATGATCGTCGGCGACCAGGGCATCAAGGATGCCTACACCACCGGCCGCGGTTCCATCCGCATGCGCGGTGTCACCGAGATTGAGGAAGTGGGCACCCGCCAGGTCATCGTGATCACGGAGCTGCCGTACAACGTCAACCCGGACAACTTCATCTCCGGCATCGCGGAGCAGGTCGCCGCGGGCAAGATGACCGGCATCTCCAAGATCGAGGACGAGTCCTCCGACCGCGTGGGAATGCGCATCGTCATCACGCTCAAGCGTGACGCCGTGCCGCGCGTCGTGCTGAACAACCTGTACAAGCACTCGCCGCTGGAGTCGAACTTCAGCGCCAACATGCTCTCGCTTGTCGACGGAGTGCCGCGCACCCTTCGCCTCGACCAGATGCTCCGCTACTACGTGGCCCACCAGATCGAGGTCATCGTCAGGCGCACCCAGTACCGCCTCGACGAAGCCGAAAAGCGCGCCCACATCCTGCGCGGCCTGGTCAAGGCCCTGGACATGCTCGACGAGGTCATCGCGCTCATCCGCCGTTCTCCGACGGTCGACGAAGCGCGCACGGGCTTGATGGAGCTTCTCGACGTCGACGAGATCCAGGCCGACGCCATCCTCGCCATGCAGCTGCGCCGTCTGGCCGCTCTCGAGCGCCAGAAGATCGTCGACGATCTGGCCGCCATCGAGGCCGAGATCGCCGACTACAAGGACATCCTGGCCAAGCCGGAGCGTCAGCGCGCGATTGTGGCGGAAGAGCTGAAGGAAGTCGTGGAAAAGCACGGCGACGAGCGCCGCACCCGCCTCGTCGCAGCCACCGGCGACGTCACCGAGGAAGACCTCATTGCCCGCGAAAACGTCGTGGTCACCATCACCGCGACCGGATACGCCAAGCGCACCAAGGTTGACGCCTACAAGTCCCAGAAACGCGGCGGCAAGGGTGTCCGCGGTGCGGAACTGAAGCAGGACGATGTGGTGAAGAACTTCTTCGTCTGCTCCACGCACGACTGGATCCTCTTCTTCACCAACTTCGGCCGCGTCTACCGCCTCAAGGCCTACGAGTTGCCGGAGGCCGGCCGAACCGCACGCGGACAGCACGTGGCGAACCTGCTGGAATTCCAGCCGGAAGAGAAGATCGCCCAGGTCATCCAGATCCAGACCTACCAGGACGCCCCCTACCTGGTGCTGGCTACCCGCGACGGCCGCGTGAAGAAGTCCCGCCTGACCGACTACGAGTCCGCCCGCTCCGCCGGCCTGATCGCCATCAACCTCAACGAGGGCGACGCCCTCATCGGCGCATCCCTAGTCAGCGCGGACGACGATATCCTGCTCGTCTCCGAGCAGGGCCAGTCCATCCGCTTCACCGCCGACGACGAGCAGCTCCGCCCGATGGGTCGCGCCACTGCCGGCGTGAAGGGCATGCGCTTCCGCGGCGACGACCAGCTGCTGGCCATGACCACGGTGAAGGAAGATGACTTCCTCCTCGTGGCCACCTCCGGCGGCTACGGCAAGCGCACCCCTATCTCTGAGTACAACCCGCAGGGGCGCGGTGGCATGGGCGTGATGACGTTCAAGTACACCCCGAAGCGCGGCAAGCTCATCGGCGCACTCGCGGTGGAGGAAGACGACCAGATCTTCGCCATCACGTCCGCCGGTGGCGTCATCCGCACCGAGGTCAACCAGATCCGGCCGTCCTCGCGCGCCACCATGGGCGTCCGACTCGTGGACCTTGCTGAGGGCAACGAACTGCTGGCCATCGATGTCAACGTCGAGGACGAAGGCGAGCAGGAAGCCACCGCCGTGGCCAAGGGCGAGAAGACTCTCGACCAGGGCGCTGACCCGGCGAACGTCAACTCCGTCGAGACCGACGGGAAGGAGTAGAGCATGGCAGCACGCAATGTCACCGTCACTCGCATCCGCCCGGGGAGCGCTTTCAAAGTTGGCATCCTCATGGCGCTCATCGGGTTCGCCGCGTGGCTGCTTGCGGTGTCCGTGCTCTACTTCGCCGTCGATGCCGCCGGTGTCGTGGAGTCCATCAACTCCCTCATCGGCGGCGTGGGCGGGGAGACCATCATCGACTTCCCGCTCGTCATCGCTCTTGCCGCCCTAGCCGGCGCCATCGGTGTCGTGGCCGTGGCCATCATGGCCCCGCTCACCGCATTCATCTACAACGAGCTGGCTGACCTGGTCGGCGGCCTCGGTCTCGAGCTGACCGACTACCGTTAGGCCTGCACGCCGAGGGGGCGTTGCCACGGCGCGTGCAGTGCGATGGTTTTGGCCGCTTGCGCGACGATCGCCGTGTTTGCAGGGTAGGCCTTGAGGGTGCAGTCGTCGTACGACGTTTCTCTAATGCGCTCGGCGATGCGGTGCGTGCGCTGCGGGTCCGCGCTGAACGTCTCGCCCGCGAAGACTACGGACGATGGGTCGATGACCTGAACTGCGATATTGATGACCGAGGCGAGAATATCCGCACGGTGGTCGAGCAAGGCGGCTAACGAGTCATCGTCGCGCGCGGCTTCGACCAGTCCAGCCAGACTGGATGCCGCGTGGCCGCGCTCGGCGGCGGCGTCGAGAAGCGCAGTGACACTGAGCGGGTCAATGCCGCGGCGTTGCGCGGGTTCGAGGAGCGGGGAGTCCGAGAGCAGGCGTGCCACCAAGGGATTTTGGTGCCCGAGGCGGGGCCGGTGGATCGCGCCGTGGACGATCCAGGCGTAGCCCAAAACCTCACGCGCGTACACGTAGAGCGAAGAGGCCGCAGCCGTGTTGTTGTTCACGGCGAGGTCGGTGTAGGCCAGCTCATGGGCGGCCATCGCGGCGACACCAGTGCTCACCTCCACAGTGAACTGCGGCGTGAAGTTCGCGGCCGGGGCTGCGTTATGCAGGGCAGCGGAAACTTCTGCGTGGGCCGGGACGCGGTCCCACCCGTAGGTGGCGCTGGTGATGGTGCAGTCGGGGCTGAGATCGGCGGAAAATGCGACGCCGACGTGGCGCACCGGGTGCGGCGAGCTGCGCGAAAGGTGGGCGAGGCGCCACGCTATCGCCTCAAGCGTTTCTCTCGCGGTGGTGGTGCTCACATCGTGGGGCACCAGCTCTTGGGCCACAACGGCGCCGCTGAAATCCGTGAGCACGATGTGAGTCTCCCTTTTCCCGACATGCGCCCCCGCCGCGACAAGGTCAGCACCATGCACATAGATGCCCGCGCTCGGGCGGCCGACGGAGGCGCATTCACCCTGCGGAGCCCCAAGGCTGACAAGGCCCGCCGTTTCTAACCGGGTGATGAGGCGGGTGGTGGTTGGCTGGGTCAGGCCCAGATCGGCCTGGAGCTGCCGGCGGGTGATGCCGGGGTGGATCCGCGCCTGCTGCAGGCAACGTGCGGCGGTGTCTCCCGGGAGGCGGAAGTGGACCGGGCGGGTGTCACTGGGAGTGGTGGCGGGCGTGGGCGTGAGCATAGCGCTAGCCTACCCACTCAAGACCGAGCGGTCTGGAGTTTCGTCATAGCAATGCGGATCCACGCGTAGATTCTTGTGCCCTTCTACCTGCGTTTTATTCAGCGTGAATCATTCGGTGGAACGAGAATGGACCGCCTGGTCTACTTTCTGACATGGCACATTCACAGCACAAGAAAGCAACTCTTCACTGGTTTCTACCCACCTACGGCGACTCCCGAACGATCATGTCGGGCGGACACGGAGCGGGGCTGCACACCGGCCAACGCGAGGCGGATCTGACGTACCTCACCCAGATCGCGCTCGCGGCGGAACACAACGGCTTCGAGTCCGTGCTCACCCCGACGGGGCAATGGTGCGAAGACGCATGGATCGCCACCGCAGCTCTCATCGGGGCGACCAGCAAGCTGAAGTTCCTCGTCGCGCTGCGCCCCGGACTCGTCTCCCCGCTGCTGCTGGCCCAGCAAGCCGCCACGTACCAGGCGCTCTCCGACAACCGCCTGCTGCTCAACGTCGTCGTCGGCGGAGAGGACCACGAGCAACGAGCCTACGGCGACACTTTGAGCAAGCCCGAGCGCTACGCCCGCGCCGGGGAGGTGCTCGACATCACCCGCCACCTCTGGAGCTCGCCGGAGCCGATCGACTACGCGGGAAAGTACGCCACTGCCGACAATGCGAGCCTGGCCAAGCGGCCGCAGACAAGCCCGCCTATCTACCTCGGTGGTTCGAGCGCGGGCGCGGTCGACGTCGCCTCCCGCCATGCCGATGTCTTCCTGACCTGGGGCGAGACACCCAGCGCGGCGGGAGAAAAGCGCACAAGTGTTGCGAGCGCGGCGGCCGACCTCGGCCGGGAACTCGACTACGGCATCCGCTTCCACGTCATCGCCCGGCCGACGAGCGAGGAGGCGTGGGCCGAGGCTGCTCGTCTGCAGTCCGGCATCAGCCCTGAGGACGTCGAGAAAATCCAGCGCGGCCTGGCCAGGTCGCAATCGGAGAGCCAGCGCCGCATGACGGAGCTGCACGGGCAGGGACGCGCATTTCGCTCCGGGCAGGACCCGCACGACCTGGAGATTTACCCCGGGCTGTGGGCGGGCATCGGGCTCGTGCGCGGCGGGGCGGGAACGGCGCTTGTCGGCTCGTACGCCGAGGTGGCGGCATTGATCAAGGAGTACATCGACGAAGGTTTCGGCCACTTCATCCTCTCCGGCTACCCGCACCTGGAAGAAACCTTCCACGTCGGGGAAGGGGTCGTGCCCGAATTGCAGCGGCTCGGTGTCGAGGTGGCGAACCACGGTCCGGCCGCCACCTGCGCTCAGCCGCAGCAGGTGCCGTTCGCTCCCCAGTCCGCCTAGAACATCACAGCCATCACAGAAACCACCACGGAAACCACGGAAGGACTTCTCCATGACTGCCAGGATTTCAACCCCGACGGACATCGACATCTCCGACACCCGCTCACTGCGCGGCGCGCTCGCGCTCGCCCCGACACCCCTGGCCACAGCCGCGGCGCTTGTCGACGGCCAGCCGTCCGGCATGATCATCGGCAGCTTCGTCGGGCACAGCCTCGACCCAGCGCTGGTCAGCATCAGCATCCAGAAGACCTCGACCACCTGGCCTCTCTTGCGCCGCGCCGAGCGCATCGGGCTGAGCATTCTCTCCGAGTTCAACCGCGGTGACGTGGAGAATTTCTACCGCACTTCAGCGCAGCGATTCCACGGCCTGGACTTTGACACCGACGGCGACGCGATTCTGCTGCCGGGTGCCGCGTTGCGCGCGACAACGCAGCTTATCGAAGAGGTCGACGTCGGCGACCACATCCTCGCCATCGCCCGGATTGAAAGCGCTGTCACCGACGACGATCACCGTCCGCTCGTCTTCCACCGCTCGCTCGTGACCACCACCGTTTAATACATTCCAAGGACCCTTTTCATGACCACTTCTCGTATCGCCGACGACCTCTCCTTCGCCTACTGGGTGCCGAATGTCTCAGGGGGGTTAGTCACCTCGACCGTCGAACAACGCACCGATTGGGGCATCGAGTACAACCGGCAGCTCGCCCGCCACGCGGAGGAAGCCGGCTTCGACTACGCCCTGACGCAGGTGCGCTACCTCTCGAGCTACTCGGCTGAATTCCAGCACGAATCCGTGAGCTTCTCGCTCGCCCTGCTCGAGGCCACCGAGCGGCTCAAAGTCATTGCCGCCGTCCATCCGGGCCTGTGGCAGCCGGGAGTGCTGGCTAATCTTGCGGCTACCGCGAGCGAGCTGTACGACGGCCGTTTCGCCCTCAACGTGGTCTCCGGGTGGCTGCGCGACGAATTCCGCGCCCTGGGCGAGCCCTGGCTCGACCACGACGAGCGCTACCGCCGCTCCGCGGAGTTCCTGCAAGTTTTGCGCGCCCTGTTCACGCAGGATGACCTGGATTTCGCCGGCGATTTCTACCGTATCCGCGACTACACCCTCAAGCCGCGACCCTTCAAGGCCCCCGAGCTATTCCAGGGTGGCACGTCCACGGCCGCGCGTTCCAACGGCGGGAGGTACGCCGACTGGTATTTCACCAACGGCGGCAGTGTCGAGGAGCTTCGCGACCAGATCGCCGAGGTGCGCTCCCACGCCGAGGCTGCAGGGCGAGAGACCAAGATCGGCGTCAATGCCTTCGTCATTGTGGGCGACACCGAGGCAGAGGCGCAGGACCGCCTGCGCGACATCGTCGCTCATGCCGACACGGCATCTGTCAAGGCGTTCCAGAAGTCGGTGCGCGACGCCGGTGCAGCGACGAAAGACGGCAAGGGCATGTGGGCTAATTCCTCGTTAGAAGACCTCGTCCAGTACAACGACGGGTTCAAGACAGGGCTGATCGGCACCGCCGAGCAGATCCACGAGCGGCTTGAGGAACTGCGCGCCATCGGTGTCGACCTGGTCTTGTGCGGCTTCCTCCACGTCGACGAGGAGGTGCAGCGATTCGGCCGCGAGATCATTGCGCCGCTGCGTGCCCGTGCGGAGTTGGCACATGCCTGACGCGCACGATGTCATGGCCGCCGCGGATCGCGCCGCCGACGTGCTCACCGAGGCAGAGGCGCGGGGCGCTGACCGCCGGGAGGCAGTACGCCTGGCATGCGAGGAGCTCAAGTCTGGAGCCGCGCTCAACGTGGGCGACCTGCCATTATCCACGGGAGTCGAATTGGTGCGCCGCCTGGCTCGCGTCGACGGGTCGCTCGCCCAGATCCCGCAGAGCCACTTCGTCTTCGCCAGGCGTTTTCCCGGGGTCCCCAGCGGAGCGTTGGTGGCCAACGCGCAAGTCGACGGCAACCCGGCGACGCGCATTTCGGATGGCGTGCTGTCCGGGGAAAAGCGGTTCTGCACCGGGTCGGACTACGCCGATCTGCTGGCGGTGACCGTCAGCACAGAGCCCGCGGTGGCTGTACTGATTCCATCCGACGCTCCCGGTGTGGAGATTACCGGTGACTGGGAGGCGATGGGTCAGGCTTTCACCGCCAGCTCCACGGTGCGCTTCCACGACGTCGACGTATCGCGGGCACCGCGTTCGCTGCGTAGCGGCGCCCTCGCTTTGCCCCACTACGGCGCCTATGCGCAGGCCCTCCACGCCGGCATCGACCTCGGCCTGTTCGAAGGGGCGGTACGCGCCACCTACCAGCGAGCGGGATTCCCGCGTGACGGCGGGGGAGAGGACTATCTGCTCAGCGCACTAGTCGGCGAGGTGGAGGTCGCGCTGTTCGCGGCGCGGGCGTCGTTAAGCAGCATGCTCCACGCGCTTGACGACGCGGCAGCCGATGCAGACGACGTCGCTGCGACCGTCATTGCGGCAAAGCTTGCGATCCACGAAGCGGCCCTGGGCACGGTTCAGCGGTTGTTCGAGGTGACCGGTACCGCGGGTGCGGCTGGTCCGGACCCCCTCGACAGGTGGTGGCGCGACCTGCGCACGCACACGCTCCACGACAAGCGCCGCACGAAGCTGGCCATTCTCGGCAAGCGCGTCACAGCGGGGGAGCGGATCCCGCAGGACGAAAAGCTCGGCGTATGAGCAACGAAGAAACAGAGAAGAGTGGATACATGCAAATACGAAATAAATGGAGCCTGCGGGCGCTTCAGGTGGCAGTCTTCGCTGGTCTGATCGTGCTGTGGTGGGCTGTGACCCGGTTTACGTCCATCAACCCGGTGATCCTGCCTTCCCCACAGGACGTCGGCCGCCAACTGGTGGACACGAATATCTGTCGCTCGATGGGGGAGGGAAGTGCGCGCCGCGCCTGTGGCGTGCAAGGATACTTTCTCTGGCAGCACCTCTTGGCGACCATGCAGCGTCTCGCGGTCGGCCTGGGGGCGGGCATAATCGTCGGCGTGGCCCTCGGCTGGCTGCTGGCAAGCTACCGCGCAGTTCGTTCGGTGGTTGAGCCGTACATCAGCTTTATGCGCGCACTCCCGCCCCTCGGTTACATCGGTCTGCTCATTGTCTGGTTCGGCATTGGGGACACGTCGAAGGTCATCTTGCTGTTCTTGGCGACCTTTCCTGCCGTCACGGTGGCCACTGTCAGCGGCGTGCTCGGTGTGAGGCAGGACTGGGTGCGGGCCGCTCAATCCCTGGGGGCGAGCCGCTTCGACATCATTCGGCGGGTGAGTATTCCCGGGGCACTGCCCGAAATCTTGAGCGGCGTTCGGTTGGCCAACGGCATGGCGTGGTCCGCCATTATCGCGGCGGAGCTCAACGACGGTGTGCCAGGTATCGGCGGGCTGGCGTTCATCTCCGGAACGCAGCTCAATACCTCCCTAACTATCGCCTGCATCATCGTGATCGGTGTGACCGCGGTGGCGATGGATCAGATTTTCTTGCTAGTCGAGCGCCGTTGGGCTCCATGGCGCGGGAAAGGATAAAAAGACATGGCATTTCCTCAAACAACACGGTGCGGCGCGACGCTCGTCGCTCTAGCCACTGTCCTCTCGTGCGCAGCCTGCGTCGGTAAGCCTGCCAGCGAATACGAGCAACAGGTGGACGCACAGTGCCCTATCGAACCGACACAAGCGTCCGGGGAGATCAAGATCGGGTACCAAGTCATTCTCGGAACCGAGCTCTACACCCGCGACCGCGGGCTGGCCGAGGCGTGCATGCCGAACGCCAACGTGGACTGGATACGGTTTCCCACCGGCCAAGACGTGGTCAAGGCAATGGCCTCGGAGTCCATCGATTTGGGATTCCTCGGCTCGACTCCCACCGCGAAAGCGCTCAGCGCCCCGCTCAACCTTGACGTTGTAGTCACCAGAGTCAATACCGTTATCGGATCGTCCGAGGCCCTGGTGGCAAAGGATCCGAATGTCGCTAGCGCATCCGACCTGCGGGGCGCGCGCATTGCGGTTCCTTTCTCGTCGACCGCACACTATTCCCTCCTCAACGCGCTGCGAACCGCCGGGCTCGACCCCGCCCACGACGTCGAATTAGTCAACCTCTCCCCGGACAGCCTGCCCGCCGCATGGCAGTCGGACAGTATCGACGCCACCTACGTGTGGGACCCGGTGCTCAGTGAGGTTGCGGAATCCGGACACGTGGTGTTGACAAGCACCGACGTCGCTGAGTCCGGAGCTCCGACGTACAACTTTTCACTGGCTTCCCGCCCGTGGGTGGACACGAACCCCGAACTCGTTGCGACATGGTCGAGGCTCCAGGAATGGGTGGCACAGCTCGCGGCTTCAGACCCTGACGAATTCGCTCAAGGCAATGCCAACCAAGCTGAGCTCAGTCTGGAAGAGACTGAGCGGCAGTTGGGAGGCGTATCGATCGTGAGCGGAGAGGAACAAGATGAGCGCATGAGGGGTGCCGCCCAGGTGCTGGTGGACACCTCAGAATTTCTCTCAAGCGAAGGGGAAGTGGACGCTCCCCTTTCACCGGAGGACGCGGCGCGAGCCGTGGTGGATGTGGAAGAGGCAAGGACGGAAAAGGTGCAGTAATGATCAAGATCAAAAACGTGTCACACGTCTACGAGACGCAGCGGGGCGAGAGCGTCCGCGCCCTAGAGGACATTTCGCTAGAGATCCCGGATTCGGAACGTGTGTGCATTGTCGGACCCTCGGGCTGCGGCAAGTCCACACTTCTGCGGTTGATCGCCGGGTTTCTCAACGCCTCCACCGGAGAGATATCTGTTGACAACCAGCGCGTCAACGGGCCGGGCGATCACTGCGGGGTGGTGTTTCAACAACCCAACCTCTTTCCCTGGCTCAGCGTCCGGGACAACATTCACTTTGGGGCGGACATATCCAAAAACCCAGACTACGACGAAGCGGCAGAAGCGCTGACCCGCACGGTCGGCCTTTCAGGAGCGGAAGAACGCTATCCCCATGAGCTATCAGGTGGAATGCAGCAGCGCGCGCAGATTGCGCGGGTGCTGGCAGTGAAGCCCCGGGTGGTGCTTATGGACGAGCCGTTCGGAGCCCTCGACCCTTTCACCCGCGAACAGCTTCAGGCCGATTTGCTCACCATTTGGACTGCCCGCAGGCCGAGCATCATATTCATCACCCACTCTGTCGATGAAGCGCTCCTGCTGGGCCAGCGCGTCGTCGTCATGGGTACGAACCCGGGGAGGATTATTGATGTGCTCGAAACCCCGGATTTTTATGGCGAACGGGATGAACCGTGGGGAGTGGACGACCTTTCCACGGTGCTGGATGACCCGGAATTCCTTGCGCTGCGCCGCAAGGTGAAGAAGGCCATCGGGCCGTACTCCGCCGCAGGCGAGACGCGTGAAGCCTAACCGCTTGCATGACTTTGCATGAACATGAATGACCACATGACCAGGCGATTTGGTTTTAGACCAGTCGCCTGGGTAATGTTCTAACAGTTCCGAGCGGGCCTATAGCTCAGTCGGTTAGAGCGCATCGCTGATAACGATGAGGTCGCAAGTTCGATTCTTGCTAGGCCCACCAGTTCGGAACAAAGGGGCATTAGCTCAATTGGTAGAGCGCCTCCCTTGCAAGGAGGAGGTCAGGAGTTCGATTCTCCTATGCTCCACACCCCGAAGTGCTCCGGCCGGAAAAGGCCGGAGCACTTTTCTTTTGACCACCCATCCAATCCCAGTTTGTGCGCTTGAGGGCGCGTTGCAATTTTCAGGCCGCGGTTACATCTGCGGCCAACGACGGGGGCCCGAGCGGGTGTGCACGAAAGTCCATTTGCCGTGCGGGCGAGCGCATGACCGAAAGGACCACCCGTTCGCCTACTGCCCAGCACATCTGGTGATTCCCGGATCATCGCGGGGGATACTTTGGTGCAGACATCTCTCTCGGCACATAAACGCGCTGGTGAGGGCATGTTTCAGCCCTTAGCATTTCTTCATGGAGCTCAGGGAGCACCGTCCGTACGCAAGACCCCACCCACACCCGAGAAAGGGCACACCATGAAGAAGTTCACCAACGCCGCCGCAGCATCTGTCCTCGCAGGTGCTCTGGTCCTAGCGGCTGCACCGGCCAACGCTGCGACCACCGCCACCGCCGTTCCCGCCGAGACTGCCACCACTGCAACTGCGGCACCGAAGGCCGAGAAGGCTGAGAAGGCCCAGAAAGAGAAGCTGACGTGGGAAGAGAAGCAGAAGCGCGACCGCGCTCAGATCGAGATCACTGACGCACGCCTGGATAACGCAAAGAAGGGTCTCGAAGTCACCGGCGGCATCATCAAAAGCGCAGGCGACATCAAGGACCTGTTCACCCCGTCCTTCCTGAAGGGTGACGGTGCTTCCTCCCTGATCAAGGGCATCGCCAAGATCGTGGGCAAGATCATCCTCTAAACCTGGCTCTCCGTTGACCCGCACATCCCGTCCGCCATCTGTGGTGGGCGGGATTTTCCAGTTCGCATCCCGTGAATCTCCGCGGGTTACCACGGGGTCGGTGGGGCGCTCTAGCTGGGGGTAGTGCCGTCGATGAACACGAAGCGGTGCCCTGTGTCCCGCATCTGCTCGAGGGCGGTGCGTACACCCGCTGCGGTGCCGGAGGCTGGGTGGTTCATGTGGGCGAGGACAATGGCGCCGTCGTGGGCGTCCCTGATGGCCGCGGCAACCTGGTTCGCGGGAGCGGTGGCACCGTAGTCGCCGTTGACTGAAAAACCGGCGATTCTGATGCCGCGTTCGTGAGCGATCTGCACGGCCACATCGTCGTAGTGCGCGGTGCCGGAGCGGAACCAGTCGGACTGGACCCCGTAGGAGCGCAGGAGCGCCCGGTTGTCCTCAATCTCAGCGATCGCCGCTGCCGCATCCTGGGTCCCGGCAATTCCGTAGGCGGATTGGCCGGTCACAGATAAAGGGGCATGCTGGGTGCCGTGGTTCTGGATGAGGAACAGGGGGTCGTCGATAAGCATCTGCGTTGCGTGCGCATTCGCCTCGATCCACCGGGAGTTGAGGAAGAGCGTTGCGGGGACGCCGAATTCGCGGAGCGTATCGACGAGCCCCTGATCCACCTCTGAACCCGCCGGCCCGCCGCACGCGTCGAAAGTCAGGGCGATTGTCGTCGTGCCCGGTGTGGTGGGGACTGTCTCCACGATGCCGGCCATGTGTGTGCCGAAGACCTGCGGGACGCGCTGCGCGTAGACCTCCGGCGGCGGGGGAGTAGCGGTCGAGCTCCCAGTGGTTGCGGTGGCGCTGCGAGGCGGTGTGCCCGGGGTGCTCGTGGGGGCCGGCTCGCTCGACGGGGCGCAACCGCCCAGCGCCGCAGAACCGGCAGCGAGAAGAGCGCCGGTGAGGAACTGAGCACGACTGATCTGGTGGTCCACCCGAGTATCGTCGCCCTCCTCGCACCGCGACGCAACAGATGGTGCCCCCGAATTCTAGTTACCGCCGTACAACTGGGATTTTGGCGGCCGTGTGCCGGGAGCGTAACGTGGCTCCATGGTCCCCAAGGGGCATTAGCTCAGTTGGTAGAGCGTCGCGTTCGCAATGCGAAGGTCAGGGGTTCGATTCCCCTATGCTCCACGCACTTTTTCACGCCCTTTAGTCTTTCTTCAGGGAAGCTTTCATCAAGCTGGGTAGACCCCTGGTATACCTTGAAAGCGTGACACGGGGTGCCCCGGAGCCATACGGGCCGGGGCTGAGATGACACCCGTCGAACCTGATCCAGTTAGCACTGGCGGAGGGATGGTCGCGGCAATCGTGCGCGCCTGTGCCCGTCCGCCCGGAGAAAGGCCGAGGTACATGGGCATCAGCAAGAAAATCGCCGTTTTTCTGGCAGCGCTCGCATCCACGATGATGCTGGCGGCGTGCGGCGGCAGCGCGGGCGAGGATGGGACGACCAAGATCCGCTTCGCGCTGGACTGGACGCCCAACACCAACCACACCGGCCTGTACGTGGCAATGAACAAGGGCTACTTCAAGGAAGCCGGTCTGGACGTCGAGGTTGTGCCGTACAACGACAGCAACCCGATCCTGCTCACTGACTCCGGCAATGCGGAATTCGCTGCCGACACGCAGGACCGCATGACGATGGCCAAGGCTGCGGGCGCGGACGTGCGCTCCGTGCTGGCGATCGAGCAGACCTGGACCACGGAGGTCAGTGTCCTGGCTGACCGCGACGACATCAAAAGCCCGGCTGACCTGGACGGAAAGACGTTCGGCGGCTTCGGCTCACCAGCAGACCATGCGATTTTGAAGGGTGTCATCCGCGGCGCCGGCGGCAAGGGCGAATTCGAGGAAGTCACGCTGGGCACCTCCGCCTACGAGGCGCTTTACTCCAAGGAGGTCGACTTCACCGTGCCCTACGTCGCATGGGAGGGCATCGAGGCCGAAGACCGCGGCGTGAAGCTCAAGAACTTCGCCTACACCGACTACGGCTTCCCGGATTGTTACCAGATGCTCGTCGTGGGCGGCAATAAGTGGATGGAGGAGCACCCGGAGGAGACCAAGAAGTTCGTCCAGGCCATCCAGCGTGGCTTCCAGGACGCAGTGGACAACCCAGACGAGGCCGCGGAGATCCTGCAGAAGGAGAACCCGGACGTCCTCACCGACCTCGAGTTTTTGAAGAAGAGCCAGCGCATGCTTTCCGAGAAATACATGCTCGACGACGAGGGTAAATTCGGCCGCCAGACTGAGAAGCAGTGGGCTGACCTGGGCCAGTTCCTCTTCGACAACGAGCTGCTTGTCGACGAGGCGAATAACCCCTTGAGCGAAGCCCCCGACTGGAATACTTATTTCACTAATGAGTACATCTCCGAATAGTCCCGCCGCCGGGGGTGCCGCTGACCGGACGCGTGGACTGAGCAGCAACCTCTGGGTCCCGGTGATCTTCGTGCTCGCCGGCCTGGCCGTGTGGGAAATCCTCGTGCGCGTCACCGGTGTGCGCCCGCAGGTGCTGCCGGCGCCGTCGCAGGTGGCCCGCTCCGGATGGGCGCAGCGGGAGATCCTGGGCACCCACGCCGCCGCCACGCTTCAAGTCACCCTCATCGGCTTCGCCCTGTCGCTGGTGTGTGCGTGGTTGCTGGCCATCGCGATCGATTTCTCCCCGATGCTCAAGCGCGGCCTCACACCGCTGCTCGTGGCGTCCCAGACTATTCCGGTGGTGGCGATCGCCCCGTTGATGATCATCTGGTTCGGTTTCGGCCTGCTGCCCAAAACACTGGTGGTGGCGCTGGTGACGTTCTTCCCCATCTCCATCGGCCTGATCGAGGGGTTCGCTCGCACGGACCGCGAAGCTTCGAACCTGCTGCGCAGCATGGGGGCCTCCCGCTGGCGCGAGTTCTGGATGGTCCGGCTGCCGTCCGCCATGCCCGAGTTCTTCACCGCCCTGCGCATCGGCATCACCTACGCGGTCACCGGTGCGATCTTCGCCGAGTACGTCGGCGCGAAGAAGGGGCTGGGCATCTACATGTCGGTGCAGAAGAACGCTTTCCGCACCGACCTTGTGCTCGCCGCGGTGGTGGTCACCGCGGTGATCAGCGTTCTGCTCTACCTGTCCACATACCTCATCGAGCGCGCGGTGATTCCGTGGCACATCAAGGAAAGGAAGGCCGAGCGTGCTTGAGCTCAAAGACATCAGCCGCGCATTCGACGGCCGGCAGGTGCTCGACCGCGTCAGCTTCGATGTAGCCCCAGGCGAGTTCGTCTCCCTGATCGGACCCTCGGGTGCCGGCAAGTCGACGTTGTTCAACATCATCGCTGGTCTGGACACACCCGATTCCGGCGAGGTGCGTTTCGACGGCACCACCGCCTACATGCCCCAGAAAGACCTGCTGTTCCCCTGGCGCACCATTGAGGCGAACGCCGCCCTCGGTCTTGAGGTCCAAGGTGTGCCCAAAAAGGAAGCCCGGGCGCGGGCACGCGAGTGGTTCCCCCAATTCGGGCTCGAGGGATTCGAGAAGGCCCTGCCTTTCCAGCTTTCCGGCGGCATGCGCCAGCGCGCCGCGCTGTTGCGCACCGTTGTGCAGGAAAAGAGCACATTGCTTCTCGACGAACCTTTCGGAGCTCTCGACTCCCTCACCCGCTCCGAACTGCAGACGTGGCTGCAGGGCATGTGGGCCGAGCATGACTGGACCGCCATGCTGATCACCCACGACGTGCGTGAGGCGATCATGCTCTCTGACCGGATCGTCGTGCTCAACCCCCGGCCCGCCAGCGTCCGCGAGATCATCACCGTGGACCTGCCCCGCCCGCGCGGCACCGAGGTGCTTAGCTCTCCGGCGTTCGGTGAGCTGGAGCGGCGCATCCTCGAACACCTGCAGCGCCAGTAGCTGGGCCGATAGCCCAGACTGGGCCAGCTAGACGTTCAGCTGCGGGTGGATGTCCTTCTCCATGAGCACGCGCTCTTTCCAGAATCCGAGCATGGCCAGCAGGAACGCTGCCACGCCCACGCACCCCAGCACCGTCATGGCGATGTGCACGCGGTTGTCGCCCGGCAGGGTGCCGAACAGCGTGTGGCGCATCAGGTCCACGGAGTAGCGCATCGGGTCCCAGGAGTGGACCCACTGGATGAACTTCGGCTGCACCTCCGGTGGGTAAAGGCCGTTGGATGCCACCAGCTGCAGGGACATCAAAACCATCGTGATCAGGCGGCCGACAGACGGGCCGAACAGGGCGTAAATGGCCAGGATCGCCGTGTTGAACACCGCAGCGATGAAGCCCAGGGCCAAAAGCATCTGGAACGGGTGGACCGGATCTACCTTGAGCACGAAGTCCTGCACGACCCACAGGTTGAAGGCCTGCACCAAGCCCACCAGGACGGCCGGGATCCACGAGCCCATGACCACGCGCTTGAAGCGCTGGCGCGGGGAGGTCGGCTTACCGTCCATAACGATCTCGCCGCCCTTGGGGCGGTAGCGGCCGGCGAGGGCCATGTTAAGGGTCGACGCACCGGACTCGCGCTCGGTGATGAGGAGCGTGAGTCCGTCAGTGACATCGAAGTTCAATGGTGCGTCTCCCCGGCGAACAACCAGGTCGCGGACGCTGAGGATAGTTTCCACTGGGGTACCCCTTGTTTAAGTGGAGGTTAGACTATCGTTTATTCCTAGCGTATGGTCCCCCTTGAAAAGCCATTAGTCAAGGCGGGAATCATGAGAGCAGATGCGAAACTCCGGCGCGAGCGCATCATTGACGCTGCATGCGACTTAATGCGCACGACACCCGAGTCCGCTGTGACACTCGAGGCGGTGGCTGCCCGCGCCGAGGTCGGCATTGCCACTCTCTACCGCAATTTTCCTACCCGCACCGACCTCGATGTCGCCTGCGGGTTGCGGTTGCTGGGAATCTTGGGGGAGAGGATCGAAACAACGCGCTCGCTTTTCGACGGCGACCCCCGCACCCACTGGGACAACCTCGTCTGGGGCCTCCTCGACTACGGCGTCGGCCCCTCGTCAACGCCATCACCCTCGACTACTGGCACGACGACGCCGAACTGGCCGCGAAACGCGAAGAGACCATCGTGGCCTTTCAGGACGTCCTGGATAGGGCAGCGCCGGCCGGTCTCGTTCCCGCGGACTTGAAGCCCCTCGACTTCGCCGCCGAGGTCTTCGTGGTCACACGCCCCTTGGACGGCAAGCTCGTCCAGCACGACCCGGAGGTGCAGCGCCGCCTGCTCGGCCGCCTGCTCACCGCCTGGCGGCGGGAGAGCTAGCGGTTGCCGGCGTCAGCGCCCTTCTCGTCCTCGTCGAGCGTGTCCAGCGAGGACAACTGCTCATCGATGGAGCTCAGCAGCTCCTCGTCGCGCTCCGCCGGTTCTTCGCTCAACGGGCCGTGGTCCGTCCCGGTCGAGCCCGTTGTCGGCGGCTGAGTGTGCAGCACGGTCGGCTTCGCCGCCTGCTTTGGGGCGGGAGCCTTCTTAACCGGAGCCTTTTTAGCCGGTGCCGTGGAGTCGCCGCCGAAGATGAAGTAGTAGACCGCACCCGCAATCGCCGCGAGCAGCGCCAGAATGAGGGTGCCGACGGCGATACCCTTCCGCTTGCCCTTCTTGGCGTCCTTCTCCTGCTTCTTCAGGGCCTTCTCCAGCTCTTTCTTCTCCTTCTTGTCCAGCTGCTCCGCCTCGAACTGCGCGCGGCGGCGGTCGAGGCGTGCGTGGGCGGCGCGCGTGATGTCGCCGGCCTGCAGACGGGCGGCGCTGAAGGTGGAGGTGTCCTCTGCGGTGTCCCCGGTAGAGCCGTCGTCAGCCGTGCCGTTGCTATCTGTGCCGTCGTTGTCCGCGCCGTTGTCGCCGCGGGCCATCAGGCGCACAGCTTCGTACACGTCGCGCTGCTGCTCGTTGTTCAGCTCGCGGTACCGGTTGACCAAGGTGCCCGCCACCTTGGAGGCGAGGCGGATATTGCGGAGATTCATGGGATCTTCAGGCCTTTCGTCGTGTGGGCAACGCTTCGTGCTTCTCCACAGTAGTGAAGTCGGCCGACCCCGTCCGGGACTTTCGAACTACACACGCAAAAGTGGACAGCTCGGTTCATTTTCGGCGAATTTTCGCGCTTTATATTCATGCGCGGAACGGCCGTGAACTGCTCAAAGAGCGCTCAAAACGAAAGAGGTGATTGAACCTTTAAACGCGGCCGGGTTACATTCCAACCAGTTTCCAAGTGCTGAGCCCAGCCAGCCGGACACACCACGTGCCCGGCACAACGAACACCTGAACCGACGAGACGAAAGGACTCCTTCGTTGACTGAAGGACACTTTTCGTCGAGGCTGTCGGCGTCTGCGCCCTTGGACCACCTCGACGAAGCACCCGACAGCGGTGTCTTGACCGCCGCACGGCGCGAACCGAGAACCGCTCTGAGCTTCGAGCTCATCCCGCCCCGCCACGACGCGGACGAAGCGAAGCTCAAGGAACTGATCACCGGCCTCGCCACCTACAACCCCGACTACGTGGCCGTGACCAGCTCGCGGCGATCCGGCTGGCTGGAAGGCACCGCCGACTTCATCTCGCGCCTGAACGAGTGCACCAACCTGCGCACCATCGCGCACTTGGCGTGCACCGCCGGCCCAGCCGACGAGCTCGCGGACTGGATCCGCACACTCATCGACTCCGGCGTTCGCGGCTTTTTGGCCCTGCGCGGCGACCTTCCGGAAGGGGAGACCAGCCTGCCCGACGGCTACCTGCAGTACGCCACTGAGCTGCTCACCCTCATCCAGGAGATCGAGGAGGAAAACGCCTTCCACCTCGCCGCCGGCAAACTCGCCCTGTCCGTGGCGTGCTACCCGTCGGGCCACGCCGAGTCGCCCACACCCGACCTGGACTTGGATGTCCTGCTGTCGAAGCAGCGGCTCGGCGCCGACTTCGCCATCACCCAGTTGTTCTTCGAGGCGGAGGACTACCTGCGCTTCGCAGAGCAGTCTCGGATGGCGGGCGTCCGCATCCCCCTGATCCCCGGCATCATGCCTATGACGAGCCTGAAGCGGGCCCAGCGCATGGGCGTGCTGTCGGGGATCGAGGTGCCGCAGCGTGTCGTCGACAAGCTTGCGTCGGCCAGCAGCCCGGACGAGGAATACGAGGTGGGCATGCAGCTCACCGCGGAACTCGCGGGCACGCTTCTCGACGCCGGCGTGGGCGGCCTGCACATCTACACCCACAACAACCTGGCGGTGACGCAAGACCTGCTGTCGCGGCTCGGAATAGAACCCAAACAGTGAACCAACAAGGAGATAAAGTGAGCACTTTCCCCAAGGCCACGATCGAGGGCTACCCCCGCATCGGCGCCAACCGCGAACTCAAGCGCGCCCTCGAGTCCTACTGGGCCGGACGCATCGACGCCGACACCTTCCGCACCACGACCCGTGCCCTGCGGATTGACACCTACAACCACCTCCGCGACCTCGGCCTCACCGAGGATTACGCCATCCCGGCGGACGTCGCCTACTATGACCAGGTGCTGGAGACCGGCCTGACCGTCGGCCTGATCGCCGGCGGCACCGACCTCGACGAGGAGTTCGCCCTCGCCCGCGGCAACGACACCCGCGTGCCGCTCGAGATGACCAAGTGGTTCGACACCAACTACCACTACCTCGTGCCCGAGGTCGAGGCCGGCCAGGACATCACCCCGGCGCCGGAGCGCATCGTCCGCCTCGTCGAGGAGGCACGCGAGGCTGGCCACACCGTCCGCCCGGCACTCGTCGGCCCGGTCACCCTGCTCGCCCTGTCCAAGCCGGTGGAATGGTCCCTGCTGGACAAGCTCGTCGATGCCTACGCCGCCGTCTTCGCCGCCCTCAAGGACGCCGGCGTCGAGTGGGTCCAGGTCGCCGAGCCCGCCCTGGTCGCCGATCTGTCCACCCCGGATACCGAGCTGACCAAGTACACCGAGCAGGCATGGTCCAAGCTCCTGGCCGCGGAGAACCGCCCGAACGTCTACGTCACCACCCCGTACGGCTCCGCCCGCGAGGGCCTGAACGCCCTGGCCAAGGTTGCCCCGGAGGCTGTCCACGTCGACCTGTCCCCGTGGACCCTCGACGCCGACGCCGACTACCCGGCACGCGTCGCTGCCGCCTTCGAAGGCACCGACACCACCCTGGTGGCCGGCCTCATCGACGGCCGCAACGTCTGGGCCGCCAACCTGCGCGAAAAGGCAGAGGTGCTGGGCAAGCTGGGCACCGCCGACGCACCGCACGTGTCCACCTCCACGTCCCTGCAGCACGTGCCGCACACCCTCAACGCGGAGAAGAACATCCCGGTCGACGTCGCACCGTGGCTGAGCTTCGCCGACGAGAAGATCGAGGAAATCACCGCGCTCGTCGCCGGCGAGGAGAACGCACCGGAGGCCTTCGGCCGCTCCGACCGCGCCGTTCGCACCCGCGCCGAGTCCACCCGCATCCACAACGCCGCAGTCACCGACCGTGTGGCTAAGCTGCCGGAAGGCGCAGTTCAGCGCCAGCCCGAATTCCCGGCACGCCAGGAAGCCCAGAAGGAGCTCGGGCTGCCCACGCTTCCGACCACCACGATCGGTTCGTTCCCGCAGACCACCGAGATCCGCAAGGCCCGCGCCGACCACCGCAACGGTGAACTGACCGACGAGCAGTACAACGAGGCGCTCAAGACCGAGATCAAGAACGTCATCGAGCTCCAGGAACGCCTCGGCCTCGACGTGCTCGTCCACGGCGAGCCGGAGCGCAACGACATGGTCCAGTACTTCGCCGAGCTTCTCGACGGCTTCGTCGTCACCGAGAACGGCTGGGTCCAGTCCTACGGCTCCCGCTGCACCCGTCCGCCGATCGTCGTCGGCGACGTCTCCCGCCCGGAGGCCATGACCACCGAGTGGTCCGCTTTCGCGCAGTCCCTGTCCGAGAAGCCGGTCAAGGGCATGCTCACCGGCCCGGTCACCATTCTGGCCTGGTCCTTCAAGCGTGACGACGTGCCCCTGTCCGTCTCCGCCGACCAGATCGGTGTCGCACTCGCCGACGAGGTCGCCGACCTGGAGAAGGCTGGAATCAAGGTCATCCAGATCGACGAGCCCGCCCTCCGCGAGCTCCTGCCGCTGCGTGCCGACGACCGCCCCTCCTACCTCGACTGGGCCGTCCGCGCCTTCCGCCTCGTCGCTCTGGAGGCGCAGCCGACCACGCAGATCCACACCCACCTCTGCTACTCCGAGTTCGGCCAGATCATCGATGCCGTTGCCGGCCTGGATGCCGACGTCACCTCCATCGAGGCCGCACGTTCCAAGATGGAGCTGCTCGAGGACATCGACGAGACCTTCCACGCCGAGATCGGCCCGGGTGTCTACGACATTCACTCCCCGCGCGTCCCGTCGAAGGAGGAGATGGTCGAACTGATTAAGGCCGCCCTGGACAACGTCCCGGCCGACCGTCTCTGGGTCAACCCGGACTGCGGCCTGAAGACCCGCGGCTACGCCGAGGTCGAGCCGGCCCTGACCAACATGGTCGCCGCCCGCGACGAGGTCGTCGAAGGCCTCTAAGGCTTCTAAGACTCACACCCTCGAAACGACTCACCCCCGGCAACCACGTGGATGGTTGCCGGGGGTTTCGTCGATAGGTGAGTGCTCGGTCCCGAGAACTTGGTCCCGAGATAAACATCCAGCTACTTGGATCCAGCTATTCGCCTAAAAGGGGCAACTAGCTGGATCCAAGTAGCTGGTTTTTGTGTGCGTAGGGTCCGGCAGTGCTGGTTAGGCCCGCGCTCGGCGGGCAAGGGTGTTGCCGATGGACTGGATGGCCTGGACGATGATGATGAGGAGCACCACCGTCGTGAGCATCGCGATCGAGTCGAACTGCTGGTAGCCGTACGAGATCGCAAGGTCGCCGACGCCGCCGCCGCCGATCGTGCCGGCCATCGCCGTGGCGGAGATCAGGCCGATCGTTGCCGTGGTGACGGCGAGAATGATGGATGACTTCGCCTCCGGCAGCAGGAAGTACCTGATGGTCTGGAAGAGACTGGCGCCCATGGAATCGGCAGCCTCGGTGATGCCGGGGTTGACCTCCAGCAGGGACTGCTCGATGAGGCGGGCGATGAACGGGGCGATATACAAGGTCAGCGGGACGAGCGCCGCGGTGGTGCCGATGGCGGTCCCCGCAATGACGCGGGTGAACGGCGTGATCGCCACTAGCAGGATGATGAACGGCAGCGAACGGATGATGTTCACGACCACATTGAGAACGCCGTAGATGAACTTGTTGGGCTTCAAGCCCCCCGGCCGGGTGATCACGAAAGCAAGCGCCAGCGGGATGCCCAACAATGCGCCGAGGAACAGGGAAATGCCCACCATGTAGAGGGTCTCGCCGAAGGAGTCGAGGTACATCTCCGGAGTGACGCGGGAGCCGGTGGTGTCGCGCCACCACGTGTTGAGCTGGTTCATGCTGTTACACCTCGCTGTTCTTCACCAGTGCGCGGGAGAGAGCCTCACGCGCGGTGTCATCGAGTTCGGGCGGGATTACGGTGTCCACGAATTTCTGGGTCAATTCGTGCTGCGGGTCCGCGAAGACGTGTGCCACTGGGCCGGATTCCACAAGACGGCCCTCGGAGAGCACCGCCACATTGTCGGCCAGGCGGGCAATCACGTCGATCTGGTGGGTGATGATCAAGATCGTCACGCCGAGTTCTTCGTTGATATTGCGGAGCAGATCGAGGATCTGGGAAGTGGTGATGGGGTCGAGGGCGGAGGTCGGCTCGTCGCAAAGCAGCATCGTGGGCTCCGTGACAAGCGCACGGGCGATGCCCACGCGCTGCCGCTGTCCGCCGGAGAGCTGCCGCGGCTTGTGCTGGGCGCGGACGGTGAGCCCGACCAACTCGAGCACCTCAGCGGTGCGGCGTTCAATCTCACTCTTCGGCGTCTTGGTCAGCTTCAACGGCGTGGCCACGTTCTCGGCGACCGTTTTCGTTTCCAGGAGATTGACGCTCTGGAAGACCATGGCGACTTTCCGGCGGAGCTCACGCAGCTCGGACGTGCTCAAGGAAGCCGGCTGCTGCCCGTGCACGGTGACAGCGCCGGAGCTCGGGGTCTCCAGACCGTTCACCATCCGGATCAGCGTGGATTTGCCGGCACCCGAGGTGCCCACGACACCGGTGACACTGCCTTCGGGGACAGTGAAGCTGATGTCGTCGAGGGCGGCGAAGGAACTATCCCGCGTCGGGAACACCTTGCCGACATGGTCGAATACGACAGCGTCAGTCATGGAAGCCAGTTCGTTTATTTCAGGGAGTCGGGCAGGAACCAGTAGTTGTTCTCATTCTGGGAGTTGAAGTACTCCTTAAACTCGTCAGAACGATACGCCTCAGCGACAGCCTTCGCCCACGGAGCGTCCTTCTTGTCCTCGGTAGTGACCGCGACGAGGATCAGCTCAGGGCGCAGTTCTTCCTGGAAGAGCTGCAGGTTCGGGTCGAGCTTGGCGGAGTAGCTCATCGAGCCCGGGATGACGGCCCAGTCGAGGTCGGGGAGGGAGCGCGACAGGTTCGCGGAGTCCATCGGTTTGATCTCGAGGTTGTGCGGGTTCTCGGCGATGTCCGACTCTGCGAGCAGCGCCTCGTCGGCGTCGTCGCGGAGGGTGATCCAGCCGGCGTCGACAAGCACGTGCAGTGCGCGCGACTTATTCGAGCCGTCGAGCGGGATGCCGACCGTCTGGCCGTCAGCGACCTCGTCCAGGGACTTGTGTTTCTCCGAGTACAGGCCCGCCGGCACCGTCGGAACTTCGGTGATAGAGGTGAGGTTCGCACCTTTCTCCTCGTTGAACACGTTCATCCACGCGGTGTGCTGCTCGACGTTGAGGTCGGCGGAGCCCTCCGCGAGAGCCGTGTCGGCCTGGGTGAGGTCGGTGAAGTTCTGGACGTCGACCTTGTAGCCCTCTTCTTCCAGAATGGGCGCAACACCGTCCTGGAAGAGCTCAGAGTACGGGCCCGGGGAGGTGGCGACGCGAATGGTCTTGTCGTCGCCCGCATCGGTGCTCTCGCTGGATCCGCATGCGGTGAGGCCAAGAACGAGGGAGCCAGCTGCCACGGCGGCCGCGATCTTCTTGAACATTCTGGGGTCCTTTCACGTTTCTACTAGTGCTGTATCTGAATGTTAATACTAAACCGTACGGTATGCCTAAAGCAGACAGAGGGGTCTGCTTTGGTGCTGGCACGAACGCCCGCGTTGACGCGTATCCTGGACCGCATGACTCAGAAGACTCAGACCATCACCTTCCACACCAACCACGGCGACATCGCCGTCGACCTGTTCGGCAACCACGCGCCGAAGACCGTCGAGGTCATCACCGGCCTGGCAAAGGGCACCCAGGAGTACTCCACGAAGAACGCGTCCGGCACTACCGAGGGCCCGTTCTACGATGGCGCGATCTTCCACCGCATCATCCCGGGCTTCATGATCCAGGGCGGCGACCCGACCGGCACCGGCACCGGTGGCCCGGGGTTCCAGTTCGCCGACGAGTTCCACCCGGAGCTCCAGTTCGACCGTCCGTACCTCCTGGCCATGGCTAACGCCGGCCCGGCAACCAACGGCTCCCAGTTCTTCATCACCGTTGCGCAGACCCCGCACCTGAACAACCGCCACACCATCTTCGGCGAGGTCACGGACGAGGCCTCCAAGAAGGTCGTCGACGAGATTGCGAACGTGCAAACTGGCCGCATGGACCGCCCGGTCGAGGATGTCGTGATCAAGTCCGTCACGGTGTCCGATTAATTGAACCGCGTCCTCTACGGCGCCCCCGCCACTGTGACCATCGCGTCGCTGTGCGTGGGGGCGTTCCTCGTCGCGGCGCTCGACGCGCATTCGCTTATCGACGTCATCTGGTCCTCCCGCCTCGGCACCTTCACCGTCTTGTGGGGTCCTTTCGTCGAAAGTGAGCGATTTGGGTTGCTGCGTGCGGTGACTTCCGGGTTCATGCACCTGGACATCACCCACCTGACGGTGAATGTGCTGATGCTCGTTGTCGTGGGCGCCGCTGTTGAACGTGCTGTGGGCACGGGTCCGTTCGTGCTGGCCTACC
The DNA here is from genome assembly GCF_030503595.1 of Corynebacterium sp. P4-C1. Classification (NCBI taxonomy): domain Bacteria; kingdom Bacillati; phylum Actinomycetota; class Actinomycetes; order Mycobacteriales; family Corynebacteriaceae; genus Corynebacterium; species Corynebacterium sp. P4-C1. The sequence continues at coordinate 1,681,636 of NZ_CP129966.1, read as the reverse complement.
TGGCAGGCGTTCTCGGTGGGTCGGCGGCGGTGCTGTGGTTCGGTTTCGACCAGCCCACCGCCGGGGCGTCCGGTGCGTTGTATGCCCTGATGGCCTTGATCGTCGCCATTGCCGCTCGGAAGCACGCCGACCTGCGGGCGCCGCTCGTCCTGGTCGGCGGCAACGTGATCTTCACACTGATCACGCCGAACGTGAGCCTGTGGGGCCACCTCGGCGGCCTACTTGCCGGTGCGCTCATGGCCGGCCCGCTGACCTCGGAGGATATGCGCGCCCGGTGGGGCGGGGCAGCGTCGGCGGTGGCGGTTGCGGCCGCGGCGACCACCGTTCCCCTCTGGGCATAAATAAAAATTTATAGCGTGGCACCCGCAGCGTCCGTACCGTGGCGTACATGGCGAAAAAGTTCCGAGTACAGAATCCGAAAACGAACGAATTTGTCGAAAGCTTCGACTTCATTACCGACGATGAGTTAGAGCAGGCACTCACCACCGCGAACGACACCTTCAAGCAGTGGCGCGCGAAGAGCTTTGAGGAGCGGGCTGAGGTGCTCCACAAGGTAGCATCGCTTTTCGACGAGCAGCGTGACGAGCTCTCCCGCATCATCGCCGAGGAAATGGGCAAGTCCGTGACCGAGGGCGACGGGGAGATCGACGACGTCGTCGAGATCTTCAATTACTACGCCGACAACGGTTCCCGCTTCGGCGCCGACGAGGAGATCCCGAACAACCAGGGCGGGACCTCTGTCATGCGCAAGGTCCCGCTCGGAATCATCGTGGGCATCATGCCGTGGAACTTCCCCTACTACCAGGTCGCCCGATTCGCGGCGCCGGCGCTCATGGCCGGCAACGTCGTCATGGTCAAGCACGCGGAGATCTGCCCGCGATCCGCTGCGGCGATTGAGAAGATCTTCGACCAAGCCGGGGCACCAAAGGGGTTGTACACGAATGTGTACGCCCAGCACTCGCAGATCTCCACGATGATCCAAGACGACCGTGTGCAGGGAGTGTCCCTGACGGGTTCTGAGGCCGCTGGCCGCGCGATCGCATCCCAGGCCGGGCAGGCGCTGAAGAAGTGCGTGCTCGAACTCGGCGGCACCGACGCATACGTGGTGCTGGACTCTTCCGATGTCAAGGCCGCGGCGAAGACGGCGTGGGAGAAGCGCGTCGGCAACGTCGGCCAGGCGTGCACGGCGAACAAGCGCATCATCGTCATGGAAGACATTTACGACGAGTTCGTGCAGTCGCTGGTCGGGCTCGCGTCCTCCTATAGCGAAGGCGACCCGCTGAACCCAGGCGAGGGAAACGAGTACTACCCGCTGTCCTCCCGCGACGCCGCGGAAATGCTCGCCCAGCAGCTGAAGCTTGCGGTCGAGGAAGGCGCAAACCTGCGCATCGGCGGTGACGTCACCGGCAAGGGTGCCTACATCACCCCGGCTGTGATCACCGACATCCCGGTCGGCTCCGATTCCTACTACGAGGAGTTCTTCGGCCCGGTGGCCGAGGTCTACAAGGTCTCCTCCGACGAGGAGGCGATCGAGCTGGCCAACGACTCCCGCTACGGCCTCGGCGGCGCCGTGATGTCGGAGGATGAGGAGCGCGCGAAGAAGGTGGCGGCCAAGATCGACACCGGCATGATCCACGTGAACATCCCGCAGGCCCGCGGTGCGGAGCTGCCGTTCGGCGGCGTGAAAGCATCTGGTCTGGGCCGCGAGCTCGGCCCGTTGGGCATGGATGAGTTCGTGAACAAGCAGCGTTACTACGTCGCAGGCTCCGACTCAAAGATCTAAAAGTTTCCCCGAGGTTCAACCCCGGGTCGCCCACCTCATTGCGGTGGCGGCACGGGGTTTTCGTGTGCGCGGACGTGTGCGTTTGGTTTCACACTGCGCGGGAACGAAGTTATCCACAGGGTGTGGAAGAACCTGTGAATAAGTCACTTCCGTCCCACTTTGCACACCGTGTGGATAAACGGAAATCATAGTGTTGACCAGCGGTATCCACATTGATGCCAGCGCTTTATTCACATTCTGTGGGGAACTGACCTGCGAGTTTCACCCTGGGGATAACTGTGGATAACTCCGTGAATAACACGCCGCGATTTCCACACGCTCCACATTGCGCAGGCCATCTCGTCCTCTCGGCCGCACACGTGTGGCGCGCGGCGGTGTGTGGCGCGCGGCGGTGTGTGGCGGCACAGCACGCACGAAAAAACCAGCGGGGACGTTGTCCACGCTGGTTCGCTAGTGTTCGTCGGGGCTTAGCGCCAGCCCATGGTCATGAGCAGGCCGATGATGAGCCCGCTGAAGCCGATGGCGTAGTTCCACGGGCCGAGCTCGTTCATAAACGGGATCTGCGGGCCGGCGAGATAGTTGACCACGAGCCACAACAGGCCGACGATCATGAAGCCGAACATTAGGATCTTGTACCACAGCGGGGTGCCGCCGGTGTTGATCTTCACCGGGGTGCGGTTGACTCCGGTGGAGGTGGTGGTCGACGGGGTGCTGACGGTGTCCTTAGTGACCTTTGCCTTAGGCATGTTGCACGTCCTTCATCGTGCGCTCCTCCACTCAGGGCCGTTAAGGCCCGTCGGGCAGTGCAGGGGAGCGGTATCAGTTTCTACAGGTTTCTTCTGTGCGGTGACTTTACCAGCACGGAGCCGTTGCTCCTACAGGCACCGCAGGTCCTACGGGCCCTGGAGCAGACTATCCAGATTGTCCACGCCTTCCCGGACGGGGTTCTTCCAAATATCGACAGTGATGTCCGCGTCCTTGCGGATCTCCTCGCCCTCTGCCGGGCGGTGGCCGGCGATGAGGCCGTGGTCGTTGATGTCCGGGGTGTCCACCGGGCTGCCGGTCTTGAGCTTGCCGGTCCAGCCCTGGCTACGCAGTGTGGACTCAGCCTGGCTCGGGGACTGGCGGACCAGCTTCGGCATCTTCATCAGCATGCCGTTGGAGACACGCAGCTCGATGGTGGTGCCGCGGTCCACCTCCTCGCCCTGGCCGGCGACAGCGAGAACCTCGTCCTTCGGCTTCAAGGAATCCACCTCGACCCGGGTCGCCTTCAGGCCCAGGGAGGTGAGGACAGATTCGGCCTGACCCACATTCATGCCCGTCAGGGACGGAACCTGAATCTTCTCGCGGCCGTCGGAGACAGTCACGCTCACCTTCGAACCCTTCGACAACTGGGAGCCGGCGGCGGGCTGCTGAGACATGATCACGCCCTCGGGGACGGTGTCGGAGTGCTCGCGCTTGATGTCGTCGTCAAGCTTGAGGCCGGCCTTCTCGAGCTCGGCCGCCGCGTCCTGCGGGCTCATATCGCTGACATCCGGCACATCCGTGACTTCGCGGCCCGAAGAAACCGTCACGGTGATATTCGTTCCCTTTTGGAGCTGCGACCCCTCCGTCGGGTTCGTGCTGAGCACCTGGCCGCGCGGAACCTCCGGATGCGGCGCCTCGTTCACCGTGACCTGCAGACCGAGCTTCTCCAGCTCCTGGACGGCCTCTTCGCGCTTCTTGCCCACGACCTTCGGCACGAAGACCATGTCTTTCGCGGCCTCCTGCTCACGGTCGTTGCGGACCTTGTTGAACGCGAACGCGCCGCCGCCGAGCAGCATCACCGCCGCCATCAAAATGGCGAGGACCTTCATGCCCGTGTTGTTCTTGTCCTTCTGGGTTTCCTGGCGGTGCTGCTCATAACGGCTCTGCTCAGCAGGACCAGCCGCGAAGTCGTCCTCCAGTTCCGACTCGGAGAGATGGTTGCGCGCAGCCTCCGTCACCGCACCGCGCTCGAGGCGCTGCAAGTCGTCGGCCATCTCCGACGCCGTCTGGTAGCGGTCCGCCGGGTGCTTCGCCATTGCGGTGAGAATGACCGCGTCGACGTTGACCGCCTCCGCGTCCGTCAGGTCCGGGATACGCAGACTCGGCGCCTCCGGATCCTCCTGCACGTGCTGGTACGCCACCGCGAAAGGCGTCTCGCCCTCGAAGGGCGGGGTGCCGGTGACCGCCTCGTACATCACGCAGCCCAGCGCGTAAATGTCGCTGCGGTTATCCGCGCTCTTGCCGCGGGCCTGTTCCGGCGACAAGTACTGGGCCGTGCCGATTACAGCGGAAGTCTGCGTCATCGCCGCCGTCGAATCGTCCAGCGCGCGGGCGATGCCGAAGTCCATCACCTTCACCTCGCCGGTGCTGGTGACCATGATGTTCGCGGGTTTCACATCGCGGTGGATAATCCCGGAATCATGGCTGGCCTGCAGCGCGAGCGTCACCGGGTAGAGCAGCGCCGCCGCCTCTTCCGGGCGCAGCGGTCCTTCCGCGCGCACAATGTCGCGCAAATTCCGGCCTTTGACGTGCTCCATCACGATGTACGGGATGGAAATACCCCCCACGACCGTCTCGCCCGTGTCGTACACCGCCACGATATTCGGGTGGTTCAGGCGCGCGGAATTCTGCGCCTCCTTGCGGAACCGCTCACGGAAATTCTCATCCCGCGCCATGTCGATCTTGAGCATCTTGACTGCCACTTCGCGGCCAAGAAGCGTGTCCGTAGCCACGTAGACGTCGGACATGCCGCCGGTGCCGATGGAATTACCGAGCTGGTAACGGTCGCCGATGAGAGTCATGTGTCGAAAGTCCTTATGGGGTTATGGGTTGGGCAGTCCTGGGATATCCAGGTCCGGAATCGGGTTGTCGTTCGCCGTCGGCTGGGATTGTGTCGCCGACGGCTTGTTCGACGGCTGGGCGCTCGGCTGCTGCGGCTGACGGGTCGGCTGCTGCTGCGACGGTTTCGGCTCCCGCTCCGACGGGCGCTCGGTTTCCGGCGAATTGTACAGCGTCGACGGCGGGGCCTGGGTCGGACGCTCGTGAGTCTTCGAGGACTGTTTCGCTGTCTCAGTTTCCGTGACGGTTTCCGTCGGGGGCTCGGACTTGGTTTCCGGTGCCGACGACGTGGTGGCAGCGGTGGTGCTGGAGGTGGAGTCGTTGCCGGTGATGCCGTCGAAAAGCCCGCTTGTGTAGGCCCACACAGCGGCGACGCCGGCGAGAACAACCAGGAGGGCAACGAGCACGCCGGTGGCGAAGCCTCCGCCCTTCTTGGTCTTCTGGGTCTGCTCGGACTGCTGCGCCTGCCGGTTCTGCCGCGGGGCCGGCTGCTGCGGGCGGGGCCGCGGCGCGGGGGGTGAATCCACGAGCGGCGCCTCCGGGTGCATGGTGGTCGCCTCTGTCACGGCAGCGAGCTGGGCGGTGGATTCCTGCGGGGAGGGTTCCACCGCGACCTTCTTCGTCGTCGTGGTGATGGGGCGGTTACCTGCGCGGGCGTCCGCGATCGCGTGCTGGAATTCGGTGCCGTCCGCGAACCGCGTGTTCGGATCCTTACGCAGGGCAATGCCGATCAGCTCCCGCGTCGGCGCGGAGATCGACGTCGACATCGGCGGGACCTCGTTGGACACGTGGGCCAGCGCGACGGACACCGACGAGTCGCCGGTGAACGGGCGCTGCCCGGTGAGCAGTTCGTAGCCGACGACAGCCAGGGAGTACACGTCGGACGCCGAGGTCACCTCGAGGCCCTGCGCCTGCTCCGGGGAGACGTACTGGGCGGTGCCCACCACCATGCCAGTCCGGGTCAGGGGCACGGCAGCGGCAGCCTTAGCGATGCCGAAGTCCGTAATTTTCACCTTGCCGTTCTGGGTGATCATGAGGTTTCCCGGCTTGATGTCGCGGTGCACGAGACCCAGCTGGTGAATGACAGCCAGACCGTGGGCGGCCTGCTCGAGAACGTCGAGGGCGACGGACTCCTCCAGCTTGCCTTCGCGCGCGATCAGATCGGCCAGGGATTCGCCGCGAACATACTCCATGACGATGAAGCAGACATTGAAGCCTTCGCGGGTGGGGATTTCCCGGTAGTCGTAGGTAGCCACGACATTCGCCGAGTTGATGCCCTGGGCGGCGTGCGCTTCGTTGCGGAAGCGGGTGAGGAATTCCTCGGTGCCGGCAAATTCGGGGCGAAGCACCTTGACGGCTACTTCGCGGTCGTTGGCGGGGTCGTCGGCAAGCCACACGGTGGACATGCCGCCGTGCCCGATGATCCACTGGAGCTGGTAATCGGAACCGATGAGCTCCTGGAGTTCAGCGCGGTTGTCGGTGTGCATTACTCAGCGCCTCCTGCGGGTTTCTTGTCTTGCTTGTCGTCCTGCTTCGGTGCCGGGGCGGTGTTCAGGATGGTGCGGCCCACCGGTGCTGCGACCTGGCCGCCCGTGGCGCTCTCGCCCAATCCGCCGCCGTCTTTGACCACAACGGCCACAGCGACGTCCTTGTCCGGGTCGAAAGCGACGTACCAAGTGTGCGGCGGAAGTCCTTCACCGTGCTCGGCGGTGCCGGTCTTGGATGCGAACCCGTTGCCGTTGTAGCCGTAGGTGTTGCGCTCGGAGGCGTACATGAGGTCGGTGATGGTCTCCGCCTCCTCCTTGGTCAGGGCCTCGGCGGCCTGGCGTGGGCGGATCTGGCGGACGGTCTTCATCTCGGGGCTGACCACGCGGGAAACCACGTGTGGATCCATGCGGCGGCCTTCGTTGGCAACGGTCGCGGCCATGACTGCGGCCTGCAGCGCGGTCATGGTGACGTCGCGCTGGCCGATGGCGGACATGCCCACGGCGGCGAGGTCTTCCAGTCCGCCGAGGGAGCCAGCGGCGTTGGGTAGACCGAGGTCGTAGTTCTGGCCGACGCCGAAGGCGTTGGCGGTATCGCGCAACGGGGCGTCGCCAAGCTCGGTGGCCATCTGCACGAAGGCGGTGTTGCACGAGAGCATGAACGCGGTGCGCAGGGTGGTGGTGCCTCCGCCGGCGCAGGCGCGGCCGCCGTAGTTGGTCAGCTGCACCTCTGTGCCCGGCAGCGTGATTGCGGCGTCGCCCGTCAGCGGGGAATCGGGCGTGTAGCCGTTCTTCAGGCCCGCGGCGGTGGTGATGATCTTGAAAATCGAGCCGGGCGGCAGCTGCTCCTGCGTCGCGTGGTTGAGCAGCGGCTGGCCGGAGGCCTCGTTGAGTTTCTCCCAGGTCGCCTCGGCGGTGTCGTCGTTCACGACCTCGTTCGGGTCGTAGGACGGGTTCGACGCCATCGCGAGCACCTCGCCTGTCGACGGCCGCAGCGCCACCACCGCGCCGCTGTATCCGCGGCTCTCCAGCTGGTCGTACGCTGTTGCCTGCGTCTTCGGGTCGAGGGTCAGCTCAACGGAATCACCCACGCGGCCCTCCAGCGACGTGCGGAGGAAACGGTTGCCCTTGGCGCTGGACTCGCCGTTCAGATCGGCGTTGAAGCCCGACTCCACGCCGGCGGCGCCGTAGCGGTCCGAGAGGTAGCCCACGACAGGGGCGAAAGAGTACGGCATGTTCGGGTAGCTGCGTGTGAAGAACCCGTCGCCCGCCGGGGAGGACTCGGCGAGGATCTGGCCGCCGGCGCTGATCTGGCCACGCTCGACCTTCTTCGCCTCGATGAAGTTGCGGTTGTTCAGCGGGTTGCGCGCGTACTCCTCCTCGTGGAAGGCCTGCACCCACGTGAAGTTCGCGAGCAGCAGCACCGTCAGCAGGATGGAACCGAAAGCTCCCCAGCGTATCGACGTATTCATTTACCGCACCCCCACAAGTCCCGGTGCACCAGCATCGGCGTCCGATGCCGCGCCGGTGTCCTCGACGGGGCGGTTGGCGTTGTTGGAGATGCGCAGCAGCAACCCCAGAAGAATGTAGTTGGCCATGATGGCGGAACCTCCAGCCGACATGAACGGCGTGGTCAAACCCGTCATGGGCAGCATGGCGGACACGCCGCCGGCGACGACGAAGATCTGCACCGCGATGGTGAGCGCCAGGCCAGAAGCGACCAGCTTGCCGTAGGTGTCGCGCACCGCGAGGGCGGTGCGGAAACCACGGGTGATGAGGATGGCGAAGATGATGAGCACCGCTGCCAGGCCCACGAGGCCCAGCTCCTCGCCGATGGCGGCGAGAATATAGTCGGCGTGCGCCACCGGCACCATCTGCGGGTGCCCGAAGCCGAGGCCGGTGCCGGTCACGCCGCCCCAGCTCAGGCCGAACAGGGCCTGGGAGGGCTGGTAGCCGGTGGTGTCGTAGTTGGACAGTGGGTCGAGGAAATTGGCCACGCGGTCCTGGATCTTCGCGGAGACCTTGTACACGGCCAGGCCGCCCACGGCGACGAGGCCGAGCCCGATGACCAGCCAGCTGGTGCGGCCCGTGGCGAAGTAGACCATTCCCAGCACCGTGGCGAAGAGCAGCAGCGCCGGGCCGAAGTCGTTGGAGATGCCCATGATGACGATCGCGATGGCCCACACCATCAGGATCGGCGCGAGGTCGCGCAGACGCGGGAAGGTCATGCCCAGGAACCGGTAGCCGGCGACAGTGAACAGGGAGCGCTTCTGCGCCAGCAGCTGCGCGAAGAAGAGCAGCAGGAGAATCTTCGAGAATTCGCCGGGCTGGATTGAAAACGGGCCGAGCCAGATCCAGATGCGGGCCTCAGCGTCGGGCGGCTGCGGCCACACGAGCGGCAGCGCGAGCAGGATGATGCCCAGCAGTCCCAGCAGGTAGGAGAAGCGGGTGAGCTCGCGGTGGTCGCGCACGACGAGCAGCGTGGCCACGAGGAACAGGATGCCCACAAGAGACCACATCATCTGGCGGGGTGACAGTCCGAAGTCCGTCTCCAGGTCGAGGCGGTAAATCACCACCAGGCCGATTGCGTTCAGTGTCGCAGCCAGCGGCAGCATCACTTGGTCGGCGTACGGCGCGGCGTAGCACATGGCCACGTGGGCGATGGCGTAAACGCCGATGAAGCCGCCTACGAGCCACAGCATGTCGACTGTCAGGGCGTTGCCCTGCGACAATTCCAGACCGACGAGCATGAGCAGCAGCAGGGCTGCCGACAGCACGAGAAGGAAGAGTTCCAGTCCGCGGGAGAACAGCCGTCGCATTTACTTCACCTCCCGGCAGGTGCCGTCGCCGGCATTGGAGTCGTCGACGCAGGCGGGGAGGGCTTCGTCGGCAAGCCGGTTGAGTTGATCCGTGACTTCCGCGTACGACCCAGTGCCGAGGTTATGCACGCGGCCCTGGGTCGATTCGGAGAGGTCCGACAGCGCGAACAGGTGGCAGTCCCCGGGAACGCTGTTCGTGTCCACGAGCCGGATCTGGTTGTCGTCGTTGATGCAGACGTTCTGTACGGGTTTGTGCATTTCACGGCCGAAAACGGAGGACTTCAGGCCCTGTTCGATGACGAATTCATCGCGGTCGTTAGTGGCCACGAAGTACGTGTCGTTGCGCGCGCTGTCGAACCACCACAGTCCGCCGAGCCCGAGCAGCGCGACGGCGAGCACGCCGATCACCCACGGCCACAAAGTGCGGCTGCCGCGTTGGTGATCCTCCTCGTCGTCGGAGGCGGGTTCCTCTTTTTTGCTTGTCGACGTCCCCTTGTCCCCCCGTTGCGCCCCCATCAGCTTCGCGGCACGGCCCGCGGCGGTGTCCGGGTGGGTCGGTTCTTCGCCGGTGACGAGGGCGCCAGCCATCGCCGCCGCGGTGGGCAGCTCCGGGCTGTTGGCATCGTCGGTGTCGACGACGTCGGCGACAACCACTGTGACGTTATCCGGGCCGCCGGAGCGCAGGGCCAGCTCGATGAGCCGGGCCGCCGCCTGCTTCGGGGTGCCTTCCGCCAGGGTGGTCTCCATCGTGGAGTGCGTGACTGGGTCCGACAAGCCGTCGGAGCACAGCATGAAGCGGTCGCCGGCCCTGACAGGCAGAAGTTCGAGGTGCGGCTCCACCGGGCGGCCGGTGTACGCCTTCAGGATCAGTGATTTCTGCGGGTGGGAGGAGACATCCTCCTGCTTCAGCTTGCCTTCGTTCACCAGGGACTGGACAAAGGTGTCGTCTTCGGTGATCTGGGTGAGCTCGCCGTCGCGCAGGCGGTAGCCGCGTGAATCGCCGACGTGGATGAGACCCATGTTCTCCCCGTTGAACATCAGCGCGGTGAGAGTGGTGCCCATCCCGTCCTGCTCCGGGTGCTCCTTGATGGAGCCCGAAATGGCCGCGTTCGCATCGTCCGCCGCACCGCCGAGCAACGCCAGGATGTCCGCGTCCTGCGGATCGCGGTCGAGGTGCTCCATGTGCTCGACCATGAGCTGGGAGGCGACCTCGCCGGCCGCGTGGCCGCCCATGCCGTCGGCGAGCAACAGCAGGTGCGGACCCGCGTACGCCGAATCCTCGTTGTTGCCGCGCACCAGCCCGCGGTCGGAGGCGGCGTGGAAGTTGAGCTTCAGGTTCGTCATGGCATCAACCTCACAATCGTGCGCCCCATTTTGATGTCGGTACCCACCTGGACGCGCTCAGGTTGGTCGATGCGGATGCCGCCGACGAAAGTGCCGTTGCGGGAATCCAAGTCTTCCACGAACCAGTCCGATCCGCGGCGGAATAGGCGGGCGTGGCGCGAAGACGCGAAATCATCGCCGAGCACGAAGTCGTTGTCGTCGGCGCGCCCCAAAGTGAGGTCCTCCACCGTGGAGATATTCATGTGGGAGCCCCGCAGGGGGCCTTCAACCACGACCACCTCGTGCGCCTTTTCGCGGCGTGCGGAAGCGGGAGCTGGCGCGCCGGACGTGCGGCGCTGCGCCACCTCGGCCGTCTTGATATCGCGGCGCTGGACAGCCAGCACCACGAAGATGAACAGCCACAGAAGAATAAGGAGGCCGAAGCGGGCCCCGAGCATCAATGCAGAATCCATGAGTTAGATAGCCACCTTACTGTCCGGCCGTGCCGTCTGGGCCCGGATAAGGGCGCGTGCCCGCGATCCGGACCTCGATATTCGAGTGGCCGACGGTGATCACGTCGCCGTCCGCGAGCTCCCAGTTCTCCACCGGCTGGTCGTTGACCGTGGTGCCGTTGGTGGACTGCAGGTCCACCAGGAACGCGGCCGTGCCGTCCCAGATGATCTCCGCGTGCTGGCGGGACACGCCCGTGTCCGGCAGGCGGAAATCGCAGTCGTTGGAGCGGCCCAGGATGTTGGAGCCCTCGTGCACCGGGTAGGTGCGCGAGGTGCCGTCCAGCAGGAGCAGGCTCACAGCGGCGCTGGCAGCGTCGTGGGGCTGGGTCTGGGTCTGGGTCACTGGTGCCTCCTGGGAGTGGGGTGAGCGGTCCGACAAAATCGCGTCGAAGCCGCTTTCGACGTCCGGTTCCTCATCGACATACGACGACACGCGGAGTTGCCCGGTGCGCAGACCGGATTCCTCCGCGACTCGCACGACGACAGGCCCGTACAGGCCGATGTTCTGGTTGCGGATGAAGCGGGTGAGCTGGCCGGCGAGGTCGGTGGGCAGATCCGGGTCCTGCGAGAGGTTCTCCAAATCCTTGCTGGACACTCCGATCGCGAACACGTTCGGTGTGATCAACTCGTCGTATTCGTTGGTGAACAGCCCGTCCTGGGTTTCCTGCTTCAGCAGCTCCTCCAGCTCCGCCGGCACAACGCGCCCGCCGAAGACAGCGGCGAATCCGTTGTCCAGTCCGCGCTGCAGCGAACTGTCCACTTTGGCCAAACGGTCCATCAGTCCCATCCGCCCACACCTCCTCTCAGCGTGCACTCCCAGCAGTAATGTTTCGACAGATAGTATAGGGTTCCAGGTTCCAACAACATAGCTGCGAAGCCGAAAATTGCCCTCAGCCAGTCAATTTGGAGTTTGTTGGAGTGCGCGTGCTATGTTTACTTAGTCGCCCGCCCGGGTGGCGGAATTGGCAGACGCGCTGGCTTCAGGTGCCAGTGTTCGCAAGAACGTGGGGGTTCAAGTCCCCCCCCGGGCACGAACGCACGGCCCGTCGATAAGCAAAATGCTCTTATCGGCGGGCCTTTCGCTTTACACTAGCGCGCATGCCGAACACCCCGATCCCCGGATATTTGAACACCATCCTCGACGAGGTCCGCGACATCACCGATGGTGAGAACGCCGACTACATCGAGACGCTGCGCAACGCCGACCCCGACAAGCTCGCGCTCGCGTTGTGCACCCGCAGCGGCAACCTCTACTCCGTGGGGGATGACGATTACGAATTCTCCATCCAGTCCATCTCCAAGCCGTTCGTCTACGCGATCGCGCTGGACCAGGGCGGGGTGGAAAATGTCCACAGCGTGGTGGGCATGGAGCCGTCCGGCGAAGCATTCAACGAACTTTCGCTCGACGACGACACGAAACGCCCCACCAACCCCATGATCAACGCTGGGGCCATCGCCGTGAACCAGCTGGTGGCGGGGACGGATGCGACCGTCGAAAAGCGTTGCTCCATGGTCCTGGACGTGTTCTCCCGTCTTGCGGGGCGCCAACTGCGTTTTGACGAAGACATCATCGACGCCGAGCTCGAAACCGCCGACCGCAACATGGCCCTGGCCCACATGCTGCGGGTGTACGGGATTATCGAGGACGATGTCGACGACGCTGTGACCAGCTACATCCGGCAGTGCTCCATCCTGGTCACCGTCAAGGACCTGGCCGTCATGGCCGCCACCCTAGCCAACGGCGGCGTGCAGCCCGTCACGGGGGAGCGCGTGCTCAGCTCGCAGGCCTGCCGCCTCACCCAGTCCGTCATGGCGTCGGCCGGCATGTACGACGGCTCCGGCAAGTGGATGAGCACCGTCGGCATCCCCGCCAAGTCCGGCGTGGCCGGCGGGCTGATCGGGACCTTGCCCGGCCAGCTCGGCGCCGCGTCGCTGTCCCCGCGCCTGAATGAGAAAGGCAATTCCGTGCGCGGCGTGGAGATCTTCCGCCGCCTGTCCAAGAGCCTCGGCCTCCACATGATGGGCTCCCACTACTACTCCGCGCCGGGCATCCGGTCGGTGCGCCGCGAGGGCGAGACCAACGTCGTGCGCCTGCAGGGCATGATCAACTTCACCGCCGCCGAGCAGATCCTTCATGAGCTCGTTGAGCGCGAACTTGTCGGCGACGAGCTCGTCCTCGACTTCTCCCACGTGACCTCGTTCAATTTAGCCGGCCGCCGCCTGATCAAGGAAGGACTGCGCCAATTCCGCGAAGACGGTTTCGATGTCGCCGTCTACGACCCCGAATCCGCCATGCCGGACTACGAGTTCTCCGACGGCACCCACGTCGAGTCCATCCAGGACTTCACCGACTCCTTCACAGTCACAGCCTCCCGGAAGGATGCCTACAGCGTCGTGTGCAAACCCCAGGAGTGGTGGGAAGAGGACACGCCCGGCGAGCTCACCGTCGACAGGAGCGACGACGGCCAGCGCGTCGTCGTGCACGACGAACCGACCGGGGACGACTACATCTTCGATATCGACGAAGATGAGGACGGCAGCACCCGCGTCAACCTCACGCACCGCGGTCTGCGCCCCAATCTGGAAGAGTCCGCCGAGCACTGGCACAACCGGATCCGTCAACGCCTCGAGCCGCTCATCAACCGCGGGGACTAGCCCCGAGCGCGCCCAAGCCACCCCGGGGAGAGCACTAACATCGAGGTGGAACACGTCGATGCCGTTATTGAGCCGGGCAAAGCGCGGCTTCGATACAGCTACAGGCAGGAGGAATCATGCTCGACAGCACGATCTGGTGGCACATCTACCCCCTCGGCGCCACCGGCGCCCCGATCCGCGACCGTGGTGATGAGGGCGCCGACGCCGCGCCGCGCCTCCGCTCCCTCGAGCCGTGGCTCGACTACCTCATCGAACTCGGCTGCGACGGCCTGCTGCTCGCCCCCATCTTCGAGTCCGTCGGGCACGGTTACGACACACTCGACCACTACCGCATCGACTCCCGTCTGGGCACCAACGAGGACTTCGACTGGCTCATGGACGCCTGCCGCACGCGCGGCATCACAGTGATGCTCGACGGAGTATTCAACCACGTCGCCGCGACCCACCCCGCCGTCGCCGAGGGGCTCGCCGGCAACACCAACTGGGAGGGGCACGACGAACTGGCCACGCTCCACCACGATGACGAGCGCGTCAAGGAGATGGTCGCCGACATCATGAAGTTCTGGCTGGCCCGCGGCATCGCCGGGTGGCGTCTCGATGTCGCCTACTCCGTCCCGCCTGCCTTCTGGTCCGACGTGCTCGCCCGGGTGCGCGCCGAATACCCCGATGCCCTCTTCCTCGGTGAGGTCATCCACGGCGACTACGCCCAAATCGCCCATGACGGCACCCTCGATGCCGTCACCCAGTACGAGCTGTGGAAAGCCATCTGGAGCTCGCTTCACGACGCCAACTTCTGGGAACTCGACCACGCCCTGTCCCGCCACCGCGATATCTCCCGCGGGCTGCTCACCAACACCTTCATCGGTAACCACGACGTCGACCGCATCGCCAGCAAAGTCGGTCAGGACAAGTCGATCCTGGCCCTCGCGATCCTGCTGACGCTGCCAGGCATGCCCAGCATCTACTACGGCGACGAACAAGGCTTTGAAGGCATCCGCGGTGAAGGCTTCAGCGCAGACGATGCCGTCCGCCCGCCCCTGCCCGCGACGCCTGACGAGCTTTCCGAGCTCGGCGTCTGGATCTTCCGCGAGCACCAAGCCCTCATTGGTCTGCGCCGCCGCCACCCGTGGCTCACCCACGCCGACATTGAGGTCCTCGACAAAACCAACGAGACAATCAGCTACCGCGTCTTCAACGGCACCGAGCATTTGCTTATCGACGCCTGGCTCAACCCCGCCCCCGGTATCCGCATCCGCTCCGCCGACGAGACGCTCTACGAGTGGGTGCCCTGACCCCGCACCCCGCACCCCGCACGGGTGGGGTCCTGACTCGACACCAGGAAGAGCGCCGAGAAACCGATCGACCACGCAGCCGACTCGTCGAAGGCCGCGGAGAGGCTTTCCACGACGGCATCCCGTGCGTCGCCAAGCTGGCTTGTCATGGGGTTGCCGGACCGCTCGACTGCTGATACGGCGATCCCGCGAAACACCACGCAGGACCGCCGATCAAGCACGCCCGAAAACATGAGGCAAGAAAAATCCGGCCGGATAGCGGAGGCGAACAGGTTTAGCGCATGAGTTCGCGTCCGTACTTCAGGGCGAAGGTCAGCGCCTGCGCCCATTTCTCGGGCGCGAGGCCGTCGGGCCCGGCGATGGGAACAATGCGCTGTTCGGAGACGGTGCGGGACTCGGTGTACTTGAGCAGACCGCCGTCGCCATGGCGACGGCCGACACCGGAGCGCTTCCAGCCGCCCATGGGTGCACCGATGGAGGACCAGCCAGCGCCGTAGCCCTCGTTGATGTTCACGGTGCCCGCCTGCAATTGGGAAGCGATCTCCTGGGCGGTGGACGGCTTGCCGAAAACGGAGGCGTTCAGGCCGTACTCGGTGTCGTTGGCTTTCCGGATGGCTTCCTCGTGGGAGTCGACGACCTCGATGTAGACGACGGGGCCGAAGACCTCGTCGCGGTACAGCTTCGCGTCTTCGGGAACGTTGAGCAGCACGGTCGGGGCGTAGAAGGCTGGCCCGAGGTTGGGCAGCCGCTTCCCGCCGGTGGCGACGGTCGCGCCCTTGGCCACGGCGTCCTCGACGAATTCGGCGACAGTGTCAGCCTGGTCCTCGCTGATGAGGGAACCCATGTCGATGTTCCAGTCGTGGCCGCCGCCGATGCGCATCTTCTCGACGCAGCGCACGAACGCCGGAATGAACTCATCCGCCACGTCGCGGTGGACGTACATGCGCTCGATGGAAATGCACAGCTGGCCCGTGTTGGAGAAGCAGGCGTGGCGGATGCCGCTGACGACCTTGTCCACGTCGGCATCGGCGGTGACGATGAGCGGGTTCTTGCCACCGAGTTCACCGGAGAAGCCGATGAGGCGTTCACCGGCCTGCGCGGCCAGCTTCGCGCCGGTGGCGGAGGAGCCGGTGAACATGAGGTAGTCGGTCTCCTGCACGAGCAGCTGCCCGACTTCGCGGCCGGAGCCCGGAACGACGTTGAGGACATCCTTCGGCAGGCCGGCCTCAGCGAAGAGTTCGGCGGCGCGTAGTGCAGTCAGCGGGGTGGAGGAGTCGGGCTTGAGCACCACGGTGTTGCCGGCGAGCATGGCGGGGATGGCGTCGGAAAGGCTGAGCACCAGCGGGTAGTTCCACGGCGCGATGATGCCCACCACGCCGACGGGGGCGTGCTCGACACGGGTTTTCGTCGCGATCGGAAGCGCGACCTTGGCGCGTTCGTCCTTGAGCAGCTTGCCGGCTCGGTACGCGTAGTGGCGAGCGGTCAGGGCGCTGTCGAGCACTTCCTCGAAGGCGGAGCGGCGGTTTTTGCCGTTCTCGTCCTGGATGAGGTCGAGAAGCTCTTTTTGGTGCTTGAGCACGAGGTCGTGGTAGCGCAGCATGATCTTCTTGCGCTCTTTGACGGGGGTGGCGGCCCATTCGGGCTGCTTGGCGCGGGCACGCTGGATGTATTCGCGGGCGGTGTCCGCGGAGTGGTAGTTGGTCGTGCCGACGATGGATCCGTCAGCTGGGTTCTTGATGGTCTTGGTCGAGTTTTCCTGGGTCAGCTGCGTCGTCATACCCCACAAAGATAGTGCACAGCGGGGGTGCCGCACATGTGGTTTGGTAAGAAAAATCAAACGACCAGGAAGCGCCGCACAAGGCTGCGGTACGCGCGCGCGGTCAGCTCGACATCCTCGACGTGGACGAATTCGTCGTGGGAGTGGAGTTGGTCGAGCACCTCGCCAAACCCGCGTCCGGCGGCGTGGAGGGCGAAGCCGTAGCCGACTCCGCCGAGGCGCCGCCCGAAGCGGAGGTCGGAGCCGCCGGCTGCGATGGTGGGCACGACATCGGCGTGGGGGAAGAACTCGTGGAAGGTGTCGACGATAGCGTCGTAAAGCGGCCCGGACGCGGGGGAGACGGTCGCATCTTCGGTGATCAGGTGCTCGATCTCGACGCGTTCGGCCAGGTCGCCGAGGGAATCGAGCAAGAGCTTATCGACGTCCCCCTGTTCCTGCCCCGGCAACGGCCTAATGTCGAGCTCCACGTATGCCGTGGAGGGAAGCACATTGATGGCGCCGCCGGCGCGGAGCACGGTGGGGGAGACGGTGAGGTGGCTCATGGCGTGCGAGTAGCGGGCCAGCGGGCCGAAAGCCTCGTAGTTCCCACCGGCGATGAGCGCCGCTTCGGTCTCCGGGTCGAAGCGGAAGGAGCGGACGTAGCCCTGCCAGAGGTCGTCGGATTTGACGTCTGGTTCGATTGCGGCGAGACGTCGCGCGACTTCGCCGATGAGCCCGACGGTGAGCTCCCGGCCGTAGGGGGCTGACCCGTGGCCGGCATCCCCGTGGATGGTGATGCGGCGCTGCGCTGCGCCCTTCTCCCCGACGACCACCACGAGTGCGTCGGCATCCGCGTCTTCGTCCTGGACCGGGATGTGCGAGCCGCCGGTTTCGGACAGGCAGTTGCGCCAGCTGAACGCTTCGGGTTCGTTCTCGGCCATCCACCCCGCGCCCAGTCCTCCGCGGGCTTCCTCGTCGGCGCAGGCCACGAAGGTGAGGGTGCCGCGCGGCGGGGTGCCGTTCTGCGCGGCGACGGCGACTTCCCTGGTCACCGCTGCCATTGCGGCGGTGATGAAGAGCATGTCGGTGGCACCGCGGCCGTAAATGCGGGCACCGTCCTCGGATTGGACGACCTCGGCACCGAAAGGCTTCTGCGTCCATTTGTCCTCGTCGACGGGAACGACATCGGTATGTCCGAGGAGGGTCAGAGGTTCGGCGGACGGCTCGCTACCGGGGATGGTGAAAGCGACGGAGACGCGACCGGGGTGGGGCTCGAAGCGGCGGACCTGCACATCAGTGCCCGCGAAGAACTCTTCGAGGGTCTCCGCGTTGCGGACCTCTTCACCGGAGTCGGCGGTGAGGTCGTTGACGCATGCGTTGCGGATCAGCTGCTTCAGCAGGTCGATAGTTGTTTCTTCGAGAGTCATGGATGCAGTCCTCCCAGTCGCTTGTTCATCCGTCTGTTATCCGTCATCCCCGTTCTACTCCTCGGGGGAGGAGGGGGATTAGGGCTTCCAGGTCATCGCAGGCATGTCGGGCATGTGCGGCAGCTCGGAGCCCTGCGGCAGCTCGGGTGCGGACTGCGGGCTCTGCGCGAGGTCTTGCTCGGCGGGCTGCCCGCTCTTCAGGTGCAGCTGCCTGGAGGAATCGGCGAGCAGGGCGGCCAGCTCTGTCAGGGCGTCCTGGCAGTCCTGCTCGGAGCCGAGGATGGAGCGGGCGGCGATGGCGACACCGTAGTCGGTGCCGTCGATAGTGAAGAAGCCGAGCTGACGGACGTGGAAGGACGCATCCGGGGCATCGGACCAACCGCCTTTGAACGGCAGATCAGCGATGGTGCCTAGGCCGTAGCTGTGCTCGGCGTCGATTTTGTGCATCTCCTGGATGACGGGGTTGTCGGCCGGAACGGTCACCAGGTGCTGGGCGTAGCGGGCCTGTGCGGGGGTGGGCCAGGAGGTGGTGCCGAAGGCGGGTTCCACGTGCACCGACACCCCAGCGGAAGCGATTTCGTCGCCGACGATCTGGCTGGCTTCCTCGTCGGAGCCCAGGCAGCGCCACAGGGCGTAGGCGGCGTCGTTGTCGGACCACTCGATGGCGGCGGTGGTCTGCTCTCTGACGAACTCCTTGTCTTCGCAGTGCTCCCAGGCGGACAGGGCAATGGGCACCTTGATGGTGGACCACGCGGGCAGGGTGCCGCCGGAGCCGGCGTTGGTGGCGGTGGTGCCGTCGAAAAGCGAGAAGCTCGCTTGGGTATTGGTCTTCTCTTCGATTGCGGCGATTTTCTCCTCGAGGCCGTCGAGGGTGAGGCCTGCAGCGGGAACGTCGGGCGCGCTGGAGTCTGACGCGGCGGGAGCTTGAGTGGGCTCGGGGCCGGAAGATTTCTCGGAGCACGAAGTCACAGCCAGGGGCAGCAGGCACAGCACCGCGGCGAGGCGGAGCTTCCGTTTGGAGGGGTGGGTCACAGCATTGCACTTTAGCCCGTCGGTTTCGGGGTTTCAGTAGGGTTGGGCGCATGGGAGCGTTAGAGGTTGTGGGAAGCGTTGACGGGGCCGTCGATAAGCTGATCGAGCTTTACTCCGCTGCCTGCGATATTGCGCGCGACGGAGGGGATTACTCGCAGGTGCGTTACCCGAAGATCGCCGTGGAGATCAAGGAATGGAAGCCGATCGACCGCTCCGAACCCTTCGGCTACGTCGATGAGGCGGGCGTGTACTCCGCGGCGGTGTCGCGCCCGGACCTGATGTCGGGCTACCTCCGCCACCAGCTGCGCTGCCTGACGGAGAACTACGACGCCGAGATCTCCGTCGGGTACTCCGACATCGGGATCGCACCCGAGTACATCCGCGGCGCACAGCGCGGATCGAACGCGACGGCGCCGCGCCCCACGCTCGACGACGTCCACGATGCGATCATCGACGGCGACTGGGACGCCTTCCACGGCCCCGAGAAACCCCTGTTCCACTTCGGCCCGCAGCGTTTCGACATCGCGTGCGCCCGCATCGAGCACTACACCGGCATCGAAGTCGACTCGGTGCAGAAATTCATCCTGTTCACCAACTACGAGATGCACACGCGCGAGTTCGTGAAATTCGGGCTGAGCCAGCTTGCCGACGACACCACGCGCTACCACGCCCTCGTCCTTCCCAACGGCACGCGGATCGAGCGCGGAGATGTCGACGGCGTCGACGCTTTGGCCATGGACCTCGCCTCGAAGTACCAGATGCCGCGCTTCGACCTCGTGGCCGACGGGAACAACGGCGTGACCATGATCAATATCGGCGTCGGTCCGTCGAACGCGAAGACGATCACGGACTGCCTTGCTGTGCTGCGCCCCGAGTGCTGGATCATGATCGGCCACTGTGCCGGCTTGGATGCCCGCATGCGCATCGGCGACCTCATCCTGGGCAACGCCTACGAGCGCCGTGATCACGTGCTGCACAGCCACATCGACCCCGAGACCCCGATCCCCGCGGTGCCGGAAATCCAGCGCACGTTGGAGAAATCCGTGAAGAAGATCTACGGGGAGGAAGAGCAGTCCCTCATGCGCACCGGAACAGTCCTGTCCACTGACGACCGAAACTGGGAGTGGCAGGCGCCGCGCGACCTGTGGGAGTGGCTGCGCAATTCCACGGCGGCAGCGGTGGACATGGAGTCGTCCACCATCGCGGCGAACGGTTACCGCTACCGCGTCCCGTACGGGACCCTGCTCGCCGTGTCCGACCTGCCTCTGCATGCCGTGCCGAAGCTGCCGGCCGCCGCGCAGGCCTTCTACTCCAATTCCAAGGAAGCCCACGTGATGTGCGCGGTGCGCACCATGGAGCGCCTGGCCAAGAACCCCGAGCGCCTGCGCACCCGCAAACTGCGCCGCGCGCAGGGCGAAGTTCCGTTCCGGTAGCGCGGGTGACGCACATGGCCTTCCCCGAACCGGAATTCACCGATCCGGCCGTCGAACTCGCCCACCGCAGCGCGATCCGCTCCATCGAGCGGGTGGTGCATGAGACTGCGGAGCCGACACCGCCGGAACAGGCGCTCGCCGACATCGTCGCCCTTCTGCGCAACGGTCCCGCGCTGGTTATCACTGGCGCGGGCGTGTCCACGGAGTCCGGCATCCCCGATTACCGCTCCCCAGGCGGCCGCCTGTCCAAGGGCCGCCCGATGACGTACCAGGAGTTCTCGCACTCTCCGTCCGCGGTGCGCCGTTATTGGGCCCGCGCGTTCGTGGGCATCCGCCAGATGCGCGCGACGTCGCCCAACCGCGCGCACTACGCTCTCGTGGAGCTGGAGCGCGCCGGGCTGATCAGCGGCATCATCACGCAGAATGTCGACGGGCTCCACCTGGCGGCCGGCTCCCGCAACGTCATTGCGCTCCACGGGGACATGGAGCACGTCGTCTGCCTCGATTGCGGCGCGCGCGAAAACAGAACGCTTTTCGACGCCCGGCTCAATGCCGCCAACCCCGGCTACCTGCAAACAGTCCTGGTGGACGAGTCCATGATCAACCCCGACGGCGACGTCGAACTGCCCGAGGAGGCGGTGCAGGCATTCACCATGGTCAAGTGCGCGCAGTGCGGGGGATGGCGCATGAAACCGGACGTGGTGTACTTCGGGGAGAATGTGCCGAGGGGGCGCCGAGAAGCGGCCGGGAAGTGGCTGGAGGCGTCGACGTCCCTGATTGCCGTGGGCACCTCCCTGGCGGTGATGAGCGGGTACCGGCTGGTGCTCGACGCGCGGGCCGCCGGTAAACCCGTCGCTGTGATCAACGGCGGGCCCGGGCGCGCGGACACTAAAGCCGCCGCCCTGTGGCGCACCGGCGTCGGCGAGGCCCTCGACGCGGTGCTCGACGCCCTCGAGCTGTAGCGCCCTGTGTAGCGCCGCGCCCCCTGCCGATCGCCCCCGTCGGGCGTTGCGGCCCCGCAAACCCGCTACCCCGCGGGTACCGTTCAGGGGGTGAAACAACTGGCGGGACGAACGACCGTGATCGCGAGCCTTGGCGTGCTTGTGGTTCTGATCGTGTCGCGGTACCTGGTCAACCCGCTGAACCTCAACAATGTGTTCCACACCGACATTCCCCTCGACCTGTGGATCTACATGCGCGGAGGGGAGCGCGTCACCGCCGGCGCCAACCTGTACGAAGGCAATATTTTCAACGACTTGCCGTTCACCTACCCGCCGTTCGCCGGCATCATCTTCGCGTGGGTGAGCGCGCTCGACGACGCCTCCGTCACCGCCATCTGGCACACCACCACCGCCGCCAGTGTCATCGTGGTGGTCTGGCTGTGCCTGCGGCGCATGCGCATCGACGTCAACCCCATGTCGTTCCTGCTCATCCTGCCGCTCCTCGCCGCGTTCTTCCTGTTCGGGACTGAGCCTTTGCACGCGACACTGTTCTGGGGGCAGATCAACGTCGTGCTCATGCTGCTCGTGTGCCTCGATTTCCTGCCGCTCAAATACCGCCTGCCCGGCATCGGTGTGGGGCTGGCCGCCGGGGTGAAGCTGACACCGGCCTTTTTCGGGATCCTCTTCCTCATCCAGCGGCGGTGGTGGGCCGCGGCCGGCAGCTTCCTCACATTCCTGGTCACGGTGCTGCTCGGCTTCGTCGTGGTGCCCGATGCCAAGGCGTTCTGGACCGACGCCATCTTCAAATCCAGCCGCGTCGGCGACCACCTCAACCCGGGCGCCCAGTCCCTGAAGTCGGTGCTCGTGCGCAATCTCGGTATCGAGTCCGACTCGACATGGCTGTTGCTGCTGCTCGCCGCTGTCGTCGTGTGCGCTTTCGCCGCCTGGTTGGCGGTGCGTCTGGACTGCATGCCCGTCGCTGTCGGCGTGACCGGCTATGGTGCGTGCCTGGTCTCCCCGTTCACCTGGTACCACCACTGGGTGTGGATTGTGCCCGTTGGTGTGGCTGTTTTCGCCGCGGCGAACGGCGCCGCCGCCCGGTTCGCCGACGGTAACCCGGTGCGCTGGCAGTTCGCGGGGTTGCTCTCCGTCGGCGCGATGATCGCCGTGTGCGCTCCTTTTGTCGCGGCGAATGTCGGTGCCGGACTGCTGTGGGAGTACCACCCGGAGCGCGGCTTCACCTGGATGTACGTGCCCGGCGCGGTAGCGTTCCTGGCCGGGTTCATCCTGTATGCGCTTTTGGAGCTCCGCAAGAAGGAGATCCTCTCCCGCCGGCGCTGGCTGCGCGAGCAGAAGGACTGGCTGCGTTTCCAGCGCGCGGAACGGCTAGGGCAGCTGGGTTAGCGCAGCTGACCTAAGGCAGCGGCGCTAGGGTAGCGTCACTCCGAGGGGTTCCCGCAGCACGAGGTCCAGGGCCACGGCGCGGGCGATATCGCGCACCATTTCGCGGTGGGTGGGGATCATGCGGAGGCTGGCGTCGGTGCCGTCGGCAAGCGTGTGGCGCACGGTGCGGGCGAAGATGGCGGGTGCTTTCGGGTCGTCGATGAAGGCGGAACCGGCGACGACCAGGGTGGTGGCGCCGTGCTCGGCCATCAGTTGCGCTGCGACTTCGCCCAGGCCCCCGGCGCGGCGGTCCAGGGCTTCGCGGATGGAGGGGTCGGTGCGGGAGAGGGAGATGGCGTCGTTAAGCGATTGCCCGCCGCTGCCGATCTGGTCGAGGAGACCCTGCGTGGTGAGGTCCCCGCGGTCGACGGCGATGGGCACGACGCGCTTGTCGGCTGTGACGGACGCGCCGATGGAATCGTCGGCGAAAATCGCCATGATGGGGGCATCCCCGATGATGTCGCCGGACTGGATTTCGGAGCCGATGATCGCGGCGACGGCGGAGGAGACGGTGACGGGCACCGAGAACTGCTCGTTGAGCTGCGCGGCGATATTCGCGTCGCGCCACCCGAGGTTCGGCGCGTTGACCACGCCGTCGGGGCTGACGGCGCCGGAGGTGGTCACTCCGACGGTGGCCAGGGGGCGTGCGAGGTCCGCCATGATGCGGTTGAGGCCCGCCATGATGTGCTGGATGAAGTCGTCCTGGCTGAGATCGGCGACGGGCACGTCCACGTCGAGGTCGCGGATGGTGCGCCCCTTGATGTCGAACAGCGCGATGTACGTCGCGGTCGTGCCCACGGAGATGCCGGCGAAGACGGGCTCCAAGTCGGAGAGCTCGAGGGGGATGATGGGGCGTCCGCGGCCCTTCGACTTCGACAGGTCCATTCGCTCAGTGACATAGCCGGCGGATATGAGGGCGGCGATGGCGCGTGTGACGGTGGGCTGCGACAAGCCGGTCGCGGTGACAAGCTCGCTTCTCGATGTCACCGGGTTCAATCTCACCAGGTGCAGACACTTCGCGGCAGGGTTTTGGGGGCGTGAAAACGCAGACCACGAGGATTTCATAACATTCATTCTAGAACGAGACTAGACAATGTTGTCCATTCGGGGCTCGAAAGAGCGTACCAAGCGGACTATTTTTCGCGTATGCGGAAACTACCTCTACGGGGTTAGACTCTGCACTCATGAGTGAACGCGCCCCATCGCTCCTTGACGCGACGTGCGAGGACTTCGTCTACGACCTCGCGGAGCTGTCGCCGACGCTCGCCACGGAGCTCGGTATCCCGGGTCACGACGACCAGCTGCAGGACTTCAGCCCGGAGCACTGGAACGACGTCGCCGACCGCATCCGCGACCTCATCGCGGACGTCGACGCGCTTCACGACGGCACCGACGCCTCCGACGACGAAGACGATTTCGACGAGGTCGACTACGTCACCGGTGAAATCCTGCGCGACCGCATGGTGGTGGAGCTCGACCTCCACCACCGGGGCGAGAACTTGCGCATGCTGAACAACGTCACCTGCCCGGTGCAGATCATCCGCAACGCACTGACGGTCATGCCGAAGGACACCGAGGAGGACCTCCACAACTTGGCGGAGCGCATGCTGTGCGTGCGGCGCTCGTTGGCGGGGTACCGCGAATCGCTGGCGGAGGCGGCGGGGCAGGGCGATGTGGCGTCGCAACGCCAGATCGACGCTGTGATCAGCCAGTGCGAGGCGCTCGCCGAGGACGGCTCTCTCCTGGAGTCCATGGGCCTCGCCGTCGATTCCGAGCCGGTCGCTAGCGCGAAGAACGCGTTCGCCGAGATGGCCGATTGGCTGTCGACCGAGCTCGCACCGCTGGCCTCTCACGAGGATGCTGTCGGGCGCGAACGCTACGAGCTGTTCTCGCAGTTCTTCCTCGGCCGCGAGATCGACCTGGATGAGGCGTACAACTGGTCGCTGGATGCGCTGGCGGGGATCGTCGAGAAGCAGCAGAAGGTCGCCCGCGAGCTCTTCAGCGAGGAGTGCACGGCGCGCGGCGCTTACCGACGCCTCGACGGAGACCCCGACTACACCCTCACCGACAACGACCAGCTCGTCGAATGGATGCAGAGGGTCTCCGACCAGATGATCGACCGCCTCGACGGCGAGATGTTCACCCTGCCGGAGGAGGTGCGCAGCCTCGACTGCCGCGTCGACGCCGCCGGCACCGGCGGAATGATGTACACGCCGCCGTCGGAGGACCTGCTGCGTCCCGGCATTTTGTGGTGGTCCGTGCCGCAGGGGCAAGACGGCTTCCATGCTTGGCACGAGCTCGCCCGCATCTGCCACGAAGGCGTGCCCGGCCACCACGTGCAGCAGGGCATCGCCATGACCCAGCGCAGCACACTCAACCTGTGGCGCCGCACTCTGAACTGGAACGCCGCCCACGGTGAAGGCTGGGCTGTCTACGCCGAGACCCTCATGGAGGACCTCGGTTTCTTCGACGACCTCGGCTACCGCATGGGTCTGCTCGACTCTCTGCGCATGCGCTTCGCCCGCGTGGCTGTGGACATCGGCGTGCACCTGCGCAAGAAGACCCCGGATGGCACCGGCCATTGGGACGCCTCCTACGCCAAGGCATTCCTGCGCGACAACACGGCCATGAACGAGCAGAACCTGGGCTTCGAGCTCGACCGCTACATGGGCTGGCCCGGCCAGGCCACGTCCTATGCCCTCGGCTACCGCGACTGGATGGACCTGCGCGCCAAGGCCTGCGAGAAGGGCATGACCCTGCGTGAATTCCACGACAAAGCCCTGCGCTTGGGTTCCATGCCGATGGACATGCTCGCCCGCGAGGTGTTACGCGACTAGATCGTGCGACTAGACTGCG
This sequence comes from Corynebacterium sp. P4-C1, assembly GCF_030503595.1. NCBI lineage: Bacteria > Bacillati > Actinomycetota > Actinomycetes > Mycobacteriales > Corynebacteriaceae > Corynebacterium > Corynebacterium sp. P4-C1. The sequence goes on along the minus strand of NZ_CP129966.1, from coordinate 1,656,015 downwards.
CGACTAGATCGCGCGGTTAGCCCGCGTCCTTCCGGCGGTCCATCGCGTGCAGAATTTTCGGCAGCGACCCCGCAAAGATGAGGATGCAGATCAGGCGGATCAACTGCAGCGCCACGACGGCGGGGCCGCCCCCGCCCTCCGACGAGAGAGCCAAGACGGTCTCGATCGCGCCGGGACTGGTGGCGAGGTAGCCCTCGAAGAAGGTGATGCCCAGCCATTTCGCCACGACGAAGCCCATCATCGCGCACGACGCCATGACCACCACGATGAACGTGATGGTGGCGGGCAGCAGACGCGCGAACCGTTTCAATGCGGGCACCGAGAGTCCGCCGCCGCACGCCCAGCCGATGGACATGAACGCCACGACCGCCAGGGGTTCCGGCGGCACGATCGGCACAGGCAGCAGCGTCGCGATCACCGCGGTGAGGATCAACGGCCCGAACACGGCGGGCGCTGGCAGGTGGACCTTCCGGGCGATGGGCACACCGATCAGGGCGATGGCGATGACGAGCAGCCACATCCACCAGGTCACCTCCAGCCCGTCGGAGTGGTTGTCGCCGGGATGGGTCAAAAACGACGCGACCAGGGGCAGGGTCATTGACACCGCCAGCAGGCGCAGGTACTGGGTGAGGGCGACGTAGCGCATGTCGGCGCCGAGTTCGTCAGCAAGCGTCATCATGATCGACGCGCCGCCGGAAAGCATCGACAGCACGCCCGTCTCGCGGCTGACAGTTAGTTCGCTACCGCGGCTTTTACGTCCCGCGTACTGCGCGAGCGAGAGCCCGCCGACGAAGCCGATGCCGATGATCACCGCCGCCGACGCGAGGCCGGGCAGCAGGTAGTGCAGCAATTCCGCGGGCGGCACCCCCGCGAGGGGGACAGCGGCGAGAACGCCGATGATCCCGCGGCAGAAGTTGTAGAACTTCGCGTTCACCTTCAGCTCGCGGCCGGTGCCCAGAGCGGAAAACCCCGACACCACGATCGCGCCCAAGATCCAGGCGGCGGGCACGTGGAGCCGTGCGAGCACGTATCCGACGAGCACCGAAAGCGGCGCGACAATCATCCATCGGCTGCGTTGTTCCACGGTTGGTCATAGTAGCGTGAGTGCCTATGTGGGTGATCCTGATTGCGGCGGCGGCGCTCGCGGGCTGGGTCGACGCAGTCATTGGGGGTGGTGGCTTGATCCTCATTCCCGTGCTCATGGCGGGCACGCCCATGCCGCCGGCGGCGATCCTGGCGACGAATAAGATCGCGGCGGTGTCGGGCACCGCATCCGCGGCGGTCACGCTTGTCCGGCGAGTCGGCGTTCCCCGGGTCACCTGGGTCTACGCAGTGACCGCGGGGGTGCTGTCTGCGGCTGGTGCGCTCGTCGCGTCGCGTGTCGACGCCGCCCTCCTCCGCCCCCTCATCCTCTGCCTTCTCATCGCCGTGGGGGTATTCGTGGCGGTGAAGCCGGAGTTCGGGACGGGGGACACCGACAACAGGCCCCGGTTGACGCGCGGCCGCACCGCCGCTGCCGCGCTGCTGGCCGCAGCGGTCGGGTTTTATGACGGTACTTTCGGCCCCGGCACCGGAATGTTCCTGATCATGGGGTTCACGGCGCTGTTCGCCCAGAATTTCCTCCGGTCGGCCGCCATGTCGAAGGTGGTGAATAGCGCGACGAATATTGGTGCCCTAGTGGTGTTCATCTCCGCCGGCTTCGTGGACTGGCCGCTGGCTCTCGCGCTCGCCGTGGCGAATGTCGCCGGCGCGCAGTTCGGGGCGCGCACCGTGCTCGGCGGCGGCGCGAAACTCGTGCGGTACGCCCTGCTCACGCTGGTGGTTGTGCTGTCGACGTACCTCGCGTTCCAACTTTAGGCGGGACCTGACGCGTGCCACAGAGATTCCTCAGGCACCCGGGCTACAGTCACCGGTCATGATCAGAACTGAAACGGCCATTGCGGTCACGGTGGCTCATTGCGAGGACGCCCCCGTGGGAATCGAGGAGGCCGAAGAAATTGTGGACGCCGCGCTGCGTTTCGTCGCCGGCACCACCATCGGGCAGCTGCACATCGTCGCTGACTCGGAAGCCCTCCCAGCACTCGCCGTCGCTTTGGCGACCAGGGAGGAACTGCCCGCGAACCTGACGCTGGTCGAAGCCGGGCACGAGCTCGACAACGAATTCGTGCTCGTGTCCTCCGACTCCATTCTGGCGATGGCGGGGCGCGCTACTCCAGAGTCAGGGAGCCGTTGAACAGCCCCACCACCGCGAAGACGGCACCGATGAGGACCACGCCCACGACGACCCACTCGAAGGTGTTGAAGACCTTTTCCTTGTTGGCCAGGCGCGTCCACAGGTAGGGGACGAGACCGGGGATGACCGCCAGGGCGCCGAAGAGCACGTAGACCGGGTCGGCGGCGTAGATCAGCCACAGCGAATAAATGAAGCCGACGATGCCGATGGCGAGGTGACGGCGGTTGTCGGAGGAGGAGATGGTGGGGCCGGAATCGTCGAAAAGCTCGCCTGCGTGCGGGTGCGTCAGGCCTTTGCCGCGCACGGCGAGGAGCACGAGGTAGAGCGCCGAGAAGATGTACGGCAGCAGGTACATGATGGTCGCGAGCTGCACCATCGTGTTGTACGAGGTCTCGTTGGTGAAGAACAGGATGACGAAGAACTGGACCACCGCGGTGGAGACCAGCTGCGCCATCCACGGCGCGCCCGCCTCGTTCTTGGCGGCGAGACGCTTCGGCAAGAGGCCGTCGGAGGCCATCATCACGATCGGCTCCGCGCACAGCATCTGCCAGGAAATATAGGCGCCCAGCACCGACAGGCAAAGGCCGATGGAGATCAGCGCGCCGCCCCACGGGCCGACCGCCGCCTCGAGGACCGCGCCCATCGAGTTATCCGGCAACGCCGCAAGCTCCTCGCGGGTGAGCACGCCGTAGGACAGCGTCGACACAGCCACGAGCAGGCCCAGCACCGACAGGAAGCCGATCACGGTCGCGCGGCCGACGTCTTGGCGGGAACGCGCCTGCTTGGAGTACACCGAGGCTCCCTCGACACCGATGAACACCCACACTGTGAACAGCATGATGCCCTGGATCTGGTCGGAGAGTGAGATGCCCGAGTTCTCGCCCCAGAAGTCCAGGGTGAATTTGTCCCAGCTGAACCCGATGAAGGCGATGAGCACAATGAATGCCAGAATCGGGACCAGCTTCGCGATGGTGGTGACCAGGTTCATCAGCGCCGCCTGCTTCACACCCCGGGTCAGCGCGAAGAAAATGCCCCAGGTGAGCACAGAGACAGTCAGCGCCATCACCCAGGGGTTGTCCTGGTCGAAGAACGGCAGGTAGTGGCCCAGCGTGCCGAAGAACAGCGTCGCGTAGCCCACCTGCGCCATCACCGAGCCGAGCCAGTAGCCCCAGCCGGAGGTGAAGCCGATGAAATCGCCCAGGCCTGCACGCACATACGAGTACACGCCGGAGTCCAGGTGGGGCTTGCGCCGCGCGAGGATCTGGAACACGAACGCGATGGAGAGCATGCCCACTCCCGCGATCGCCCACCCGATCAGCATCGCGCCGGGGCTGGCCACAG